>CAJUMI010000061.1 GCA_910587545.1 uncultured Muribaculaceae bacterium | reverse complement strand
GATGCGCGAACGTGTGCCGGGTTTGTTTACCGCACCGTCGTAGATATATGACGCGAGAACTGATAATTTGCGAGACGAGAGGCGAGACATAACAGCAAGAGTTTAGGAGATTGATTTTACGCAAAGATAATAAGCTCGATACCTCATTTGCAAATATTTTTATATGTTTTATAACATATTTTTAAGAATTTGTGAAAAATATATTATTTACAATTTCTCTTTCAGGAAGGCTGAGGTGTGGCCGAGGCCTGAGGCGGCGATCTCTTCGGGTGTGCCTATGGCTACGATTGAGCCGCCGGCCTCGCCGCCGTCGGGGCCTATGTCGATGATGTTGTCGGCGCATTTGATCACTTCGATGTTGTGCTCGATGATCACCAGTGTGTGACCTTGTTTCAGCAGGCGTTCGAAAGAGTCGAGCAGCACGTGGATGTCGTGGAAGTGCAGGCCGGTCGTCGGTTCGTCGAAAATAAATATAGTCGGCTCCGGTTTTTCCTGGGCGAGGAACCATGCCAGTTTGACGCGCTGGTTCTCGCCGCCCGACAGAGTTGACGACGACTGCCCGAGCTTGATGTAACCGAGGCCTACATCCTGCAGGGGCTTGAGGCGGCGCACGATGCGGCGCTCGGTCGCACCGTCGGTCTCGGAGAAAAATTCTATGGCCTGGTTGACCGTCATGTCAAGAACGTCGTAGATATTGCGGCCGCGGTACTCGACTTCGAGAACCTCGGGTTTGAAACGTTTGCCGTGGCACGACTCGCAGGTGACGACGATGTCGGCCATAAACTGCATCTCGATGGTGATCGATCCCTCGCCCTTACACTCCTCGCAGCGGCCGCCCTCGGCGTTGAACGAGAAATAGGCCGGGGTGAAGCCCATCTGTCGCGAGTGCTGCTGATCGGCGAAAAGCGCGCGGATCTCATCGTAGGCCTTGAGATATGTGGCGGGGTTAGATCGCGACGATTTGCCGATCGGGTTCTGATCGACGAATTCGATCGACGATATGCGTCGGATGTCGCCTCGGAGTGCTCTGAAGGCTCCCGGAGCGTCGCCGGCATTGCCGAGCTCGCGCTGCAGGCCCCGGTAAAGGATGTCGCGGACGAGCGTCGACTTGCCCGAACCGCTGACGCCGGTGACGACGTTCATCACTCCAAGCGGAAAACGCACATCGATGTTTTTGAGATTGTGTTCGGTGGCACCGAGGACCTCGATATAGCTCGATGAGCGCCGGCGGACACGCGGCACCTCGATTTTCTCGGCTCCTGACAGATAGCGAAGTGTGTGGCTCCGCGGGGCTGTGAGCGCGGCTTCGTCGGGATTGGCGGGCACGGGTCCGATGTAGACGATCTCTCCGCCCAGGCGTCCGGCGTCGGGACCGACGTCGACTATCATGTCGGCCGCGCGCATGATATCCTCGTCGTGCTCGACGACGACTACAGTGTTGCCGAGTTCTTTGAGTTTTTCGAGGACGTGTATCAGCCGGTCAGTGTCGCGCGGATGCAGGCCGATCGAAGGTTCGTCGAGTATGTACAATGAGCCGACAAGGCTGCTGCCGAGCGAAGTGGCCAGGTTGATGCGCTGGCTCTCGCCGCCCGACAGCGAGTTGCTGAGGCGGTCGAGTGTAAGGTAGCCCAGTCCGACCTCATCGAGAAACTGCAGGCGGTTGCCGATCTCGACAAGCAGTCGCGCGGCTATCTTCGAGTCGCGTTCGTCGAGTTTCAGGTCCCCGAACCAGCGGTTTAGGGTGTTTATTGGCATCCTGACTATGTCGCCGACCGAGAGTTCTCCGATCTTGACATATGAGGTTTCGGGACGCAGTCGTGAGCCGTGGCACGAGGGGCAGGTGGTCTTGCCCCTGTAACGCGCCATCATCACGCGATACTGTATCTGGTGGCGCTGGCTGTCGAGCCATTGGAAAAAACGGTCGATAGTCGGCATGTCGCTGCCGTCGCCGTGCCACAGCAGTTCGCGTTCGGCATCGCTCAGATCGGCGTAGGCGGTATGTATGGGGAAGTCATGGGCGGCCGCCCATGAGATAAACTCGCGCTTCCATTTGCTCATCGCCTCGCTGCGCCAACACGCCACTGCGCCGTCGTAGATGGTCAGCGAACGGTCGGGCACCACAAGGTTTTCGTCGATACCGATTATCTTGCCGAAGCCTTCACACTGGGGGCAGGCGCCGTAGGGATTGTTGAAATTGAACATTTGGTCTGACGGCTCAATAAACGTTATGCCGTCGGCCTCGAAACGTTTGGAGAATGATTTGCGCTCCACCCCGCTGTCGGTCCACGCGAGCAACACACACTCGTCGTGACCCTCGAAAAAGGCGGTCTCGGCCGAGTCGGCCAGTCGCGATAGTTCGTCGCCCGAGCGGGCTACCGCAAGACGGTCGATCAGCAGGTCATAGCGCCCGATGTCCGACGGCTTTTCGGCCATCACGTCGGCGATCGTGTGGAATCGCCCTTCATGATCGACAAGTCGCGAGAAGCCCTCTTTCTGATAGATTTCAAGCTGGGTTGCAAAATCGCGACCGGCCGGCGGATTGACAGGGGCGGCGATTGCTATTCGCGTGCCTTCGGGCAGGGCGCCGGCTGCCGCGATTATGTCTTCTACCGACTGTTTCCTGACTTCTTCGCCGGTGACCGGAGAGTATGTGCGACCGATGCGCCCGAAAAGCATGCGGATATAATCGTATATTTCGGTCGATGTCCCGACGGTCGAACGCGGATTGCGGGTATTGACTTTCTGCTCGATAGCTATCGCCGGCGGCAGTCCTCGGATGAAGTCGCATTCGGGTTTGCGCAGCTTGCCGAGGAACTGGCGCGCGTAACTCGAAAGGCTTTCCACATAGCGGCGCCGTCCTTCGGCATAAAGGGTGTCGAATGCAAGCGATGACTTGCCCGATCCCGACAGGCCGGTCACTACGATGAATTTGCCTCGCGGCAGTTCGATGTTGACGTTTTTGAGATTGTTGACTCGTGCGCCTCGCACGATTATATTCTGGTGGTCTTTGTTATCTGACATATTATTATATAGTGCGTCGGAAATATTGATTCATCAAAGATAATCAGAATTAGCAAGATTACGGCATGGATTGGCGAATAAATTGGGGTAACGAAATTAAAATTATCTTAAAATGAAGGTCGTTCCGCATGCATGTATGCATGGACGTGTAACTAAAAAAATACGGTGTTCCGGCGGTAAAATATCCGGAACACCGTATGGAGTAATCAAGAAAGATAACTGCGCGTCAGAATAGAATTTTCATTCCTTCCACGATGTAGATACCGCGGGCAAGTCCGTATATGGCATTACGGCCTGCCGTCAGCGAGATTGTGCCGACACATGTGCCGTCAACACGGTATATCGCAGTGTCAAAGGGGCTTGAAGCGTAGATTGTGAGGACTCCATTCTCGACACTGAATGTGAGGCCTGCGTCATCAGCGGCAATCGCATCTGTCGACGAGGATGTGCTCTCATCGAGGACTATCTCTATCGACGACATCCCGGCTTCACTGGTCGCATATACGCTGAACGGGGCTGCCTGGCAGGCATTCGCTGTCATGTCGGCAACCTCTTCTGTACGCATAAATGCAGTTCCAGCCTCATTCAGGATATAGATGGCGGTCTCCGCAGCCGTCACATCCCTATAGGTGGCCATGAGATCGAAATCCGGGCCGGAAACCTTTATGTCTGCGGGAGTTGCGGCAATTTCTGTGTCGTGTGCTATAAGACGTACATTCTGGGCGGCGGCCCCGATACGTAGCAGGTAGGGGTGGTTGGCCTCTATGGTCCGACATCGTGTGAAAACACCTTTTTCGGCGTCTAACGTGATTGCGGCATATGTGTCGGTGCACCCGTCTGTTTCCGATTGTGTAGATGCCTTGAGAATCGTGTTGTCAGCTGCCAGAGTTATATTTTCCGCTTCAAACGGAACCACCAGCGATGACCAGTTTCCGTCGCCGTCGGCCGAAAGAGCCGCTGTCTCAAGCGAGATCTCATCGCCGTCACCCATGGTGAACCTGTTGGCTATTGCAAGCGGATGTCCGGCTTTAAGGGCAATGTCGCCGCCGGAGAAGTAGATGCGTCCCTGGCGGGTGACCTGTTTGCCGTCAATCTCTTCGGTGATCTCTCCTATCGTTGTGCGGACATAGTTTCCCGGAGTGGCAGGAACAGCCACGCCGTCATCGACGAGGATCAGACAGTTGGGGTTAACTCCCTCGAACGCCTTGGGGCTGAAGCCCGATGCGCGTGAGTCGCCCGACGAACGACTGAAAGACCTCTCAGCACTGGCCGACGAGGAAGGTGCGTTCAGGCTGATGGATGTCAGGTTGGAGCAACCGTCGAACGCGCCCGCGCCGATAGCGTCGATGCCTGTAAGTGTGATGGCAGAAAGCGCCGAGCAACCGCTGAAAGCCCTGTCGCCCACGGCGCTTACCGATTCGGGTACTGTTACGGTGGCGAGATTGCTGCAATCCTTGAAGGTCTCGGCTTCGATAGCGTCCACATCAGGGAGAGCGACGGTGACAAGCGACGACATTCCGGCGAATACACCGGCAGGAAGCTCTCCGCTCATATCCGAAAGGTCAAGCTCCTCAAGCGTGGTGAACGAATCTTTCACAGCTCCAAGCATCTCTGGGGTCACGTCGCCTTCAAGCGCGATGGATGTGATGCCTACGGCTTCTCTGACGTCAATCGAGTTGAATTCCTCGGGGCTGAGTGTAGCTCCGTTAAGAGGTACGGCGAATATTTCGACAGTCTCATCCCCGTCTGTGACATTGACGGTGTAATATCCGTCCTCGTCGGGCGAAACAACCTGTCTGCCGATCTTCACACGCGCTTCGATATTATTCTCACTTGACAGCGATATGCCGACACGGAAGCGGACAACGGAATTCTCATGCACGTTCTCAAGCACCGGCTCCAGGGCATTGACTGTGTTCCACACTTCAAACGCAGTGGCGGCATCGCCTTCTGAGGCCTCGTTGTTACGCACCTCTTCAGGCTCTACCATAAAGATATCCGAAGTGCAGATAAACTTCACATCGTACAGATAATCCACACGTATGTCATGGTTCCCGCATTTGTCGGCGTTCTTGCTTGGATTCCAGAATGTCACGCTCAGAGAACCGTCGGGCTGCAGCGCGTTTCCAGGCAGCAGTCTGTCGTTGTCGTATATGCGGCTCTTCTGGCCGTCGCGGTAGGCATCCGTTCCCTCGGGACGCGCGGATCCCTGCGAGTGTACACCGACAAACAGCTTGCCTGTCAGGTCGATATTTTCGAGCGTTGCATTGTCGCCGAGGAAAGACACATTTCCATTTTCAAGCGCGTCGTCGGCCACAAAGCATCGCGATGCGTCGTAGTTGAGCGAATAGACGGGATACTCGCCCACTATGTTGAACCCAAATCGCACCCAACCGTTTGTCGGTCCAAACCATCCACCGTCCATCGGTGTCTTGTAGGCGGCGAGATATTCAGGCTTTACAACCACGGTGACTTTCGAGCAGTCGGGCAGGCCGAGATTGTTGGTTTCGGAAGATGAATACTTGATATGCGCCACCTGATTGCCGTCCTTGGGCGCACAAGGCACAAAGAGGGTGGTCAGTGACGTGCATCCCTTGAAGCAGTCTGTCTGCAGGCCGCTGTCATATTTCCATCCGCCCGATGCTGTGGTCACCTTATCATAGTTGTACAGATTGTCCGGAAGTGTGAGTTCTTTGAGTTTGGAACAGTTGAAGAACGCTCCCTTGTCAATCATCCTTACTGTCGGAGGAAGCAGGACGGTCTTCAGTCCCACCACATTCTTGTCGTTGCTCTTGCAGAACGCGTAGGCAGGGAAACAGTCGGCGGGGAAAAGGTCACCCATTTCTCTGTCAGCCACTATGCGGGCCTCAGACAGATCCAGGTATTCAAGCGACGCGGCTATGTTGGGATTGTTTCTGAACAGGCTGAAGTCGGTGTAATCCAGATCGCCCTTTATGGTGAGTTTCTGGATGTTCCATAGTTTAAGGCGTATTTCCTCGTCCTCCACTCCGTAGTCGCCGCGGAAAAGGTGCTCGCCTTCCTTGAGCTCGATCGTTGTCTCGCTCAATCGCACGGGGGGATACACTTTGATGTCGAAGTCCATGTCCTGCTTGGCGATGAACGAATAGCTGAACGACTTGACTCTCACGGCGAGTGTATCGCCGTTTAGGGCCACGTCAACAAAATCGGATGCCGACTTGGGCACGATCTTTAGGTTTACGTCGCGTCCGCGCACGGCTGTTGACACGGCTCCGGAGACTGTGGCGTTAGGCAGTTCGGGGATGTTGATGTTGTAGACCGGCGTCTGGTTGTTCAGAGCCGGCAGTGAACTGACAACATCGGCATTCTTACCTTGCACGAGTGCCCATGTGGTGTTGTTGTACGAGGTGGCAAGCCGTATGGTGTTTCCTTCACGCACGGTCGCTTCCTTGACGCAGCAGTTTATCGTCATGCGTAGACCGTCGCCATGCGCGCCTGATGAGACCGTGGGTGAAGATATGAACTCTTTTATGTTTCCGTCTTTGTCGGTAAGCACTGCAGCCCAGAACATGGATGCGTTCTCAGCGGGAATATAGAGGGCGTTGGCCCGGATGCTGAAGTCTATGCCCGGTATGACATTTACCACGTCGGTGAGAAGTCCGACGGTGCCGCCGGTGTCGGTAAGCTGCCATGGCGACGGGTAGGGCGCACAGGGTATGGGTGCTACCAACTTGAAGTGTATGATGGTGTTGGTGTTGATTACGGTCGTGTATCTGCCGTTGGCGTCCGGCGAGAGACGTGTGGTGTTGGCATACACTTCCATGCGGTCGTCGTTGTCGGCTATATGTTCGGCGGTGAATGTCACCTGCGTACCCTTGTCAAGCCGTCCTGTCTGTGTGTCGGAGTCGAATTTGACATCACCGCTGTCCATCACTGCAAAGGCGAAATCATTTTTTGCCGGAACGGGATCGACCACAATGTGTCCAACCTCTTTCCAGTTTTCCTTGCTCGAATAGTTGGAGACAGCTTTCTCGTTGGGCACATGCAGGGTGATTTCAGCTTTATTGGTTCCTTCAAGCACACACCAGTTGATGAATTCTGCCGTCTCACGTCCCACCCATATGTCGCGCAGGCGTGACGCATTGAGGAACACATTATATTCATAAGTCCTGACCCCTGCCGGAATAACTATCGACTCGATGCCGCACTGACGGAAGGCGGCATTGTTTATGCGGTTCAGGTTATTAGGGAGTATCACCTCAGTGAGTTGTCCCTGGCCCTGGAATGCCGATTTGGGCAGTGCGTATGCCTGGCTTGAGCCGTGGGCGGCAATGTAGACCGACGAGATGTCAAGGCGCGAGAGCCTCATTCGTGTGCGCATGAACTCAAAGTCGCGTGCGTCGATCGTTCCGAAAAGCGTAAGATCCTTGATTGTGCCCGTCTCCGTTTCAGGTATCAGCGACGAAAGCGTGCCAGCGGTCTCGACCCATATGCTTCGCTTCTCCTTTATTTCTGAAGCCTTTTGGACAAGAACGGTGATATCCTGGTTCTCCTTTACGTTGGAGATGGTGTAGTTCACACCGTTTGCAGGGGTAAGCACATACCCGTTGGCCTTGACGGTCACGACGTCTTCCGCCGGGTTGGCCGGTGTCACGGTGAATGTGTAGTCCCATCCGCGTATCACCTTGTCATTTCCTGCAAATGTAGCACCTGCAACCGGCTCAGGCCATTGTATTGTGAAGTAGTCGGGTTCCTTGCGAAGAACGGGAATCTCGTTGACGGTCAAAAGTTCACCCGCTACCGGCAACCATTTCGTGCCGTTGTCGGAAGAGGTGGCGATGCGCACCATGTCATCTTGTGCGATGTCATTGCCTGATTTCAGAATGCAGTTTCTGAATGTGACGTATCCACCTCCCAATGTGGTCATCGACGGGAGATTTAGGTTGGACGGCTCGCTGAGAAGGCATTTCATAATGCCGTCCGCACCAAAGAGCGCCACGGCTATCTTTCCGCTGAAGTCGGTGTATGCCAGATTTTTAAGATTGCCTACACGCACTGTAAATGCTTTCCCCTCGGTCAGGCCGGCCAGATCCGAGCCTATACCCGGCTGACCGCCGTCGGCAGTGATATGTATGGTCGACCATGCGGAATTGCCACTTGCCGGCTTGATGTTGTATATGATAGTCTGAAGATAGTTGAAATTGTGTTTTTTGCTCAGGGAAGGGTTAAGAGCTGAACTTAGGAAAAATCCGTTGGCTGCACCGCCCCAACCCCAGTTGAAATGAAAATATCCGGCATTGTCATATCCGTCGCAAACGAAAGCGTGTCCTTCCGTTACATCTTGTCCGCAATATAGAACCGGACGTCCGGCGTCTATTTCGTCTCTTAATATTTTATCCCAGGCCTGCTGAGAACCGACCTCTGACCGTTTTTTATATGAAACGCCGGGATCATAATCGAAATAATTGCTTAAAGCGGCAGGAATACGCACTTCGTATGCGCTGGATCCGGACATGCCATATTGTGTGTCGATACTTTTTGACGCATGCCACATAAGTGTTGCCACAGCGTTTCCTTCGGTTTCGGTGTAGCCCTGCCGATAGTTGTCGGTGCGCATGTTGTCCCAATCATATTCGACGTCGAAGTTTACTCCGTCGAAACTGCCTGTGCCTTTGGCCGGGTGGTTATGGTATTTCATTATGGAAGCCATGGCCGTGCCGACACATCCGACAAGAGGCCGTCCCGGAATGGCATTGTTGAAAGGCATCTCCTGACTCCATTCAGGGGTTGGAAGCACTTTCTCCGAACGGACTTCGGCGGCAGCCGTGCGCACGGTATTGCGTCGGGCGGCCAATGTGTAAGGCGACTGCGAGGGTGGAACCGATTTTATTTCTTTTTCCACTCCGCTCATCATCCACTGCATTGCTGTCGGTACGTTGTCTGCGATGTATTGATTTTCGAATGAATAGCCAAGCACTGGTAGCGTGCGGTCGTCGGCAGACACTATCACGAACCCATTGCCGTCGGTGGCGTTGAACACATAATATAAAGGTCTCGACGATGTGCCTGCCGTGTAGGCGAGTTTCAGTGATTCTGTTGGTCCTGAACGTCCTTTGCCGGCCGCGCTGAAAAAATCGTCGGCAAGCTGCTTTGCGTCATCGACAGGTACGACACCGGCATGCACGGCTGCCGGCACACACGCAAGCAATGTGAGAATTAGTTTTTTTGAGAGATAAGACATAGTTTTTTGGTTATATTTATGATTATTAGAGCCCGGAAAGAAGCTCACCGGTCCTTTGATTTTTCAGATATTCGTTTCTGATGAAATTGTGGGAGATCCGATGGGAGAGACTGTCTGAATCAGGAGTCATGATAGTCCGGCGGCGTTCAGCGCCGGCAAATGTATCGGAAATCCGATTTTGAAATCGTTGAACCGAGTGGTTGAAAAAATGATTATGGGGCTGCAAAGATACGAAAAAATTATGAGGCAATCTGTAATTTTTAGGTAACTTTACCGTCTAATTGGAAAAATCAAAACCAATCACAATAAAAATGGACAATAACATTCTGAAGGCCGAAAACATAGTCAAGGCCTTCACTAAGCACACCGCACTCGACAATGTGACTGTCGAGGTTCCGCGTGGCAAAGTCTACGGGCTTCTCGGACCCAACGGTGCCGGTAAGACAACCCTGATCAGAATAATCAATCATATCACGGCCCCCGACAGCGGCGTCGTGACTTTCAACGGCCACCGTCTGACGGCGGCTGATGTGGCCAACATCGGCTATCTGCCTGAGGAACGCGGTCTGTACAAGAAGATGAAGGTCGGCGATCAGGCCATATTCTTTGCCCGGCTCAAGGGCCTGAGCAAGCGCGACGCCACCAAGGCGCTGAAAGAGTGGTTTGAAAAACTTGAGATCTCATCGTGGTGGGACAAAAAAGTCGAGGAACTCTCGAAAGGCATGGCCCAGAAAGTACAGTTTATCGTCACCGTGCTCCACAAACCCGAACTGCTGATATTCGATGAACCATTTTCCGGCTTCGACCCTATCAACGCCAATGTGCTCAAACGCGAGATCCTCAGTCTCCGCGATCAGGGTGCGACGGTGATCTTCTCGACCCACAACATGGCCAGCGTCGAGGAGCTTTGTGACAACATCAGTCTGATTAATAAGTCTCATAACATACTGACCGGCAGTGTGCGTGAGCTGCGCCGCGAGTTTTCTGACAATTCGTATGAGTTCAGTTTTCTCGGCGAGCAGGCGCGTCTGACCGAAGCTCTGGAACCGCTGACGCGCGAAATGGAGGGCAAAGGCCTTGACCGCGACGGTTTCCTGTCGGTGTCGCTCAAACTCAACTCGGCCGATGATCTCCGCGAAGCTATCGCGCGCGCCAACGAGGCTGTCGACCTGCGCTCGTTCCGCCAGGTGCTGCCGAGCATGGATGAGATATTTATCCGTTCGGTGGAAAAATTTAATCAAAACAATCCTCAGTAATCATGAATTCTCAGCTTTCAACTATCATATCGCGCGAATATTTTGAGCGCGTTAAACGCAAAAGTTTCATCATCTCGACGATACTGATGCCGGTGTTTATGGTCGCCCTGATGGCCGCTCCGGCGCTGATCGCCATATTCTCGACTCCCGAGGAGAAGAAAATCGCCGTTGTCGACGAATCGGGGGTTATAGCCAAGACCCTTCAGAGCGGCGATGAGACCAAGTTTGTCACCACCCGGGCGACCCTCGCGGATCTGATCGAGGACGAAGACTATTACGGCGTGCTCGTGATCGGCAAGGACATCGTCGACAATCCGTCGGCGGCCACGCTCTACACCCATGCCGCATCGTCGATGCAGCTTGAAAACGCTATCGCCGGCCAGATCAAGAACACCGTGGAGTCGATACGCCTGCGGAGCTATAACATCGATAATCTCAGCGAGATACTCGCCGCCGTCAATGCCGATGTCAAATTGCAGACTTTCCGCGTCGACAGTGACGAGACATCAGAAACCTCGTCGGCCCTTAGCTATATGATCGGACTGGTGATGTCGTTTATGCTCTATATGTTCATCCTGCTCTATGGCCAGATGGTCATGACCTCGATCATCGAGGAGAAGAACAACCGTGTGCTTGAGATCGTAGTCTCGTCGGTCAAACCGAGTTATCTCATGCTCGGCAAGATCGTCGGCATCGGCCTTGTGGCCATCACCCAGATCCTGATTTGGGCATTGATCATAATGTCGTTTACTTACTGGGTGATGCCCTCGCTCGTGTCCGGTATCGCCGATGGCGGCGACCCTGAACTCATGGCGGCTCTCGGCGTGCTTGGCGACGGATCGTTTATGCTCTCGCTCTTCGTCTACCTGCTTCTCTTCCTCATCGGGGGCTATCTTTTCTACTCCTCGATTTATGCGGCGATCGGCTCGGCTGTCGATAATATACAGGACGCAAGTCAGCTCCAGACTTTCGCCATCCTGCCCATTATCATAGGCGTGGTGCTTGCTCCTTCTGTGGTCAGCGATCCGATGTCGAGTTTCGCGACGTGGGCGTCGATCATTCCGTTCACATCTTCGATGGTGATGATGGCCCGTATACCGTTTGATATACCTGTCTGGCAGATCATCACCTCGCTTGTCCTGCTCTACGCGACATTCCTGTTCATGATCTGGCTGTCGGCCAAGATCTACAGAGTCGGCATCTTCATGTACGGTAAAAAACCGACAATCGCCGAGCTTATCCGGTGGGCGCGATATAAATAAGAGGCGCGTTGACAAAAATAAACACAGTTTTCCGGCATATTTAATATATTTTTTGAAATATATAGTGCCGGAAAGCGTTTGTCCTGCATAATTATCTAAAATAAATTCGTAACTTTGCACGAATTTGCAATAAATAGGCAATAACGCGTGACACATGAGACAATTAAAAATCACTAAATCAATTACCAACCGCGAAAGCGCTTCACTCGACAAATACCTTCAGGAGATCGGTCGAGAGGAACTTATTACAGTAGAGGAAGAAGTTGAACTGGCCCAGCGCATCCGTCAGGGCGATCAGGCGGCTCTCGAGAAGCTGACAAGAGCAAATCTGCGTTTTGTGGTTTCGGTGGCAAAACAATATCAGAATCAGGGACTTTCTCTCCCTGACCTTATCAACGAAGGCAACCTCGGTCTGATCAAGGCTGCCAGGAAATTTGATGAGACACGCGGTTTCAAATTCATTTCCTATGCCGTATGGTGGATTCGTCAGTCTATTCTTCAGGCGCTGGCCGAGCAGTCGCGCATCGTCCGTCTGCCTCTCAATCAGGTCGGTTCTCTCAACAAGATCAGCAAGGCGCTGTCGAAGTTCGAGCAGGAGAACGAACGCCGTCCTTCACCCGAGGAGCTTGCCGAGACTCTCGAGGTGCCTGTTGAGAAGATCGCCGACACTCTGAAGGTGTCAGGCCGTCACATTTCAGTCGACGCTCCTTTTGTCGAAGGAGAGGACAACAGTCTGCTCGACGTGCTTACCAACGACGATTCGCCTATGGCCGATGCTTCGCTCAATCAGGAGTCTCTCTCCAACGAAGTGGAGCGCGCTCTCCGTCAGCTCCATGAACGCGAACGTGAGATCCTCAAGATGTTCTTCGGCATCGGTTGTCAGGAAATGACTCTTGAAGAGATCGGTGCCAAGTTTGACCTCACTCGCGAGCGTGTGCGTCAGATCAAGGAGAAGGCCATACGCCGTCTCAAGGGGCAGCGTAGCCGTCTGCTCAAGTCATATCTTGGCTCATAATGGATTAAAGGGTTGACAATCAGCGCAGGGGCTCACGCCTTGTGCGCTCATCTGTTAAATAACGTTTTAAGGGGCGCACGTATCGTGCGCCCCTTCTGTTTGAAACTATGTTTGAAATCAAGTCATAAAATGCGTTAATATAAAGCTTGTTTTGAGATTTTTGCCGTATCTTTGTTGCCGTTAACTCACATCACAGCAATGAAACGTCAGATCGTCAAACTTTTAACAATACTCTCGCTCCTTGTCGGCAGCTCGATGGCTGCAAACGCCCAGTTTCGCTATGCGGCAGTCGCCGGCTTCGAAATGACCAATCTTAAATTCAAGCAGGATCTTGTATCTGTCTCGCAGACTCCGAGTTATCAGGTCGGTGTGCAGGGCGAGATGATGTTTCCCGGTCTGGGTTTCGGTATCGATCTCGGTCTGATCTACAACCAGCTTGGCGCAAAGGTCAATCTCGGCGAGCGCAAGATATGGGCTTCTCAGGGCTATGGCGAGGAGCGTGTGCGTCTCCACACTCTTCAGATCCCTCTGCACCTGCGCTTCAAATGGACCCGCATGAACGGTCTTGAGGATATTGTGGCACCCTTTATCTATGGCGGACCTGACTTCAACATCCTTGTCGGTCACGGCGATTGCGATGCCTTCAAATATGCCGGCGGCGATCTAAGCGTCAGCGCAGGCGGCGGTGTCGAGCTGTTCCGTCGCTGGCAATTGTCGTTTCAATACTCCTGGGGCATGACCTATGCGCTCAAGACAAAGCTGCTCGACAACTACAGCGCCCGCAGCCGCTCATATTCAGTCCGTCTGGCATATTTCTTCTGACAACGCGTCATAGCGTGGTATGTCACGCATGAAGCGATAGCTCCGGCTTATCTCGTCGAAGCTGCAGCAATAGTGCGTCAGGCCGTTGCTTACAATCAGATATCGTGATCCGACCACGCTGTTGTAGCGTGCGATCTGGTCAAACACTTTTTGGGTGATCGCAACCGTCGGAGCCTTGTACTCGATGACCGCGAGAGGCCGTCCCGACCTTGAATAGACCAGCGTGTCGCAGCGTCGCGAGGTGCGGTTGAGTTTCAGACTCACCTCATTGGCCATCAGCCCGCGGGGATAGGAGCGTTCGGTGATCAGAAAGTTGACAAAATGCTGTCTCACCCATTCCTCGGGAGTGAGCGCCACAAATCGGCCGCGCAGGCAGTCGAATATGCGCGTCACACCGTCGGCGTCATGCGACAGCCGGTAATCAAAACAAGGCAAATTCAGATCCATTTGTGGCAGAGCTTATTTTTTTGTATCTTCGCTACAAATTTACAAATTTATTTCCAGACATCACATGGCCGCTCCTGCCGTAACATACGATTCGATCTGCCGACAGCTCGCCGCAAAACAGTTTGCCCCGGTCTACCTGTTGCATGGTGACGAAGGTTATTATATCGATGAGCTCGTGCGTCGCTTCGAAAACATCCTCAGCGAGGAAGAACGCGAGTTTAATCTCCACGTGCTTTATGCGCCCGAGGTCGAGCCCGGAGCGGTGATGGATCTGTGCATGCAGTATCCCATGATGGCCGACCGTCAGGTGGTGATCCTTAAAGAGGCTCAGTCGGTTCCGGCTGACCGCATCAACAAGTTGCACCGTTATGTGGCATCTCCGGCCGAGACAACGATATTGGTCATTTGCTGTCGCGGAGCACAGGCCAGGGGAAAAGAACTGCTCGCTGCTGTGAGGGCCAAAGGTGTGAACTTCGAATCTAAAAAACTGTCGGACTACAATGCGCCTGCTGTTATCGGAGCCTTCATAAAAGCCAAAGGTCTGAAGGCCGATCCTAAGGCGCTTGACATGCTCATAGACTATGTCGGCACTGATCTGAGCCGGCTGTACAACGAGATCGACAAACTGATGACCGCGCTCGGTGCCGGAGCGACTGTTACGGCCGAAGCTGTGGAGCGCAACATCGGCATGAGCAAGGACTACAACAACTTCGAGCTTGTCGATGCTCTCGCCGTTAAAGACTCCGGCAAGGTGTTCCGTATAGCCGATTATTTCAGGTCTAATCCCAAGAATAATCCGCTGGTGGTCAGCGCATCGACTATATTCTCTTTTTTTGCCGATCTGCTTGCCGCTTACTACTGTGCTGACAAAAGCGATAACGGCATTATGGCCGAACTCAAGCTCCGTTGGCCAGGGCAGATCAAGCGCTACCGCGCCGCCATGCAGCGCTATAACGCCTTTCAGGTCATTGAGATTATCGCAGCCATCCGCCGATACGATGCCATGAGCAAGGGTGTCGGTTCACGACAGTCAGACCACAATCTCTTCCACGATCTGCTCTTCCACATACTCACCGCTCCTGGTAACATCAAATTCTGATCGCCAATTAATTTTGCCTTTTTCTGTTTTTGGCCTCTCGGCGCTCCATGTCGCGAAGCTGACGGATAGACATGATTTTACAGCTGGGCCGCCCGGCCGGCTCTGACTTCCCGAACA
>CAJUMI010000060.1 GCA_910587545.1 uncultured Muribaculaceae bacterium | reverse complement strand
TGTTAACAATCGTTTTTAAACAAGCTCTAAAAATGATGCACGATGGGGGATGCACTATACGCGATGTCTTAATCATGAATTGTGCGTTATGCGTGAGCGTCGAAAATAGAGTGCCGTGAATTATTTGTTCGTTTCGGTGTTTTTTAGTTATTTTGCGGCGCATAATTATATTGAATAATTATTAATAAGCCATGACATATCAATACGATTACCTCGTGATCGGTTCCGGTATAGCCGGAATGAGTTTCGCGCTCAAAGTGGCGGCCACAGGAAAGGTGGCGCTCATCTGCAAAACAACTCTTGATGAAGCCAATACAGCCCTCGCCCAGGGTGGAGTCGCTTCAGTGACCAATCTGAAGGTCGATGATTTCGACAAACATATCCACGATACGATGGTCGCGGGCGACTGGCTGAGCGACCCCGAGGCGGTCGATAAGGTCGTCAAGGGCGCCCCCGGGCAGATCAGGGAGCTCATTGGCTGGGGCGTCGATTTCGACAAGAATGCCGACGGATCGTTTGACCTTCACCGGGAGGGTGGTCACAGCGAGTTCCGCATTCTCCACCACGCCGACAACACCGGTTTCGAGATTCAGGAGAGCCTCATCAAGGCCGTGCGAGAAAATCCCAGTATCGATATTTTCGAAGGCCGTTTCGCTATAGAGATAATCACCCAGCACCATCTCGGCAAGATCGTCACCCGACGCACCCCCGACATCACCTGCTATGGGGCCTATGTCCTCAATCCCGACAGCGGCAAGGTCGACACATTCCTGTCGAAAGTGACCGTCATGGCAACCGGCGGAGTCGGAGCCGTCTACCAGACCACAACCAATCCGCTTGTGGCTACGGGCGACGGTATAGCGATGGTCTACCGTGCCAAAGGCACGGTCAAAGACATGGAGTTCATCCAGTTTCATCCCACCGCCCTCTATCATCCCGGCGACCGTCCGTCGTTCCTCATCACCGAGGCCATGCGAGGCTATGGTGCCGTGCTGCGCAATCTCCGCGGCGAGGAATTCATGCACAAATATGATTCCCGTCTGTCGCTCGCGCCCCGCGACATTGTCGCCCGCGCCATCGACAGCGAGATGAAACTCCACGGCGACGATCACGTCTACCTCGACGTCACTCACAAAGACCCCGGGGAGACCAAACGTCACTTCCCCAACATCTACCGCAAATGCCTCTCGCTCGGCATTGACATAACCAGGGATTATATACCCGTGGCCCCTGCCGCCCACTATCTCTGCGGCGGCATAAAGGTCGACACCAACGGCGAGTCGTCGATCAAGCGCCTCTATGCGCTCGGCGAATGCTCGTGCACCGGACTCCACGGCGGTAATCGTCTGGCATCCAATTCGCTGATCGAGGCTGTGGTCTATGCCGACGCCGCCGCCCGCCACGCCCGCGAGGAGATCGGCCATCTGTCGTTCCGCACCGATGTGCCTCAATGGAACGACGAAGGCACGCGCCACCCCGAAGAGATGGTGCTCATCACTCAGAGCATCAAGGAAGTCAACCAGATCATGGGAACATACGTCGGCATCGTCCGCAGCAATCTGCGCCTCGACCGTGCATGGAACCGTCTCGATATCCTCTACGAGGAGACCGAGCGCTTGTTCAAATGCTCGAAGGCTTCGCGCGAGATCTGCGAGCTGCGCAACATCATCAACGTCGGCTATCTCATCATGCGCCAGGCCAAGGAGCGCAAAGAGTCCCGCGGTCTCCACTATACCCTCGACTATCCCCCCGTAAAGTAATTTGAAACAGGTCTTCCTCCCCCGGCAGATTGTCTGTGGGGATGCGCCGGCCGCGCCCTGCGGTTGGGATAAGGTGAAAATTACATGAGATTGTATGGGACGCACGGCCCGTGTGTCCCATACGGTCGATATTTTGCCATTCAGCGCAATTATAGTCTCCGGTTATTACAGCCTCATCATGTAGCCCAGACCCGAACGATTGATCAGATGGCCGCCGAGGTCGCCTAACTTCTTGCGCAGACGCGATATGTTCGTGTCGACGATGCGGTCGTTTGATTTCTCGAGATCGTCTTTCCACACATTCTTGTATATCTCGGCCCGCGACACATAATTGTTGACCTGCTTCAGCAGCATCTCGAGTATGGCATATTCGGTCTTGGTGAGGGTCAGTACATTGTCGCCGTCGATCACGCGCCTGGTCATCAGATCGAGCCTGAGAGTGTGAAATTCGATCGTAGTGCCCTGCGTGGCGGCGCTGCTGCGGGCGTGACGGCGGATCACCGCTTTGGCTCGCGCCACAAGTTCGCGCAGCGAAAAAGGCTTGACTATGTAGTCGTCGGCTCCTGCGTCGAGAGCCTCGATGATCAGACGCTCGCTGTCGTGCATCGAACAGATGATGAACCCGATATGCACGGTGAGCGGGTTGCTCTTGAGTTCATTAAGGAGGCTGATGCCCGTGAAGCCGCAGTCCATGGCGTCGGCCACGATCAGCCTGACTCCGCTCAGGTCGGAGCCGATGACTTCCTCGGCGTTGTCGTACACGGCGACATCATAACCCTCGCTTCCGAGATTTACGCTCAGGAGCGAGGAGATGTTCTCGTCATCGTCGACTACTATTATTTTTCCGAGTGTGGTTGCAGGCATCTTTCTAGCTTATTGCTGATGCAAAAGTAGGTAAAAAGATGCTCGGGTCTGATAAAGTAACCGATTTGTGTTAGGTTTGTTTCTGAAATTTATTGCCGGAGCCGGCCTCATACCTTGGTGTGGCGGAACTGGTCGCGTATCGTGTCGACGACATTGATGATATAGTCGCCTGTCTTCTCGAGGTCGCCGACGATGTCCATGTAGTAGATGCCGGCCTGGTATTCGTAGTGCTTGCTGTTGATGTTCTCGATGTTGCTGCTTCGCAGTACGTTGCGCATGTTGTTGATCTCGCGTTCCTTGTTGTAGGAGTCGATCAGACGGCGCTCGCCGACGTTCTCTATGTCCTGAAGCTGGCCGACCATCAGTTTCATGGCCTCCTTGACATAGGTGTACATCGTGTCGATATTGTGGTAGATCTCGTCGTTGAAAGTCGCGTTGCTCTGCTGCTTGCGTTCCAGTATCTTGCCTACGCCCATACAGCAGTCGGCGATACTTTCGATCTCACTGATGATGTTGAGCATCGCGGCGATGTGGAGTTTGCCTTCGTTTGACAGGCGGCCTTCGGCACATCGGTTGAGATATTGCGCGATCTCCAGTTCCATGCGGTCGGAGATGTCCTCATATTTCTCAAGCCGCGAATAGAGCTTGGTGAATTCCTCGCTGCGCTCTTTGGTGTGGACAAGGTTCTGCGCTATGTCCATCATACGGCCCACGCGTTCGGCGTAGAGTGCCATTTCCTTTTCGGCCTGGGCTATGTTGAGTTCCGACGCGTTGAGCAGACCGCGTGAGATAAACTTGAGTGTGAATTCCTCGTCGCCGTCGTGCTTGGCGGGCACCAGGTACTCCACAATCTTGACATACAGGTTGGTTAGCCATATCATGATCGAGAGATTGACAAGGTTGAATGTGGTGTGGAAGATCGACAGGCCGAACGACACACTCATCTGCATCCTCAGGATGTTTGAGAGCACTTCGTGACCCTGGGGCAGTGAGTTGTCAAACAGATGGTTGTAGATCTCGGGACTGGTTGCCTCGAGATTGGTCACATAGCGGTAGAGCTGCGTGGGGTCGCCCTGGCCGATGGCCTCGGTGAGCCACGCATTGAAGTCGGCAAACGGCACGAAGATACATAGACACCATATCGTGCCCAGCAGGTTGAACAGCAGGTGGCCCATAGCTGTGCGTTTGGCCGCCGTGTTGCCGCTGAGCGATGCCAGGATCGGAGTGATCGTTGTGCCGATGTTGCTGCCGAGCACCAGCGCGCAGGCGAGGTCAAACGTTATCCATCCCTTGCTGCACATGATAAGCGTGATGGCGAATGTCGCGGCCGACGACTGTATCACCATAGTGATCACGACGCCGACAAGCGCGAATATCAGTATCGACCACAGACCCATCGACGCATAGTCCTTGAGCACGGCAAACATTTCGGGGTTGCTCTGCAGGTCGGGCACATTGGCGCTGATCATGTTGAGACCCATAAATAAAAAAGCGAAGCCGATCAGGAACTCACCCGTCGATTTCGCCTTGCTTTTATTTGTGAACAGCAGTACTACAGCCAGACCGATCAGAGGCAGCGTCACTGCGGCGATGTCCATCTTGAAGCCGAAGAGAGAGATGATCCACGCCGTGAATGTCGTGCCGACGTTGGCGCCCATGATCACGGCCATTGACTGTGACAGGGTCATCAGGCCGGCGTTCACAAAACTGACTACCATCACCGTCGAGGCCGACGAACTCTGTATCAGCGCGGTGATGGCGCAGCCTGTCAGGGTGCCCGTAAAACGGTTTTTTGTCATTGCCGAAAGTATGCCGCGCAGACGGTCGCCCGCCGCTTTCTGCAAGCCTTCGCTCATCACTTTCATTCCGTAGAGAAACAGGCCCACGGCGCCAAGAAGGCTTAGGAAATTCAGTAAGCTATAGTCCATTAGTCAAGTTTTGATTGTGACCGCGCGTCTGCGCGCCCCGGATATATACTTTGCGTTGCAACGATATAATTATTGCGTTGCAAAGATATGAACTTTAGGTAATACAAATCAAGTATCTCACCTACAAAATGAATACTTTTGTTAAATTGACCTAAAAATAGCGGAGATCCGGTTTTGGCCGGATCTCCGCTGGGTGTGTTGTCTGGTGGTTGTTTAAAAATAAATTGGGAGTTGCCCGAAATTTTCGGACCGTGTCGTGTTATTATCACGCGGACTCCTGTATGGCGTGTGTCATTTCTTGAGCAGGTCGTCGACTTTGTCTTTGGCTGCGTCCTTGACTTCTGTTGCCTTGTCGACAACGGCGTCCTTGACTTCTGTTGCCTTGTCGCTGACGGCGTCTTTCACATCATTATATTTGTCGACAACAGCGTCCTTGGCGTTGCCGGCTGCAGATGCGATGCTGTCGCCGGCCTCTGAAGCGACCTCCTTGGCTTTGTCGGCTGCTGATTCGGTTTTGCCGGGTACTTTATCGATCACGGTTTTGACTGTTTCAAGCGCGCCGGCAAGCTGCGGAGCTTTCTTCTTGACGACAGGTTCGATTTCGGCGAGATATTTTTTTGCCTCGTCGATTTTGCCTTCGTCGATAAGTTTGCTGACATATGCTTTGGCGTCGTTGACATAGGCTGCGATGCTGTCGGTGTTTGTGCAGTTCTCGATCTTGGCTCTGAGGCCAGAACCCTGTTTTTCGCTTGACGTTCCCGAGCATGAGCCGAGGGCGATGACGGCCACAAGAGCCGGCAGTAGTAAGATCTTTTTCATAAACTTGTTGTATTTGATAAATATAGCTTGATATATAAAAACCGCCGGCGGTAAAAAAGTTCATTAAAAATCGCACATATAAAAAACACGCACCCCTTCCGAAGGGGTGCGTGTCGCTTTGTATGGGTTGTTAGTCGGCCTATCGTATCATGTCGAATCCGGTGTACTTGCGCAGACACTCGGGGACGACGATGCCGTCGGTGGTCTGGTTGTTCTCGAGCAGCGCGGCCACGATGCGCGGCAGGGCGAGAGCCGAGCCGTTGAGGGTGTGACACAGGCGTGTCTTTTTGTCCTCTGCGCGGTAGCGGCATTTCAGACGGTTGGCCTGATAGGTCTCGAAGTTTGACACCGACGATACCTCGAGCCAGCGTTTCTGGGCGCCTGACCACACTTCGAAGTCGAATGTTATGGCAGATGTGAAGCTCATGTCGCCGCCGCACAGGCGCAGTATGTGCCAGGGCAGACCAAGTTTTTCCAGAAGACCCTGCACATGGTCTTTCATCTCCTCGAGAGCCGCATAGGAGTTCTCGGGCTTCTCGATCCGCACGATCTCGACCTTGTCGAACTGGTGCAGACGGTTGAGGCCGCGCACGTCCTTGCCGTAGCTGCCGGCCTCGCGGCGGAAGCAGGCCGAGTAGGCGCAGTTCTTCACCGGGAGTTGTTCGTCAGTGAGGATCACATCGCGGTAGAGGTTGGTCACAGGCACTTCGGCCGTCGGGATCAGGTAAAGGTTGTCGAGATTGCAATGATACATCTGGCCTTCCTTGTCGGGGAGCTGGCCTGTGCCGTAGCCCGATGCCTCATTGACGACGTAGGGCGGCTGCACCTCGAGATAGCCTGACTTCGACGCTTCGTCAAGGAAAAGCTGGATCAGCGCGCGCTGCAGCTTGGCACCCTGGCCGGTGTAGACCGGAAATCCGGCGCCGGTGATCTTCACGCCGAGATCAAAGTCGATGAGTTTGTATTTCTTGGCGAGCTCCCAGTGGGGCAGGGCGTCGTCGGGCAGGTCGGGCATCGGGCCGCCGGTCTTTTCGACGACGTTGTCTTCGGCAGTGCGGCCTTCGGGCACCATCGCGCAGGGCACGTTGGGCACGGTCAGCAGTATTTCTGTGATCTCCTGCTCGGCCTCGGCAAGTTTGTCGGCGACTGCCTTCTGGCTTTCCTTGAGGGCAGCCACGGTTTCTTTGGCCTTGTCGGCCTCTTCTTTCTGGCCTGATTTCATCAGCGAGCCGATCGAGGCGGCGAGCTTCTTGAGCTCGGCGGCGGCGTTGTCGTTCTTGAGCTGGAGCTGACGGCGGGTCTCGTCGAGAGCGAGGATGCGGGCGATGGCGTCCTTGCCGTCAAAACCTTTGACTGACAGGCGCGCTACGATCTGCTCGGGGTTTTCTTTGATTTGCTGTAGGGTAAGCATTATATTAGAGCCTTAGTTGTTATTTCTGAAGTAGTTCCTTGACCTTGGCCGAGATGGCGCGTCCGTCGGCGCGACCTGCCAGCGCCTTGGTGGCGGTGCCCATCACCCGGCCCATGTCCTGCGGACCTGCGGCGCCGACCTGCGCGATGATCTTCTCGAGCTCGGCGGTCAGCTCCTCTTCGGTGAGAGCCTTGGGCAGATACTCCTCGATCACGGCCACTTCGGCAAGCTCGGTCTCGGCGAGCTCCGGACGGTTTTGTTCCTGATATATCCTGGCGCTTTCGCGGCGCTGCTTGGCCATCTTCACGAGGATCTTAGTCGCGGTCTCGTCGCTGAGATTGCCGTCGCTGCCCGGAGCGGTCTTTGCCTCTAAAAATTCTTTCTTGATGCCGCGCAGAGCCTGCAGACGCACAGTCTCGCGGGCGAGCATCGCGCTCTTTATGGCGGCGTTGATAGTTTCAAACAGATCCATATTCTATTCGTTTTACAATAACATGCAAATTTACAAAACTTCACCGAAACGACCAAACCCACTTTCGGCAGACATATTTTCAACAGAAGAAAAAAGGAGTGAGGGAGACGGGAAGCGCGCGACGACTCTACTGATCCGGCTGACGTGTCAGACAAGCCTGACCGGCATGGCACGGTGCTTAAGGGTCTCTCACAGATAGCTGGGTCTGAGGGTCAGGCAGGTGGGGCGGTCGAGGGCGGCGGTGACGGCTGAGGCGGATGAGATCATGCAGCGGAGATAGTTTTCGGCGGCGAGGCTGTCGCCGGCGTTGATGGCGACGAGATACATCGTCGCAAATTTCACGGCCGTCTCGAGGTGGATCGTCAGGGCCTCGGGCTTTGCGGCGCCCGTGTCGGCGATGCCGAAGGTGATTTCGCTCTCGTCGGCCGATACGGCGAACGACTGCAGTCGGCCCGCCAGTTCGCCGGCGGTCATGGCTGTCGCCGTGACCACCGCGCGCAGCAGCGCTTCGCGGTGGTCGTCGGTGAGCAGTGCGGGCAGGCTGTCGGAGCCGCGCCGCCTGAGGACAGCCTGCAGAGCAGAGTCGGCATAGATGTCCTCGATGATTTCAGTTGTTTTGAGTGTGATATTCATAGTTTCGGATAGAGTGAATCGTCAGGTTGGAGATGGGGTCAAACAACAAGGCTGTAGGTCGGGCGGACCAGGCTGTACAGCAGCTCGCGAGCCCTTTTATCGGGGATGAAAAAGCGGCTCGGACGCTCGAAGTTGACCACGTATGTGATGGCTTCGGCGACTTTGGCCCGTTTGTGGCGGCTGAGATATCGATCGACAGCCGAGTTGATGTCGGCCCACTGGCCGACGGCTCGGTTGACGCGCTTGCCTTCGGCGACATTCAGCTGGCCGCTTTTGCGCAGCTTCGGCAACCGCGAGGCGATTGTGGCGTAGGACAGATAGTAGCGTCGCGGACGCGAGGCCAGGGCTTCGGCGATGATGTGCTCGGCCGATAGATAACGGCGCTCGTCGCGGAGACGGCGCAGGGTGGTGCGGAGGCAGTCGGTGAAATCTTCGTCGCGCAGTTGGATCAGTGTGTTTTTGTTCATAGTAATTTTGTTTTTCTGTTTGTGCGTGTAAAATTATAATAATAATTTGGTTTATGCAATATATAATGCCGATAAAAATTGCATAATCATAATTTGTCTACCTTGTAGTCACGATCTCTCCTGAAGGCGGCAAATGAGTCAAGCAGGTCGGCAAGGGCAATGACCGAGTTTCGTAGCTGGTTTTCATAAACGGCGTTGCCTGTCGACGGCGACACACTGCGGCCGGCGATCACATCGCTTACGCCCGAAATGTTGTCGAAGAGCTTCATCTGCAGCGACAGCAGCTGATAGGCTCCGCAGTCGGCCGCCGAAGTCACCACTTGCTGCGGCATCTGTGCGCCGTGGCCGGCTATGGGTATTACGCCGTCTGATCTCGACCAGGCGTCGGTGATCTCTTCCCATGACAGATCCTTGAGTTTCTGCTCGATAGGAAAGAGCAGGACGCCTTTGGCCGAAGTGCCTATGATGCGGTCGATCAGCATGATCATGCGGTTGATGCAACGCTGTTGGTCGATCACGTCCTCGACGAAGGAGTGGACCTCGCCGTCGGTCAGCGGGTAGAGCTTGACCGCGAACGGGTGAGAGCCGTGGGCAAAGGGAGAGTCGTACGACGCGAGCAGTGTGCCGTCGGGAGCGAACCATCGGCAGTGCCACACGAAGTCGAACGTCCGTCGCCCTGTGACGAGGCCTTCGCCCTTGCGGCGCCGGGTGCCGCCGTTTCTGAACGACACTCTCGCCGGGCCCGAATTGCCTGCGCGGAGTGACTTGACCTCGTGTCGGCCGTGACGTAGCGGAGTGTTGCGGCAGTCGAGCGTCCACACTTCTATGGCGCGGCAACGGCCGGCCGGGGCGTTGAAGAAGTCGTCGGCGTTGCCGTCAGACTCGCCGAGCGACGGCTGTGAGGCAAAAACCTCATCGGTCGCCGACATCGCGTAGATCCTCGCGAGCTCGGCCGCACGTCTGCGGCTGCCGCCGGCAAAGCGTGTCACGATCTCGGGAAGCGACATATCGTGGAGCATACCGGCGAGTTCTATGTCGTTGCCGCGGGGGTCGCGGTAAGAGTTTACAAAGAACATCCGCGGGTCGACATTGTCGATCCACACCCTCGACTGTCCGCGGCGGCTCTCGCGGCATACACGCTGCACCGCGCAGCCCGATATCAGAAATTCCTCGAGCATGCGGCAGTCGAGTTCGAGCAGAGCGTTGTCGCTCACATATACGGCCCGGCTGTCATAGCTGCCGTCCTCGCGGCACATCGAGCGGTAGCGTCCGATTACTATCTTGACGATCTGACGGATCATGTTGTTGGTCAGCGGACTGGCTCCTGACTGTGTCATCAGGTCTCCCTCGCGGACGGCCCGGCCGTGGCGGTCGGTGACGATGTCGCTCCACTGGTCGCCGTAGGTGTAGCGCTTGAAGCGTTCGCGTTTGCTGCGGAAGGCCGCGGCGGCGAGCAGCACCTGATTGTTGGTGTCCTGTCTCATAATGTTAAAGGAGTTGATGTCTGTTTCAGAAATGCGTGTATCGTCGCCAAGGCGCGCTCGTCGAGCCGATAGCTGTCGGTGCCGTTGTCGATATAGGCCGTAGCCGAGACCACCGTCGTTTCCGGGCCGGCAGGCGTGGCGTAGACCGTGCCGTCACCGTCGAACCACGCTATCGGAGTCACCGCGCCGGCTCGTGAGTAGCGGTTGTCCTGCAGCGCCGTGCCGTAGAGGTCGTTGCGTCGGTCGGTCACTGTCGCAGGGCGTTTCCAGCCCGAGAGCCTGATCGTGCACAGGCGCCTCACCGCCGGTGCGCATATCAGTGTCGCGATGCGGCTGTCGTCTCCGGGCGGCAGCGGTGTGACAAGTTCCGTTGCGTCGGCCGGAGCGCCGGCGAGGTTGATGTCGCCCTCGTCGAGCAGCGCGAGATACCACAGCCTCATCAGTCCCTCGAGGCGTGTGTCGACGTCGATGCCGTCAAAGCGCTCCACCGTGCACGAACTCGCCGAAGGCTCCAATCCGGCGCAGCGGCGCCAGATCTGGAGCATTTCAGAGCGTGAATAGTTGACTATCATGATTCTTCAACAGGTTTGGTGCTGATGACGCGAAGATGGGACTGGGGATAGCGGAGCACCAGACACGACGCCTCGGTGATCACCACGGCCGAGGTGTTGCGTGTGCCCGAACGGCGCAGGTCGAGTTTCTCGGTGTGAAACGGTATGTGGACATACTTCGTCAGATAGTCGAGGTCGATCACCATGCCGTCCCATTCGTGGCCGCACTGGTCGAATACTTCGGCATGAACAATGTAGAGGTTGCCGAAATTGGTGACGATCTGGTTGAATGTCAGACCCCATTTTATCATCGAGTCATTGCTGCGGCGTATGCGCTGACAATCGATCTTGGAGATGAGCCCCATGAGTTCGGAGCCGCAGATCAGCAGCTTGCGCTTCGATCCGCAGTTGCCTGTGAAGGCCTTCTGCGCGATGTCGATCAGCGTTTTTTCGGTGAAGTTGTTGCAGTCTACCTGATAATCATTGTCTGTCTGATTCCAGATGCCGCCGGTCAGATACACTTCCTCGTTCTTGACCGGATCGACGATTTTCGATTTGGCACCGAAAAGGAAATTCTTCTCCATGCCCATACGCATGTCGATGATCGCCGCCTCTTCCTGGTCGGAGAACGACCATCCGGCCTCTTTGTCGGCTATCTTGTGGAATGTACTTTCCTCGACCTGCATCTTGAAGATTTGACAATTATTGTCTTTCTTGGTCGGCAGCGCCTGGAACTGGGCAGTCTGCACGTCGAGTTCGGTGGCCGCGCGACCCATCCTGACTATCGGTGACCCTTCGGGTATGGCGGGGATCGTGGGCTTGCCGTTCTCCGTGAGGTCGGCGTTGATGGCGATGACCTCAAGACCGGTGTCGGCATTGCGCTCAAGAACGTAGACCACAAGCGGCTCGCCTGCCGAGCCGGGCTTGACCCCGACAATCACATCCGGAAGCATCAGAGTCTCCGAAGGCTCGAAAATGTTGTCTTCTTTGGTGGAGATGCTGTGAGTATAGATGCCGTCGGAGCGGCGTTTGCCCAGCCCGGCCGGAACGTCGGCAGCTACGGTTGTGCGGGGCTTCTTGGGGTCGACGGAGTAGTATTCGACGGTCATCGAGCGTGTGGGACGTGCCCCGGCGCAGCGAGAAATCTGGTCGATGGGCGTCGCCATCGGACGCACTTTGACGATGCGTCGGTCGATGGTGTTGCGGATAAGGCCGGGAACGGCCTCGTTGGTGACTGCGACGGTCAGAGGACCGTCTACGATGTGGCGGCCTGAATGTTCGCCGCTGAGAACTTGTGTTGACATAGGTTGATAAGTTTAAAATAGTTGATAAATAATTGATTTGAAGTTTGTCGGGTGTGTGTTTTAAATGTCGTCCCAGAAGCCCGGCCGCAGATGCGTCAGAAAGCCGGGGCAACTGTCGTCATCATTGCTGTCGTCGCCATAGTCGTCATCGTAGAGCGGTTTCATCACGATCTCCTCGATGCGTTCGTTGCGTCCACGCATATAGCCGCGCTGCTCCGCCTCCTCGAGCATTCGCGCCAGATCGCTGTCGGGCGCCGTCACGTCTGCCGCGGTCGTTGTAGCTGTCCCGTCGACCTGCAGATCGGTGTCATGGGTTTCCGCGATGTTGTGGATGTTTTCAAGATTTTCCATAGTCGATTGTTGTTTTTGGTTTGATGATTAATTGATGAAAAAATGAACTGTTGTTGTGTTTTTTTGCATTTGCAAAGTTATAATGCAATTCATTATGATTTTTAGCAAAATTGATCATCCGGCCGATTTAACACTTCGAAAACATCTCTCAAAAGAACATTACGCCGTGAGCGAGTGTTAGTTAATAAGCGTTTCAACAAGTTCAAAAAAAGCGATGGCAATGAAAAAAAATATCAGGAACAAGCTCGGCAATGCCTTGCATTGGGTCGTTCTCAGCCTGTCAGTGGCGCTCATACTATTTATTTCCATCGACACATTCCTGCAAAGGCCCTTCCTGAGCAATCCCGTCTATATGCACTTCCAGCTGTGGGTCTGCATCATCTTCATCATCGAATTTTTTATCCAGATGGCCCTCTCGGACCGTCGTTGGCGTTTCTTCAGACGCAACATCCTATTCTTGCTTGTATCTATCCCTTATCTCAACATCATCGCCCACTGTCACGTCGAACTCAGCGACCAGCAGCTCTATTTCGTGCGCTTTATCCCCTTGATGCGCGCCGCTTATGCTATGGCTCTGGTGGTCAGCTACGTCTCCACCTCGCGCATTGTAGGCATCTTCTGGTCTTATGTCAGCATAGTCTTTCTGATGGTCTACTTCGCTTCGCTGATCTTCTTCGAGCAGGAGCAGCCCGTCAATCCCGACATCACCGACTACTGGTCGTCGCTATGGTGGTGCAGCCTTGAGGCCACGACCATAGGTGCTCCGGTCAACCCTGTAACCGTCGCCGGAAAGATACTCGCCGCCGTTCTTTCGGGCATGGGAGTGATAATGTTTCCGCTTTTCACGGTCTATCTCGGCGACATCGTCACCCGATATGTCCGCCGTCACCACAGGAGCGAAGGGAAAATGAACGGTACATAATCATAAAATCCGTATATTTGCACTCCGTCACATTTTAAATATATATAATCCCAAACTCAATATTAAACTTCGATGAAACGACTTTCGGCTCTGATCTGTGCTGCCTCCTTAGCGCTTGCCGCCACGGCGGCTCCCGAAATTACATGGCTCGGAATCACTCACAACTTCGGTGCCTTTGACGAGAGTCAGGGCGCGGTCAGTTGCGACTTCCGTTTTGTCAACTCAGGCGATGCGCCGCTCACAGTACTTGCCGCACGCGCCTCATGCGGCTGCACACAGCCGCTCTTTCCGTCCGAAGCTGTTGCTCCGGGCGACACGGCCTCGATCGCCGTAGCCTACAATCCCGCCGGACGCCCCGGGCGTTTCCGCAAGACAATCAGCGTCGAGACCAATGCAGTCAACGAAGCCAAGACAAGACTGACGATCTCAGGAGTCGTCATCGGCGCCCGGACAAGCATAGCCGGACGCTATCCCGTCGACAAGGGAGCGTTGCACTTCCGCGACCGCGCCGTGATGTTCGGTCGGGTCGACCGTCCCCACCTCAAGACCGTCTTCGCAGAGGCTTACAACCGCAGTTCCGACAGCATCACTCCGCGCGTCGTCGCCAAGCCCCGCTATATCGACATCAATTTCGAACCCCGTACTGTCGGCCCCGGCGAGCAGCTCTCGGTGATCTGCTACCTGCGCACCGCCGAAGTCGGCGAGTGGGGACTCGTCGAAGACTCTATCCGTCTCACCGACGGAGGCCGGCAATTCACGTTGCCCCTGACTGCCATAATTCAGGAAGATTTCAGTACTCTCAGCGACGACGACCGCGCCAAGGCGCCCGTGGCCGTGCTCTCTGACGAAAGTGTCGACTTCGGACGTCTCGACCGCGGGGCAGGCCGCGTCACCCGCGAAATCATCCTCAGCAACACCGGCCGCACCCCCCTTGAAGTGCGCCGCGTCTATACCGTCGACCGCGGCGTCGACGTCGGCATCGACCGCGCCACGGTCAAGCCCGGCAAAAAAGCCGTGATCACCGTCACTACCGACCCGGCCGTCCTCGACGACATGCTCAACGCCCGCATATCGGTGATCACCAACGATCCGGCCGATGCAACCCGCACCATCCGCGCCGTCGCCGAAATAACAAAGTAAGAGCTTGTTTTAAAACAAGCTCTTACAATTGTGCGGTCAACTTTTTCAGGAAGATATACTACAATTCGTTCAGATCCAGATAATATATGTCATCTGTATTCCAATCGCGTGAATAGAGACGGTTGCGGACAGGGTCGAGCGAGGCGACAAAGAATGATCGGTCGGCCGTCAACTTATAGCACAGATTACCATCCCAGTCAAATACGTGGATTTCATTGATTTCAGGCAGACTGCCATGACCGTCCCACTGTTCTTTTCCCCAGTAGGGCGCATAGATATATTTGTCGTCGGCCTGGACGCATATATAGTATCTGTCAAAAGTTTTTGCATCCGATTGCAGGATGGAATATCCCGGTCCGCCTTTTTTGCGGTAAGCGACGACCTCTCCCGAATGAGTGTCGATGGTATTCAACTGCGGCAGGTAATTCATCGCCTGCACCAGTTTAGAACCGTCCGGTTTGATCGCGCTCCAAAATGACAATAAAGTGCCCGCAGGATAATTCTCGTTTTCCCCTCTTATAAGGTCGGTCTTGTAAATCGGTATTTTTTGAGTAGTTTGGTTCGGGGAAAATGAAATGCGCTCGCAGTATGGCGGAACGGCTTCAGTCATAGTAGTATATTGCGTCGACTCGACATTGAAAACATGACCATCCGGCATTTGAAAAAAGAACAATCCCGGACTGTAAGACACAATCGTATCGTAGACTGCTTCTCCCTTTGTTAACGACTTTGTCAGGTTCCAATAGGCCATGCGTTCTAGGTTTCATCCTATCAGAGTTCTAAGATCGCCATCGTTGCGGTGAAATTGAAAAACCGGCGTTCCTGTGGAAAACTCTTCCGGTCCGTTGCCCTTCTTGCTGAAAGGTCCGATTTCTTTCCCCGAATCGACATTGAATAGATAATATAGGAAATCAGGATATCTGTCGTCCCGGCATATAAGTATCGAGTCATAGACGGCAATAATTCCGGAATATTCTCCGTCAAGTTGCACCGGTTTGACCTTCATCTCCTTGCTGACAACGTTTTTATCGTTGATCGTGCGGATCTCACCGTTAAACAGTTCGTTATCAGTGTTATTGCTGTCGCATGACGCAAGCAGTGCGATAGCCGCGATGACGAGTAAGATATTCTTAGAGGGTGTTTCATAACGATTGTTAATTTGTGGGAAGTCTGTTTAGGAGCA
>CAJUMI010000059.1 GCA_910587545.1 uncultured Muribaculaceae bacterium | reverse complement strand
TTATATTAACTTAAGTTTCAACTACTTCTGTAATTTTTACCGAATCATTGTAATGAAATTACTTATTATCAATTCAAAGGCAAACATGCGATAAAGCAATTGATAATATCGGGAGGCAAAGCTACAAGATTGACGACGAACGAACCTGAGGCCGACGGCCGGAAGTTGCGTACTGCCGACTTCGGCGACACCAATTGGCGCAATCAGGATTTCATCGAAAAAGACGAATTCGACCGCGCATGGAATGAAAATCGCTGCCAATGAAATACGGGCATTATATCCAATCGCAATACATGGGAATAAGTTTTATTCCCGTAGTGGGAATTCCGAGTCTCTTGAGTGCCGCAGGCACATCTAAAGCAAGCGGAATGGAACATGGCGAGAGATGGTTTGAGAGATGGGCCAATGATCTGGGCGGCCATTACTTTGATAAAAAGTATGGAACAGGAGCGAAAGGCTATGATTCGTCGAGTCCGAATTTTTTTAATAAGGAACAGTTTAATAGTGGGGAAACTACTGAGTATACAAATCCGAGAACAGGTTCTCCAAACTTTTGGAAGGCCTATAAATCATCGATTTCAAAATGGACTTTTTGGGATTTTATTTGGTAATACTATAAATCTAAAAATATGAAATTATATATTATATGCTTCTTGCTACTGGCAATGTTTAACGAGTGTGATGATGGTTATGAAACCGTCGACGTTTATTTTGAGAACAATTCAGATGAACAGGTCACTGTACTGGCTCTCTGGATGGGTGACGATTTCTCTATTCTTCAGCCCAATTGGATGAGTGAATGGCCCAATTGGGTTAGGACTGTAATGCCGAATGAAAAAATAATAATGAGTCGGGTAGTTTATGCAGAACCCGATAATTATCAACTGCTAATATGGAAACAAAGCACGTTGGATAAATATTCAAAGGAAGAAATCCTTTGGAAAAACATCTATGACAAGCGATATAGATACACAAAATCAGAATTGAAAAAGATTAATCTAACGATAGTTTATGATGGTAAATAATCAAATTATGCGTCTAATAAGGTTGCTGATTGCGACGCTTGCTGCATTAAATATAACTTCATGTGAAGAAGCCGAGAAATATGTTAGTTGTCTTGAGATTACAAACAGCGCTGATGAACAGATTGAAATTACCACATGGCAGACATTAGATGAGACCATTCTAAAACCGAGTATTTTCGAAGCGGAATATTTTCCGGAATTGATAAAAATCGAACCTCATCAGACAATTCTATTGAATCATATTGGTAGTTCGTATGTCAAAAAAGATTCCGAGGGATCATTTCAGGTTATGGTGTTCAAGGAATCCACTTTGCGAGACCATACGATTGAAGAAATCGTGCAGAATGACATTTGTGACGGAGTTTTTGTTTTTAAGTTTGATGACGCTCAGATAATTGATAAATCAAAAAATGATGGCAGAGCGAAATTCGTTCTGATTTACGGCGACTGAATCCAATGGGATGTTATAGGGATATATCGTTCCTACCGGTCAGCGTTTTATCTCCCGGGAAATAGGTTGTTTTACTATGCTTTATAGCAGGGATATGCGAGGTTGAAAAGTGTTAAATCGGATGAGTGTGCAATTTTGCTAAAGATTCTGAGATTTCTTGACATAACTTTGCCGTGGAATTAATCTTTAACTTATGGAACACAAATTCATCTCATCGAAAAATTTTTTCAGCGCGGTCAAAAAGACCGTAAGTCTCTACAAAAACATCTGGCGTGAAAGCACGACAGCGCTCATCCACGGTGCCCGTGCGGCCGACAAATCCGCCAAGGCATTCGACATCGCACTCGACGTTGCCCACACCGGTCGCGAAGTGCTGTATGTCAATGCCGAAGATCGTCTCGGCCGTTTCACCGGCAGCGACTCCTGCCATGATAATCTTTATGTGTTCACGCCCGAGTTCTCGTCGCCCGATGACAACACTGACTATGCCGATCTGGTCTTCGAGGCAATTGAGCAGGCTGTGAGGACGACAGCCATACGCACATTTGTGATCGACTCCGTGAGCCGTATCGCCGCCCTGTCGTTCGGGCGCAACGCTTCTCCGTCATATATTATGAAACGCCTTGTCGCGCTTCAGGTCAAGTGCAGGCTGTCAGTCCTTGTCGTGGCTGAAGATTCGACAAAGACGGTCAACAACGCACTCCTTGCTCTTGCCGCCGCCGATATCACAGTCGACAACATTGAGGACTCTGATCTGTCAGATTTGTCAGACAAGTCAGAATCGTCTGATCGGTCGGACAGCCCGGAACCGGCCAGGTCGGCTCCGAGCAGAGCCGAACGTCGCCGTGCCGAAAAGTCGGTCCGTAAATACAATCAAGCGCTGAATAGTCAGAGAATTACTCCACTCAATAAGATACTTGGTCTCGTATAGAAGCCTTGAAGCAACCAATGTGAATGACGGTTGAAAACGCCCGGTGCGGAGAAATTTTTTGTTTTCGGTTGCAGGATTTATCCTGCTGTTTATTAATTTTGTACTGAACTAATAATGTACTTAATTACCGGAAACCGTTTCAAATTTATATTCCATGAAAAAAATCTGTCTGTTGACTGTATTGCTGTCGTCCGTATCGATTTTTGCGAAACATCTGCCCGAGTGGCAAAACCCCTCTGCGTTTCGGGCGGGCCAGCTCGATCCTCACGAATGCGTGGTGCCGTATGTTGACGACGCTGCTACGCTTGATCGCATCCGTGATCAGCGTTACAGTGACTCGCCGTGGTATATGTCGCTCAACGGCGACTGGGATTTCCGTTGGTCGCAGGATCCCGGCAAACGGCCGGCCGACTTCTACCGCTCGGATTACAATACCCGTGACTGGGACAAGATCAAGGTACCCGGCAACTGGCAGACTCAGGGCTACGGAACGAAAGTGTATGTCAACACGACATACGAGTTTGACTCGTCTCATTATAATTTCGAGAAGAATCCGCCCTACGTGCCTGTCGACAGCAACGAAGTGGGCAGCTACAGGCGTGAGTTTACCGTGCCGGCCGGGTGGCGCGACCGACGGACTGTGTTGTGTCTTGAAGCGGCGGCGTCATTCTACTATATCTGGCTCAACGGCCGGCTCCTCGGCTACAATCAGGGTTCGAAGACTGCCGCCGAGTGGGACATAAGTGATTATCTTGTCGACGGTGCCAACACTCTTGCCGTCGAGGTCTACCGCTGGTCGTCGGGCTCCTATCTCGAGTGTCAGGACATGTGGCGTCTCAGCGGCATCGAACGCGACGTGTATCTTTACAGCACGCCGAAGACATATATAGCCGATTATACGGTCAGCTCACCGCTCGACAGCGCATATTACCGCGACGGACTCTTCGGCCTCGATGTCGTGACTGACGGCAAGAAATTCAAAGGTGAGCTTGCGTATGCGCTTTACGATGCCGATGGTGTGAAGGTGGCCGGCGGCAGCAGTCAGGCATCGGGCAATGTCAGGTTCGACAAGGTCATTGAGGATGTAAGACCTTGGACAGCTGAAACGCCTTATCTCTATACGCTCGAGCTTCAGCTAAGGGGCAGTAACGGGCGAGTCACCGAGACGGTCGGCTGCAACGTCGGGTTCCGCACTTCCGAAGTGCGCGACAGCCGCTACATGCTCAATGGCAAACCGATACTTATAAAGGGCGTCAACCGTCATTCCTTCTCCCGGGAGGGCCATTATGTCGACGAGGCGACCATGCTGCGTGATATCGAGATGATGAAACTCAATAATATCAACACCGTCCGCAACAGTCACTATCCGGCTGACCGCCGCTGGTATCATCTTGCCGACAAATGCGGGCTCTATATTATCGACGAGGCAAATATCGAATCACACGGCATGGGCTATGGCAAGGAATCGCTTGCCAACTTCACCGAGTGGCTCCCGGCTCATCTCGACCGCACGCGCCGCATGTATGCCAAGAGCAAGAACCATCCGTCTGTAACATTCTATTCGCTCGGCAACGAGGCGGGCAACGGTGTGAACTTCGAGGAAACATACAAGTGGATGAAATCGGTGGAGACCAACCGTCCGGTGCAGTGCGAGCGCGCGATAGACGCATGGAATACGGATATTTTTGCCGTGATGTATCCTTCGCTTCAATATATTGAAGCATACTGCCACGCCGACACTGTCTACCGGCCTTATATAGCCTGCGAGTATGCTCATGCGATGGGCAATTCGGTAGGCGGCCTGAGCGACTACTGGGAGTTGTTCGAACGTGAGCCGCTTGCCCAGGGCGGCTGTATATGGGACTGGGTGGATCAGTCGTTTGTCGAACACACGCCTGACGGGCGTATGTGGTATGCCTATGGCGGCGACTACGGCGCGGCCGATATACCCTCGGACAAATCATTCTGTTGCAACGGTCTTGTCAACTCTGACCGCACACCTCATCCTCATCTCCAAGAGGTGAAGGCAGTCTACCGCAATATAAAGTCTGACATGGTGTCAGCCGATCCGCTGACGCTGGACGTCAGAAATTGGCACTTCTTCACTGATCTCGACCGCTTCGACATGGCGTGGCGTCTTGTCACTCCCGAAGGCAGGATTATGGCCGACGGTGTGCGTCGGATCAAATGTGCGCCCGGCGAGACGGCAAAGGTGGTTTTTGCCGGTCTCGAACTGCCTGATGACGGTCAGGATCTGTATCTCGATGTCGACTGGCTGACACGCGAGGCGTCGGGAATGCTTCCCTGTGGCCATGCCGTTGCCGAGGAGCAGTTTGCCGTCCGTCAGTCGGAAATGAATCCTGACGTAGCACCCTCACGCCTCAAGGCAAAAAATAACACATACAGCTCGGGCGCGGTCGTCTTCACGGTCGATCCTGCGACCGGACGGATTTCATCGCTTATGTCAGCCGGCAAAGAGCTTCTGGCCTCACCGCTCGGACTGTCGCTGTTCCGCCCGCTCACCGAAAACGATGCGAGCTGGGGCGCGCAGGGCAAGTCGTGGCTCGAAGCCGGTCTCTACAGCATCGAGCAGAACGTCGTTTCGATTAAGCGCAAAGGCGACATCCTGACAGTCGAAACCGAAATCAACGGCCGCGACGGGCGTCATGTCGGCGATGCAACGTTTGACTACTCGGTGAGCGACGGCCGACGTCTGGTTGTCGCATGTGATTTCAGGCCTGATACGTCGGTGGTAAAGTCGTTGCCGCGCGTAGGTCTGAGCTATCGTACGCCTGCCGAATATGCGTCGACCGTAAGCTATTACGGACGATCGGGCGAGACTTATGCCGACCGCAGGACTGCCGGCCGGATCGGCGTTCACACGACAAGCCCCTCTGCAGATTTCCATAACTATATCGTACCGCAGTCGACGGGCAATCATACAGACGTGCGCAGTATCAGTTTCAACAACGGTCTGTTGAATGTCACATCAGACCGGCCGTTTCAATTCAGTGCAGTACCTTACTCTGACAGTAATATCCAATCGGCCCAGCATATAAAGGATCTTTTCTCCGACGGAGCGGTGACTATTCATCTCGACGCCGAGCAGAGCGGAGTCGGCACGGCGACATGCGGGCCGGATGTTTTCCGGAAGTACCGTCTGTCGGTCAAACCTTATGAATTTGTATTTATCCTCGAACCCGGTCAGAATTTGTAGGCCACTCCGACGAGGCCTTTGATGCCCTGCGCCCGGATGGCCGACACCAGATCATAGCGGCGGTTGAGCAGATTTTCGCCTCTGGCGAAGACTGTGAGACCGTCGCTGATGTCATATCCTGCCTCAAAGCGTAGATCGCTGACCGAACGGAGATCAACGGCGTAGCTGAACACACCGTCGTAGAAATAGTTGTGACGGTCGGTGCGCAGTTCGTAGCCTGCCCCGAGCTTCAGGCGGCTGAGCGGACGCACTTCGATCGAAGCCTTGATCACATATTTCGCGCGGTCGCGCCACAGATAGAAGGCTTTGTCGGAGCCGTTGGACGCAGTTTCGGCCGATACGTCGGCCTTGACAGCCGAGCGCCACCGGTAGCTGAGACCGATGCCGCCGTGCCAGCCTTTGAGGTCGTATGCTCCGTAATTACATCCATCGAAAGTCAGATTCCCGTCTTTAGACTCAAGTGACGCATACTGAGGCATAAGCCAGTCGTTGGCGGCTGCATAGCCGCCGAACAGGCGAGCGGAGAAACCTGCAAATGGCCCGATGTTTATGCCTAAGTCGGCTGTGACGGGTATATGGGAGCGCTGATATTGCCAGAGTCCGCCGACGAAGGGACAGTATTCGTAGAGCGAGCGCAGACTGTTGAGTTGTTCGCCGCCATTGATCTGAGCATAGACGGCAAATTGCGACGCGACATTCCAGTCAAGCATCACGGCAGGCGCGATATGGAATTTTTTGCCTTCACCTCCGGCCGAGATTTCGACTTTGGCGCCGATGCGACCGTGGATCCGGCCGCTGTTGAATGCGTAGTAGGGTGTCAGTGATATGACTCCGAGCGTACCGTCGGCGATAGGGGCAAACCGCGGCATGAAGCTCCCGGGTCCGTCGGCAACCGCGATCTGCTCCACGCCGTTGCTGCGCGATATGAAATCGGCGGCTATCTCAATGCCGCCGCGGGGAGCGGCCGAAGAGCCGAAATAGGAAATACCGCCGTTGATGTTGAAGCGGTTTTCACCGGCAGCCTTGGCGGTCGGAGCATTGGTTTCGGCGCCGAAGCGGTAATCCTTTCCGTAACTGAAATGTGAGAACGAAGCCTTGGCATGATAGCCTATCAGACCCGTGCGTGACCACCATGAGAGATCGCCGTCGATGATGTTGGCGTTCTGACGGTCGTTGACAAATGCGTCGGGCAAGCCTATGGCTGAATAGGTGTAAGCAAGGCGGGCGCCGAAAGATGACGCGGCTCCCACACGTTGGTCGAGGGCGGCGCCGACGGAGACGGCATTGCTGCTGTAGCGGCCTTCGGCCTCTGCGTCGGTATCCGGGTCATAGCTGCACCCGTCATATTGAAGCCATGCGCCGAAACGGGTGCGGCTGTTGTCAACAAATTTATATCCGGCCGATGCGCCGAGATTGAATACCGGGAAGTAACCGATCGAAGCATATCCGCGATAGGGCGACAGAGCGAACGTGTCGGCATAGGTGGCGGGATCGAGGGTTGAGATGGAGCGTGTGATCGCCGCCGGATCGGTATAGTCGGCAAGCGAGAGCTGACGCATGTTGACAGGAGACGAAAGCAGCCGGGGGGTGAGTGATCCGATGCGTGTCGCTTCACGTTCTACCGGAACGATAGTGCGGTCAACTGTGATTTCGGTCTTTAGATCTTCAGCCGACGCGGAAAGAGCGGCGGCAAGTGCCATTGCGGCTATGATGCGTTTGTTTGACATAGATGGCGTTGTTTTCATTATTCGAGGGAGCTGAGTCGTGAGTCAATCATCATGAAAATATCGGATTCGGAGCCTGGATAGTTTTCGCGCAGGGCGTTGAGATACTCGCGCGCTTCGAATTTCTTGCCTTGGGCGGCGTAGATGTCGCTGAGCAGTATGAAGCCACGGGCGAGCCAATAGGAGTGGGGGGTGCCTGATGTTGTAAGGGCCTCGACGGCGGTGCGCGCTTTGTCGGGCATTGAGTCGTCGAAATAGCTCTGGGCGAGAAATAGGGCACTCTTGGCGCCGTAGAGATCGTCGGTCATTCCGGCGATCGAGCTCCAGAGTTCGCGGGCGTCGGCCGCATTGCCGGTCTGCGAGAGCGCGAGCGCCTTGGAGAACACGGCTTCGTTCTTGTCCTCTGAGCCTAAGGTCGATGACGACAGCAGCGCGTCGGCGGCTGCGGCGACAGCCTCATAGTCGCCCAGATCGCGGGCTGCGCGCATTATGCCGGCACGCGATGCGTTGAGAGTCTTCGACGAAGATGCGCGCTGTCCGAGGGCTTTCCAGGCCGAGAGAGCGGCTTCGGCGTCGCCGCTGTCGTAGAGAGCTGAGGCTTTGAATATGTAGGCCGGTTCGGAGAGACTGTTGTCGGGATATTTTTCGACGAGTTCGGAGGCATAAGTCAGGGCTTCGTCGGTCTTGTTGCGGTTTATGGCGCTTTCAAGCAGCAGCGACAGAGCGCGAGCGCGATAAGCGCCGTCGCTGTATTGACTGATGTAATCGCTGAGTTTGGCGGTCCTGTCGGCGGTGAGGTATTCTTTTTCAGCGGCTTCGAATGACAGGCGCTCGACTTCGGCGACGTCGATCTTGGGAGCGTCGGGCACGGAGTTGACAAACTCGACGTATTCGCCGAGAGTGCCGTCTTCGGCAGCGAGGCGTTTGAGTTGTTCGGTTGCTTCGCGCGCTTCGTCGCTTGAGGGATAGAGACGGACGATGTCGCGGTAGGACTCCAGCGCCTGCGTGCGCTCGTTGTTGTTGAGCAGAGTCAGCGCAAGCTGCAGATAGCCTTGTCGTCCCTGGGCTGTGTTGGGGTATTCGGCGACGAGCCTGCGGTAAGTCTCGATTGCCGACTCGTTGTCGCCGAGCTGGATATAACTTGCGGTCATTTCAAGCATGGCGTCGGCGAGAAGTGTCGACGAAGGGAATTCGGCCGGCAGGCGTCTGAGATCTTCGATCTTGCCTTTGTGGTCGCGCGCAAATCCTTTCATGATCGCTTTCTGGAAGAGGGCGTAGTCGCCGGCCGCGGGATTGGTGGCGTATGATTTGTCGTACAGACCTTTGGCGGCGTCAAAATTAGAGGCGTAGTAGCTTATGTCGCCGAGACGGTTGTAGACATCGGCGATCACATTCCGGGAAAGCGATCCGGGGTTGCTGATGACACGGTTGAAGGCGTTTTCGGCCTTGGCGTAATTTTTTTTGGCGAATTCGCTGTATCCGAGGTCATAGTAGGCCAGCGGCAGATTGACGTTGCTCTTCTTTGCCTTGGATATAAAACTGTTGAGGGCTTTGACTGATCCGGTGTAATCGCTTGTGCGGTATGCAGCTTCGCCGATGAGCAGGTTGACTTCATCGGCCACCTCGGGGTTGTGGGATCTGAGGGCGTCGGCATCGTTGAGATAGACCAGGGCAGTCGACGGATTGCCTGATGCGAGAGCCGATGCTCCGAGATTGTAGAGCACTTTCTGCTTTGCGGCAAGAACCTTTTTCGATGGATCAGACATTCGGTTGATGCTCGCGAGAGCCTGGTCGAAATTGCGGTCGGTCAGATAGCCGTCGACAATATATTCCTGCACTTCGGGGGCATAGCGGCTGCGTGGATATCGCGAGAGGAAGGCTTCGAATGTGGCCACGGAGCTGCCGAACGGTATGTTGGCGCCGCTGAACCTGGCTACAGCATAATTGTAGTATGCGGCTTCCTGGACGGCGCTGTCGAAATTCATGCGCAGAGCTTTGTCGAAGGCGAGAAGGGCGGCGTCTTTGTCGCCGACTTTCATCAGAGCCTGGCCGATGTAGAGGCTCGCGCTCTGTCCCATGGCGTCGTCGAGGTCGCTGACCGGACGCAGGGATTCGACGGCATCGCGGTATTCGCCCTGATTATATTGACTTACTCCGAGGATATAGAGGGTTGACGCTTCGGGGCGGTCGACAGCCGAAACATATTTTTTGAGATAGGGTATGGCCGACGATGCGTCGCCGGTCTGATAGAGCGACTCGCCCGCCAGACGGTTGGCTTCGGCAATGTAAGATGGCTCGATGCCGCTGCGTCGCAAGAGATTGCGCGCCGTAGAGAGTGTCTTTTTGTAGTCACCTTCGAGATAATAGATCTGAGCGAGATAATAGTCGGCCATGTTGCCGGGCGCTGATGAGGTGTCGACACTTTTGAACATCCGCTCTGCCTCGGCGTAGTTGCCTCGGACATAAGCTATGTAGGCCTGATAGAATCGCGCGGCTGTGCCGTAGCTGCGGGTCTTGGTGAGCCTGTCGAAAAGCGGGAGCGCGCGGTCGAAGTCGGCCAGGCGGAGATAACAGTATGCCATGCGGTAGTCGAGATCTTCGGCGAGATCGGCGCTCAGACAGGCGCGGTCGACAAGCTCGTAGGTCTTGAGCGCGTCGGCGTAGCTGGTCTCGAACAGACAGTCGCCGATCTTCATCAGCGCTTCATAGCGGTGGAGCGAATAAGGGTAAAGCGACAGGAAAGCTACGAAGTGGGGACGCGAACCTTTGCCTACAAGGGCAAACTGTGACTTGGCTATGATCCAGTCGATCTGTTCGCGCTGTCCGTCGCTAAGAGACGAACGGTCGACGTGGGTGAGCTGGTCGAGACAGCCGTTGTAATTGCGGTTTTCAAACATTTCGACTCCGCGGGCGATGTAGCCGTCGGCTGTCGGTGAATTGATCTGCGCCGACAGCGGTGAAAATGCGGCGGCAGCGAGGAGTGTCAGTATATAAAACTTGTTCATAGCCCTGAATTATAGTTTTTGCAAAGGTACGAATAAGTGAGTGCAAAAGAAAATTTATTTTGTTTTGCCGGACGAGTGTACCTTGGACTTTAGTCAAAGATAGCAATAATTTTATAAAATCTGACATGCCGGACGAGTCAGACTAATATAGTGGAGCTGTAAAAAAAGCAGGGCGGCCTTGCGGGCCGCCCTGCGGGTTATCGATAGTAGGTGGAGTTATCAGCGGATAAGCTCTTTTGTCACTTTGTTGCCGCGACGTACGATATAGATACCGTTTTCGGGGTTCTTCACCTGTACGCCCTGGAGGTTGTAGTAAACAGCGGGAGCGTCAGAGCCTTCGATTGTCTCGTCGGTCACGATGTCCTCGATGCCACTGGAGCCCTGACTGAACTCGTCAGCATAGATCCAGCCTTTCTGGCGTCTGTTGAGGAGTGTTGCGGCAGCTTCGTCAGTGCCGAGATCGATGAACTTGATCTCCTTGATGGAGTAGGTCGCGCAGCCGCGGTTCATGCTAAGCTGAATGCTGGTGGTATAAGTCGAGGGATTGTCGATATATGTGTCAAACTCATATACTCTGTAGCGATCCGGGTTGATCAGGTATGACTGCTTGTGGTTGGTGTTGGCGGCGTGAACGAAGTCGAACGGATCAAGTTCGTCGTCAGCGGGAACATATACTTCGGGATTTTCAGCTATCTCCGCGCTATTGTTGCCTTCGTCGACCCATTTTGCGAAATCGATACCGGTATCACCGTAGTGTTCGCCGAGCAGATTGTCCTGAACAGGCATCACCCAATTGTTTTCGTGGGTTGAATATATGCTTGCCAAGGGCTTGAGTGTGCCGTTAGTCACGTCACTATAGTGGTGGCAACCGCGGCGCATGATGTTGTAGACCATCTTGACGCGGACGTAGTGACGCTGATCCGGTTTTTCGGTAATCTCGTCGCTGTTTATGTAGAAGTTCAACTGAGGAGATGCCGACTTTGCATAAGACGGGAGAGCGGGTGTTACAGTGCCGTTTTCTTCGGTCTTGTCAAAACCGTAGGGAGACCAGCCTTCGTTGAGGACGAGCACTTTGCCTGATTTGTCTGTCATTTCGCGGACGGTAACGGCCGGCTGGATAAATGTTTTTACAAAATTATCCGAGTTGTCGGATCCGCCACGATCGACATATACGGTAAGATGGCCATCTTTATCGAATGCGTTGGGGTTAGCCGAGTGGAACATTCCGGCGGGAGCAGTCCAAGGAGTACCTGTTGCATTGGTTGCAGTCAGTTTGAATTCCTGGCCGTCTTCGTAGTTGTCGAAGTTGTAGCCGGCAGGGGTGATGTCAACGGGTTCGTAAGCCTCGTATTCGCTGCCGAGGGTGAGGGTGAGGAGCGCGCCTGCGATAGCGCCGGTCTTGGTTTCGCCGACGTAGTAGTCACCAGTGCAGTTGTAGAGGTAGATGTTGATCTGGTTGGCGTTGACCGGAACGGCAGTGATGGTGATGTAGCCTGCGCCCGAGGTATAATCGGGGTTGATCCATTCGGCCACTCTGTTAGACTGCTCGTCCATCACGACGATGTGCTGGTTGTTGCGTTTTTCGCCTGCTTCAGCAAAGCCGACAACGAAGTAGCGCTTGCCGCCCATGATGAAGGTGTCGAAGCCGTTGAGACCCGATTCGTTGTTCCAGTCGTTGCAGTAGTTGGTCGAGTAATTACCGTTCTCGAATGTGAAAAGATCCTGATTATGCTGGCCGAGTCCGGCTGCCTTGGAGTACCAGTAGAATGTATCGTTGAGATCCTTGCCTGCCATTTCGGCTACTGTAGCATATTTGGGCTGGATGGTAGAGCCTGTGTTGCCTGCACCGGCCATATAAAGGCCTTGCGACATTGTAGGCGTTGCGGTAACGTTGTCGAGATCGCCTTGGCCCTCGAAATGGATGATAAGGGCTTTGTTTGTTTTGAGATCATTGGTTGCCTTGGGCGCAACATAGACGTAAGCGTCTGATGTGAGATCGCCGACTACGCGGCCGATGTTGTCGATACGTCCGCTGGACAGCTCGCCTTCGGGAAGTTCGATTTCGATGTGCTTGGCTTTGCCTGTCTTGGGATCGTAGACGGTCCAGACGCGGTAGGTGTCGTTCTTGGTGAAGAGGTGGCCGATGAGGAAATGACCGTAGTCGTCGCTCGAGATCGCGCAGCCATAATAGTCGGGAACATCGTTGATCACGCGGCCTTCGAGTGAGGGCAGTTTATACTTGGGCACGATGTTGCCTTCGGGGTCGATCTCGGCGATCGACATTGTCGTCATGTCGACGGTGTAGAAGCGGCCGTTGCGTGCGGTAGCGAAGCGGGGGCAGGGTTTAGCCTTGATGGCGTCTTCCGAAGCCCAGTTGGGGGCTGTTCCGTCCCATCCGTCGTTATAGTTGCTGTTGACGAAGTGCCACTGCTCGGTGAGATAGATAGGTTCTTTGTCAAAGCCCATGGGTTCGTCGCTTTCGTAAGAGGCTGCCAACATGATGGGTGCGTTGTCGTCGCCTGAGGTTACATATTCACCGCCGCCGTTGGTGAGAACGCGCATGCCGCACTTGATGTCGCCGAGCGATATGACAGCGACAGTTGTGCCCTTAGCGTCACCGGCAACGAATGCGGGTTCGCCGCTGCGGGCTTCGGTGGAAACAGTGCCGAGCGAGGGAGCCACGGTCAGAGTGTAGCCTGTGACGTTGCTGTTGACGAGGACGCCGTATTTGTTATAACCGTAAACTGTCGGGGTGAAGATCGAGTCTTTGGCGAGCTTGACGTTCTTCTGACGGACCTCGAGAGATGCGATCTCATTGTCGACCGGAGTTGTCGAAACGGCGAAGAAGCCGTTGGCGACGGGACGGAGATAAGTGTCGCCGTAAGGAATGTTGCAGATGCCGAGTTCCTTGTTGTAGAGTTGCGAAGATCCGCCGCCGTCAAAGTTCATGGCGGTGTAGCAGCCGAGGTGGAGCATGATGTGGCCCATGCGCTGGAGCAGCATGCCTGTCGATGTGCCGTAGCTGAGTTTTTCGGGATCTTTGACCTTGGTTACTGTTTCTTCGCCTTCCTTTACGGTTGCATATTTTGCATATTTGTCGGCGACGAGGATGATGAGCTTGGTGCGGTCTTCGTTATAGCCGATCACCGTGCGTGCCTGGTTGCTGGCGAAATGGTCGATATATGTAAAATAAACGTCGGGCGCGATCTTGCCGTTGGTTACGATGTAAGAGCAACCGCCGATCATCTGGGTGGGGTTGATGGCTTTGCCGTTATATGAAATTTCGGTTCCGAGACTGACTTTATCTCCGACCTTGAGCTGCTCCATTTTAGCGTAGGCTTGTCCGACTCCCGAGAGTACATATCCGCCTTCGGGAACGGTCATGTTGCCGACTTGAGTTCCGTCGCATTTGCCTTCCCAGGGAGAAGTGATTTCAAACACAGCATCGCCATTTGCTATTGTACCGGAAACGAGTTTCATCGTGCATTCGCGACCCCAGATGTTGGTGCCTGTCGATGTGCTGTCAGATGTATATATCACAAGGTAGTTATCCCAACGTCCGCCGTTGATGTGGTAGCTGTGGGTCTGTCCGTCGGGAAATTTCAAGGTTTTGGCGGCCTGAATGCCCTGCAGAAGTCTGATATCCTTTTTGCCTTCGACTGTAGCATAAGTTGCCGAATTGATCCATCCGGTTCCGCCGATTCCGGCGTTGTACAATACACCGTCTGCGAGCGAGTGGCCGTTGGTGCGTGTGGGTGATCCGCCCATGTTGAAGAAGTCACCGTTGACACCGGCAATGTACTGGCCGTTGCCCTGTTTGTTCTTGCGGACGCCCATTGCGTTGACGTTTTCGATGACGTCACCGTTGTCCTTGGCCTGAACTCCGCGGAGCTCGAGATCGGGGTTGGTGAGGTCGATCGTCGAATAGAAAATGTTTGTCTTGTTGGTGTTTGTGCTCAGTCTGACACCGGTAGTGGTGATGCCCGGACCTGCGGTCACATGGAACAGTGTGTCGGCCTGATAGGCATACGGGCCGAGCTGCCATGTGTCGCTCGCGCTTGCGCTAAGCATAGCGGCGCATGTGGCTAACGATAAGAATAATTTCTTCATGATTGATGGTTAGATATTGGTTGGTTAAAAACTTGGTTTTTCTATGGTTTGTCGGTATGGTGGTCTTTATGGGCGCTAAGGTAGCTAAAATTTTTCAAAAATATGTTGTCCGGTGCTTAAATTTTCATGACTTGTGTGAAAACAGACGAGAAACTGTTGTTAGGGTTAGGATCTCTGTGTTTTTTTTGATTTTGGTTGACTCGTTTATGTCAAAAAACAATGTAGTGAAGCGTGTGTTGTGGATCCTTGAGTTTAATTTTTTTTTCGGTAGGGACGCACGAGTCGTACGTCCCTACAAAGCGGCGGTCGTTTGACTTGGCGCGGACGCGATGTAGCGTATCTCAAACGGGCGGTGGTTGTGTTTGGGAGTGGTTCAGCGTGATCTGACGATGGAGATCACAGCGCCGATGATGGCCCAGATCCAGTAGGCGATGTCGAGGATGCCGCATACCCACCAGTCGATGTTGTAGATCCGGGTGTGGAGAGGCGCTTTGATCAGCCATGAGCTGTCAAAGAGGCTGATCAGCCAGTTGGGTACCAGCAGGAGGCCGTGGACTGCTCCCATGAACCAGCCGTATTCGGCTTCGGGGTTGATGCGCAGCAGGAATGCCGCGCCGATACACACTGCGATACCTATGATGAGTTGTAAGAATGTTTTCATGATGTATGATATTGTATTGAGTAGGTTCAATTATAACAAACTGAGAGTGGAAAAATATTTTTTTGTCGCGCGATAACATAAAAAAAGAATGAGAAAAGGCATCGCCCGAAGGCAAATACGATTTCTCATTCTCCTCTCTCCTCTTGCGGTGCGGACGGGACTCGAACCCGCGACCCCTAGCGTGACAGGCTAGTATTC
>CAJUMI010000058.1:1979-15623 GCA_910587545.1 uncultured Muribaculaceae bacterium | reverse complement strand
CATCCTTGAAATCGCATTTTAATTACCTATTGTATTAACCTATTAATCAATAGCGATTTGATAAATAATGAACATCTGTGATTATATAGGTTAAAGAGCCTCCCTCTCCCTATACTTTCCGATTGTTGATCTGTTGCGTCGGAACAGCATGACCGAGAGGGATAATCGGAAAATCAGGGGCGTGTCAGTCTTTATTACGGAGTAGGCAAGCAAGAATTCCGTTACAAAAAGCTCAACCGCTTTCTTTTTATGAAGCCCAGGGAATCCCGTTAAAAAAGATTGAACCGCCATCCTATTTTTGCTTCCAGATTGACAAGGCCGTTGGTGAGCGTTGAATTTGAGTATATAGCGGAAGCATCAACTTTTGCCGCCGCTCCGATAAACCAACGGTTATAATTCCAAAACATGCCTACATTTAGGCGATAGTTTATCCTAAAACCATACTGTTTCTCATCACCGTTTACATATCCGTAATTCAAGCTCGGAATAACCATTGCCTGCATCCCTAAGGTCAAGTTGCGGCGAGGCACCCAGTTGTAGCCGTACCCTCCGCTTAATCCGATGTTATAGCCGTCCGTCGTATAAGTTTTTCCATGCCATTTTTCAGGCAGCCATGGCTTGACCTCATCCGGAAGGCTCGTGAAATCAAAATTAAGCTTTTGTGACTGATATGCCAGTCCCACGAGCCATGAACCCTGGCTGCGAATCTGGATTTTGCCAAATGATAGCGTTGCCGAGCCATAGTATCGTCTCGGATTAAGAAAACATGTAATGTCAATTCCCCACACCGTTGATTTTAAGCCGTAGTATTCTATGTTCTGCTTTTTTAAATCTCCGAATCGTGATATTGTCATTCCATCCTCATTTTTTATGGAGTACAGCCGTGCGGAAAGCAAGCCGCTTGAAAAGTCCAAGTTGAATTTAGACTTGGATCTGTCCTTGCCGCCAAACAGATGATTTAGGTTTAAGTCGTAGCCTAACGCTACCGCCATAAACTGTACGTCAGCACCTATTGATCCGCAAAACGGCGAGTGCATTTTCATTCTGTTGTCTTTATCGAAATAAAAATGGTTGAAATCGCTCCATCCGTTGGTTCGTAGTTTTAAGTTCCATTTGTAGCCGGTTGATTTCACATAGGACGTATCAGCACCATTGAGTGTACGGTCTATCCAATGATATGTGTCCACACAAAATTTCGGGAAGGCTCCTTTGGCTGCGATTGAATTAAAATCTATATTGACGCTTAAAGCCTTTTGCGGGAGAAATGCCGACATTATGATGATTGTCACCATCACCGACGGGAAAGAACATTTCCACGCTAAGCTCTCAAAATCATTATGCTCTATCATACTCATATGATTATTTCATGGTCATACATCGATGCCTTGTAACTTCTTCAGCCCATTCTCTCCATTGAGGTTAATGCGGAGTCAGAATTATCTAGAATAGATGTCATCATTGGGCTGATCACATAGAAATTAGAGGCTACTTGACCGTATGTTTCCATATTGCCATTTCAATGCAATTCCACGTCTGGCCAAGACATACGTAACTCTCGGTTTCCTGACTGACGACTCGATGGAACCCAACGGATTCATAACATCCTATAGCCTTAGGATTATTTTCAAATACGCCCAATGATATCTTTTGGGCGCCCAGTTTATCGAAGGCATGTGCAACAGCTTTGCTGACAAGGGCGTTTCCGAGGCCTCGGCCTCGTTTTGTATCATCGACGATGACAAATCCTATGCGTCGCTCAGTTGGATCCTCATGGGGTGTGCGCATTGTTATATATCCTGTTACCTCTTCACCGTCAATCATAGTCAAGGCAACAGAACGTTGTCCGTCAATATATTGCTGATGATAAGAGTTCATGTCATCGGCAGTGACGGGATAACGCTCATATCGATCAGCGCACCATTGGCGCATAAGGTGTTCGCTCTTAATCCATGACGTGATTACGTTGGCGTCAGCGGGCTGATATGGCCTTAGGGTTAGGCTCATTATGGTTAAGTTTGATTCGTCTATTGACTTTTATCTTATTATTCCTGTTGCTTTACAAAGCAGGATACATTCTGCCGGTGTGTGTCCGTTCAGTCTGACTACCGAATCGTTTTGAATGTCTATTGTGGAAATGTCAGGGAGAATTCTGCGCAAGGCGTCTTCGACCGCCATGTCATCGCAAGCCATCTCGGTCATTGCTCCGTCGCCAAGAGTGATTGAATCACCTTTGATGGTGTAAGGTCCCGAGATTGTGTTGCAGTTTGTCTGGATGAAATATGTGCTGTCTTCAAAAATTATATATTGGCGGAGACTGTGTATCGTTTCGTCCGGGCGTACATAATCCGAATCACTGAAGACGATGTTCTCTATGTACCATTGCCCCCGGATGTCTGCATCCGCCATTATTTCCAAAGTTGTGCTTGTTGCGGCATCGGTACTGTTATTTTTATTACCGGAACATCCCGTTGAGATTCCAGCCGATAGAATTGCGATAGCAAAGAATGATTTAATCTGTAGTTTCATAAAATTTTTCTTTTAGTATGGTTAATTATATATATTCTATTGAATTAATGAATTTAGCATGACATCACGAATATAATTTAAGCATGACTGAAGCCATGTTTTGACCAAGGTTGCGCATATTGGCAATACCCTCGTTATCTTTGAGGACATCACCTATTTCTTTTCCATACACCATATTCCAATATGTCGATCCAACGACTATCATCTCTTTATTGAGAAAGAAATGGTTCATGGTGTCAACCGCAGTCATTCCGCCTGCACGACGCACAGCGGCGACAGATACTCCTAATTTATGTTTCAAAATACCGGGATTTGTAGCAGCGACAACGCCCCCTCTTTCCAACAAGGCTTTCATCCGGGATGAGACATCGGCTGAATAGACCGGCGAGCCGAGAATTATTCCGTCGGCTTCGGCCATTTTACTGAATACCTTGACGAATCCGTCTTCGCGGAACACGCAGTTGCCCTTTCCTTTACAGACAAAGCAGGCGCGGCATGGCTCGATATCCATGTCGGCTAATTGAATAAGCTCGGTGTCGATTCCGTTCTTATTCAGCTCCTCAAATATCGTGCGTATTATGATAGCCGTGTTGCCGTCTTTTCGTGCGCTACCGTTAATCCCGATTACTTTCATTATCGACTTGCCGTTTATAATCGTCAATCCGTCCGTCTGAAATCTTGATTAGCGTTTTACCGTGCCAGCCCATATCTGAGTAGGATACCATATACCATTCATCTTCAATAGGTTCGATATTGTAAATCAGAAATATTCCATCTGATCCCGGCTTAGAATCTTGTGCGTCAGTTCTTAGAGCATAATAGGCATAGCAGGGCTCATCTTCGCAATCAAATTCAAAGTCCTCCCGGAGTTTTTTGAGGGCATGAGCCGTGAAATACTTTTCGGGGTGATGAATATTATCGCCATCCGCATCGATTGCGAATACAAAGATGTCGTATACCGACTTTATTAAATCAATGCTCTTGTCATTCTTTGTAAGAACTTCATCGGTGGACGCGTCTTTTTCAATAGATTGTTCGGTTGCTGCCTTCTTGGATGAACCATAGCATGATACAAAACACGCCGGTATAAAAACAGTTATAAGGGCTATAAAAAATTTCATCATGGAGCAATAATTTTTATTGGAAATCTAAATGTGCTTGCGTTTGGATGATGTGTTATAATCTTCCTTTGTAATTATGTGGAAATGTTCTGTCCGTTGATCTCCGAGTGGGGACGCGATATCTTTGTTGGTATGGTGAAATTTGAAGCCGGTTTTTTCGCAGACCCTTTTCGACTTTGTGTTTCCTTCATAATAACCGCACCATACGGCGTTAAGATGTAAATTGTTGAAACATCGTGCCAATAAAGCCTTGACTGCTTCCGGAATCAGACCTTGACCCCAATACGGTTTACCGATCCAATAACCGATTTCAGCATCGCCTTGTTTTATCTCCGCGGAGTGAAGGCTATCTTGGAACATAATACCGCAACTCCCGACAGGCTCTCCGGTTTCTTTCAGCACAACTGCATATGTTTCCGGAGCTCTAAATATAGTCTGGATGATTTCAAGGCTGTTTTCTACGGATGTATGCGGGTGCCATCCCGCAATCGGACCAATATCTGGGTCGCTTGCATATCTGAACAATGCTTCGGCATCGGTTTCGCGCCAATGGCGCAGAATAAGTCTGTCGGTTTCGATCATAGTAACGACGATTATAATTATGATTATCTTTTAATTAATCCGTGCAAGCCATGCTCTATCCCGGAAATAAGACGCAGAAGCCCTGTTTGTTGAACTGATAGTTCATCTCGATGATCTCCGGCGTATCGTTTTCAAGTAACAAAAGCAACTCTTTGGCAAATTCGAGCGTGGCAGAACCGTTTGCAGTCACGATGTTATTGTCGCTGACAGCCTGAGTGTGAATATACCCATCGGAGTTGGTGTATTTGTCGCAGCCCCATAGCTTTAGCTGATCGAGACCGTTGCCCGTATGTTTGATGCCATTGAGAAATCCATGCTTAGCCATGAATGATGCGCCATTGCAGATCGCGCCTATAATCTTGCCGTGATCTATGGCGTGACGGACAATCGGTTCGACCTGTTCAGCGACAGGCTTTAACCATCCGAAGCCTCCGATAAGAACCAGAGCCGCATAATCATCAGGCATTGTGTTAAATGAGTAATCGGGTACAGTGTGGAAGCCGCCAATTGATGAGACCGGTTCCAATGTAGGAGCAACGACTTTATTGATATATTTGGGTTGCTCTTTCATCGCTGTCCCGTCGGACGCAATAGCTTCAGAAAGGAATACCGCCTCATGCGCGGCATATTCTGGTAAAAGGACGTATAGAATTTCGTTGTTCATATGATTTTATTTTAGAAGATTTTCATGGATGAACTCGCCACTTATCCAAAATGTAGCTTCAGTCCCTATGAAGCGGATAAGTACGTAGTTGGGATCTGTCGGACCATCCGGAAAATGATTGATATACCAGTCCTGCCACATTTCTTTGCGTATCAAGTCGTCGGTAATCACTTCAACAGTTCCGCGCAAGGCCACACTGTCACCGTCAAAAGAATAACATAGCCCGGCTTTGTGATTAATTTTGAAATCGGCAACTTTCTCCGAGTCAGCTCCTGTCGCCATCCAGACCTCGTTACATCCTGATGTAACGCCCTTTGCCATAGGTACAGGGCGCGGAAAACCGTCGTAATTGATTGATGCCACAGTAACTTCTTTGCATTTTGCCAGCAGATCGACGGCCTTTTCAATAATTGTTCTCTCGTCCTTTTGTTGCCACCGTTTCAGACGAGGAAAGAATTGGCGCATCATCTCTTTCGCCTGTTCCTGTGTAAGATTCTGTCCTGAATGTCTGTTGATATCTTCGGTAAATCGGGCGCAGTGGTCAATCATCTGTTCCATAGTCATATCCTGAGTGAACTTGCCGTCTTTATAGCAATATATGCAGTAGTCATCATTTATGCTGCCGTCGGCGTTTGTTCCCTTGTTGTCGTCAGTCAGCGGCATTCCGCAACTCTGACAAAATTTCATTTCGGCTGTCATTGGGTATGTCATTTGAATATTTTTTATTTCTTCAATTGCTTGATGAACTGTTTTATAAAATGTCGGGGGATAGGCCGGTATCTATTACGAGACAAAAATAGTAAAAATATTAGGATTGGATTGCCTCATTGACGACAATATTAGTAAGGTAGAACTCAAGAACTGGGTCTAAGGCAGAAGCAAGGCGCGGGACATTTGCGATGCCCTGTGGCTTCTATGAACCGGCTCATATGTCAAATGACGGTTTAAAATATAGTTGGACTTGAAAAATGCTTTTAAGTACGATTTTACAACCTTTTTTGAAGCATGATTTTTGCACGATAAAAAAATAATACTTAAATTTGCACTCCGAATTGTGAAATAATAAACAAGAAAATAATATAAGGCAATGAAAAGAACATTTCAACCCTCTAACCGCAAAAGAGTTAACAAGCACGGTTTCCGTGAAAGAATGTCAACCCCTGATGGCCGCAAAGTGCTTGCACGTCGTCGTGCCAAAGGCCGCGCTCGTCTGACTGTATCTGATTCAATCGGCAGCAAGTGATTCTTTAGCGCAATTATTAAAAGAATATCAAGGGCGACTTTCATAGGGAGGTCGCCCTTGATGTATATGTATAGCGCGTATATGTGGCTTGGATTATCTTAGTTTGTTGAGAGCGGCGAGGATTGACTGCAGCCGACTTTTTACGTCTTTGAGGGTTTCGATGGCACGGTGATGGCGTCTTATGCCGGAGTGGTTGTGCCTGATGGCTTCCTGTGCGGCTTCGATTTTAAGACCTTTGTCTTTGATCAGATATTTGATCATCTTCAGAATCTCGATGTCGGCAGGTGTGTAAAAGCGTGTTCCGCCGTCGTTGCGACGTGGTTTCAGAATCGTGAACTGTGTCTCCCAGAACCGTAGGGTTGAAGCCGGAAGATCAAGTAGCTCGGATACTTCTTTTATTTTGTAGAAGCGTTTGTCAATAGAGTCGTTCATGTCTTTTCCGGTATGATTTTAGATCAGTCCATCACATGGCCTGCGTTTTCGGCTTCAAGTATCATTTTGTCGTATTCTTCGGGAGTGAGGTCGTAGAAATAATAGTTGACCGGATTTTGCGGCTGCCCGCGGAATCTCACTTCATAGTGAAGGTGGGGGCCGGTCGATTTGCCGGTGTTGCCGACTTTGCCGATGAGGTCACCTCGTTTGACGTTTTGCCCGGGCTTGACGAGTATCTCGGAAAGGTGAGCATAGCGGGTGGTGTAGTTATAGCCGTGGGCAATCTCGATCAGATTGCCATATTGGCTTTTCCATGAGGCGTTGGTGACTGTGCCGTTGCCGGTGGCGTAGACAGGGGTGCCGATAGGTGATGAAAAGTCCATGCCTTCGTGGAATTTTGTCGTGCCGTAGATCGGATCGCGGCGACAGCCGTAACCCGATGCCATCGCGCGGAGATATTTTTCCGATATAGGCTGTATGGCCGGTATATGGGCGGTGCGGTCGGCTGTGCTGGCTACTTCCCGAGCCAGAAAGTCGTATGATTTAGACTGAGTGTAAAGCATCTGGTCGAGCAGATCCAGTTTGTCTGTGGTTAGCCTCAACAACTTGGAGTCTGCCATTGAATCTATGGCGTCATAGTTTCTCTGACGCTCGAGACCGGCGTAGCGCTGACCGGCCGTGATCGGTTCGGCCTGCATCATCACCCGGTAAAAATTATTATCGCGTGAGGCAAGGTCTTCCATGACTTCAAGAGCGCGGTCGGTACGACGGTTGAGCATTTCGAGTCGGTCTTCGACCTGTTCTGTTCGCTCACGCAGGTCTCTTTCGCGCGGCGACTCCCAAAGGAAATAAACCAAAGCGAAACCAACAGCGGCCACAAGCAAACCTACGGCAGACTGCCTCAAGGCCGCGAAGAAGCGGGCACGTCCGGAAGGGTAGACGCGCTCATAGCGTTCGGTCGAAGGATTATAGCGATAGAATACTTTATGGCTCATTACTGTTGAGGTTGCAGGTCTGACATTTCTGCCGTCACCGATTATTTCCCGGAGTATGTTTTGGCATCATCTTGATGTGACTTTGTTTTTTTCTTGCAAAAATAATAAGTTCTGACTAATTTTGTGGGTTATTTATCGAAAAGATATCAGATTATTTTTGAATTACAGAATACCATATAGATCAATTTTATCACCAATATGTTGACAGCTAAAGAAATACGTGAGTCGTTCAAAGGCTTTTTCGAAAGCAAGGGGCATCACATCGTGCCTTCGGCTCCGATGGTTATTAAAGATGACCCCACGCTGATGTTTACCAACGCCGGAATGAATCAATTCAAGGATATTATTCTTGGCAACAAAGCTCCTAAATATCAGCGTGTGGCCGACTCGCAAAAATGTTTGCGCGTCAGCGGCAAGCATAACGACCTCGAGGAGGTGGGCATGGACACATACCACCATACGATGTTTGAGATGCTTGGCAACTGGTCATTCGGCGACTATTTCAAAAAAGAGGCTATCGACTGGGCGTGGGAGTATCTGGTGGATGTCCTGCATCTCGATCCTGCCCGTCTATATGCCACAGTTTTTGAGGGATCGCCCGAAGAAGGTCTGGCGCGTGACGACGAGGCAGCGGCTATATGGGAAAACCATTTGCCCGCAGACCATATCATCAACGGCAACAAGCACGACAACTTCTGGGAGATGGGTGATACCGGTCCCTGCGGGCCGTGCTCAGAGATACATATCGACCTGCGCACTGACGAGGAACGCAATGAGATTAGCGGTGCGTCGCTCGTCAATAAAGATCATCCCCAGGTGATTGAGATCTGGAACCTTGTATTCATGCAGTATAACCGCAAGGCCGACGGCTCGCTCGAACCGCTGCCCGCCAAGGTGATCGATACAGGCATGGGGTTTGAACGACTGTGTATGGCTCTTCAGGGTAAACGCTCCAACTATGACACTGACGTGTTCACACCTCTTATCGGAAAGATCTCGCAACTCTCAGGCCTCAAATATGGCGAAAACACGAAAGTCGATATAGCCATGCGCGTCATTGCCGACCATGTCCGCACAATCTCGTTCTCTATCGCTGACTCGCAGTTGCCCGGCAATGCCAAGGCCGGCTATGTGATCCGCCGCATCCTGCGTCGTGCAGTGCGTTATGCATATACATTCCTCGGTCAGCGCGCGGCATTTATGTATCGTCTTGTCGACACTCTTATCGACAGCATGGGCGACGCTTATCCCGAAATTGTTTCGCAGCGTGATCTGATCATGAAGGTGATCAAGGAAGAGGAAGATGCATTCCTGCGTACTCTTGAAAACGGCATCAGAATGCTCGACGATGCGATGACTGCCGCCCGCAAGCAGGGTTCGGACCGTATCTCGGGTAAACAGGCGTTTACGCTTTATGATACTTACGGGTTCCCGCTCGACCTTACGCTGCTGATCCTTAAAGAAAACGGAATGACACTTGATCAGACCAAGTTTGATACGGAGATGGAGGCTCAGAAGCAGCGCGCCCGCAATGCCGCCTCGGTAGAGGCTACTGACTGGATCACCGTCAACGAAGGCGAACAGGAATTTGTCGGTTATGACAAGACAGCCGTAGACACGGAAATTCTGCGTTACCGTCAGGTGAAGCAGAAAAACCGCGAATATTATCAGATCATACTACGTGAGACGCCGTTCTATGCCGAGATGGGCGGTCAGGTAGGCGACAAAGGTTGCCTTACCGACCTTGAGACAGGCGAGAAGATCGAAGTCTTTGATACTAAACGCGAGAATGGTGTCGGAGTACATCTTACAAAGAAATTGCCGGCAGATCCGGCAGCACGTTTCCGTGCGGAAATCGACGTTGATGCCCGGCTGGCTACGTCACGTAACCACACTGCGACACACCTTCTTCACGAAGCTCTCCGCGAAGTCCTCGGCACACATGTCGAGCAGCGCGGTTCATTTGTATCGCCCGAAGTGTTGCGTTTTGACTTCTCCCACTTTCAGAAAATGACTCCCGCTGAGATATCTGCGGTCGAACGCATAGTAAACCGCCGCATCCGTCAGGCAATGACGCGCGACGAGCATCGCAACGTTCCCATTGAAGAAGCGCGTGCGATGGGTGCAATGGCTCTGTTCGGTGAGAAATACGGTGACGAAGTGCGTGTGATACGATATGGCGAATCGGTCGAGCTCTGTGGTGGCACACATGTTGAGAATACCGGTAACATAGGCATGCTCCGCATCATATCAGAAAGCAGTATCGCGGCCGGCATCCGTCGTATTGAGGCTATTACAGGCGAGAATGTTGAAAAAGCCATTGACGAACTTTCGACCACTCTCCGCGATGTCGCTGCTATGCTTAACAATGCTCCCGATATTGTTGCGGCCTTGCGACGTTCGATTGAGGAAAACGCCGAATTGCGAAAGCAGGCCGAAGATTATTTCCGGGAGCGCGTCAACAATATGGCTGCCCAACTGATGGAGAAAGCGATCTTTGACCATGGTGTGAGGATTGTAACCCTCAAAGGAATACGAATGCCTGACGTAGTCAAGAACGTGGCCTTTGCCGTCAGGGCGAGATCTACAGAGCCGACAGCATTTATGGCGGCAACCGTAGATTCAGCGGACAAACCGCTGCTCACAGTGATGCTGACTGACGAACTTGTTAAAGAAGGCAAGAGTGCTGCTGCAATCGTGCGTGACGCTGCCAAAGCCATTAAAGGCGGTGGTGGCGGCCAGCCCGGGTTTGCGCAGGCCGGCGGCAAGGATAAAGAAGGCATAGAGATAGCGTTCAACCGCATGATTGAACTTCTAAACGAATAAAACGCGATGAAACTGTCCCACGTCGGAATCGTGGCCAACGACATTGAGGCGTTGCGTTATTGGTATATGCGCTATTTCGCGCTCACGTCGAGCGAGTTGTATCGCAACGAAGATAGCGGTGTAAGTTGTTATTTCCTGTCATGGCCTGACTCTGATGCCTCTGTCGAGATCCTCGCCTATGACAAAAAGACAACGGATTCTGTTGCCGGACATGTTGCAATAGCTGCAGGAAGCCGGGAAGGTGTGAGATTTCTCACCGAACTTCTCAGGACTGACGGCAACCCTGTAATTTCAGAGCCGGCGGAAACCGTTGTAGGAACTTATATGTCTGCATGTCTTGACCCCGAAGGCAACCGCGTAGAGATCGTCGATCGCTGATCAGATGGAAATTGCAATCGGGCGGGATCAAACACTATTTCGGTGTATGACCCCGCCCGATTTTTATATCATTTACCCTCTGGCGGGCGACTTAGTCGTCTGACGGGTTCTCTTCTTGGTCGTAATCCTCGTCAAAATCGAAATCCCATCCGTCGTCGTAGGCGCTTTCGGTGAATTTCGACAGTTCGCGTCCTTCGCGTTTGGTCGGCCTTCCAAGACCCTTGCGACGGTCGATGAAACCAGATATTTTGACCACTTCGAGCAGATCGTATTGTGACTGTGGAGTGATGTTTTCCATGTATTCAGGCACAAGTTTTGCTCCGAGTCGGTTTTCGGTCAGAGCAAGTACCCTGAATGAATATGTCACCGGCGGTTTGCGAACGTTGACCGTGTCTCCGACCTTCAGCATTCTCGATGGCTTGACCGGAACAGCGCTATCGCCAACCGTCACACGCCCTTTCTTTATGGCTTCGGTCGCTATGGTGCGTGTCTTGAAAATCCTGACCGCCCACAGCCATTTGTCTATTCTGACTTCAGATTTGGCCATTGACAACTATCGGTTATGATTGTTTATTATTGAACGCGCACATCGCGTTTTGGATTCCCGCAAGCACAAATTCCTTGATCGCGGCATCGGCAGTTTCGATGCGGTCGGGCAGGGCAGCTTTCTCGTCGGCTGTGAACTGGCCGAGCACGTAGTCGATCTGGCAACCACGCGGATAATTGTCGCCTATGCCAAATCGCAGACGCGGATATACATCGGTGCCGAGCATCTGTGCGATATTCTTGAGGCCGTTGTGGCCTGCGTCACTGCCTCGGGGCTTGATGCGTATAGCGCCGAAGGGTAAGGCTATGTCGTCGACAAGCACAAGGATGTTTGATATTTCGATACCCTCTTTATCTTTCCAGTATCTTACGGCGTTACCGCTCAGGTTCATGTAGGTAGAGGGCTTAAGTAGCACGAGCTGCTTGTTTTTCAGCCTCATTCGGGCGACATCGCCGTAACGCTCGGTCGAAAAAGAAATATTGGATGCCTCAGCAAAGGCATCCAATATTTTAAAACCGATGTTGTGGCGCGTGTTTTGGTATTCAGAACCTATATTGCCGAGCCCAACTATCAGATATTTCATGCTGTAAGGCTATTACTTGGCAGCAGCGGCAGCAGCGGCACCACGTGCGGCACGAGTGAGCTGAACAGCGCAAACGACTGCGTTCTTGGCGTTGACAAGTTCGAGGCCTTCGTAGTGGAGATCGCCGACTGACATAGTCTTGCCGAGACCGAGGTTATCGACATTGATCACAAGACGCTCGGGGATATCGGTGTAGATGGCTTTGACTTTGAGCTTCTTCATCGAAAGGCTGAGTTTACCACCGGCCTTGACACCTTCTGCGTGACCATCAAGCTTAACGGGAACTTCGATGACAACGGGTTTCTTTTCGTTAACTTCGAGAAGGTCGATGTGGAGAATGGTGTCTTTAACAGGCTGAAACTGGATATCTTTCAGCACTGCCATACGCTTTTCGCCGTTGATATCGAGTTCGATAGCGAAGATGTCAGGAGTATAGATGAGCTTGCGCACTGCATCGTTGGTTACAGTGAGATCAGTTGTGATAAGGCCTTTGCCGTTACCGATTTCAATGATTTTTTCACCTGCCTTGAGTGTGCCTTTGTAGGGTAGTTCGATAACTTCGCCACCGTTGAGCACTACAGGAATTTTACCTTCTGCACGCAGAGCTTTGGTTGCTTTCTTTCCGAGATCGGTGCGGGGTTCAGCCGCAAGTTGGAATGTCTTCATTTGTTTGGTTGTTAATGTGTTACTAAAAATTAAGTTCGAATGCTCCTTAATTTCCCATCACACGGGATGCTAAAAAGCGACTGCAAAGTTACAAATTTTATTTTAACAGACAATGTTTTAGCTAAATAAAGACAGGAAAATATTGGGCATAAGCATGAAATTTGAATAAACGTTAAGTCAAAATAAAGTCATATTAAGTCAACACGCGTTTGACTCCTTGCCTATGTGGTTGTAATAGGCTAGATTAGACACACAAAGAAATATTCTACATGGTTAAAGACACTCGCGGATTTATCTTGCGAAACCGCTTATTACTTCATTAGCGGGTGGGAGAACGATATCTCATGTTTTGCACCCCGAATAATTAGCGTTGGGGAATAGAGAACAAACTGCATTGGTGAATGGACGTGACATTTAAGAGGTTATTTGATAACAAATGTGAAATCCGGCGTCCATTCTCTTGAGGTGAATTTCGGGATGAATTTAAGGCAATGCTGTAGCATTATGGCTGAAATTCAGCACTAAAGGCACTCAAGAGAATGGATGCGAACAAGCATTTATTTTACAATCTCAACATAGAATTTTAAAAGAAGATAAATGATAACATTAGTTTTCAAAGCCTGCATGGATGGATTTTCGGCTATTCTGCCCATAATCTTCAGCCACCATGCTATAGCATGGTGGCTGAAGATTATTAATGAGATAGCTTAAAAATCCATACTCTCCGGCTCCACATTTGTGATTAAATAACCTCTAAGGGAGATCGATGCCGGAAACGTACTAAAAAATGGCTCTGTCAATCATTCCGCAATGCGCAAGCCTGCATCGGAACTGCTTAAGAAACAGAATGAAAAACTCAGTTTCAGACACAGACAAACTACATGTCTCATGGATATTGACCACCTTGCAACAGTGCTCAGCGAAAGTTAAATCTTATGTATTCACCATATAAATTTGAAGATTTTGTTGGTAAAACAAAAAAAATAGACTAAATTTGCACTCGCAAATGTGAAACACGTGTGTTTCTCGGTCCTATAGCTCAGTTGGTCAGAGCACCTGACTCATAATCAGGGAGTCCTTG
>CAJUMI010000058.1:0-1969 GCA_910587545.1 uncultured Muribaculaceae bacterium | reverse complement strand
TTCAACCAAATTCAACGAGATTCACTATTTTGACTCCAAGTGGGACCACTTATTTAACAGCAAAATTGAGGCAACCTATTGAATTTCAGACAATTCAATAGGTTTTCTCTTTTTTACTGCCAAAGGAATGATGAAAAGCGATGAGAGATGAAGGTTCTCCGCTGGTGGTCGGCCCGTCCGAGGGCTTCTCCCCGACTGTCTGGCTTGAAAATAAATCTCACATCATTGTTCTTCAACATTTTAAGTAGATATTCATTTTTCTCAATGATGTAATTTTGGAGTAAAACAAAAGTACGGTCATCAAGATTTTTCTACTTCTATATAGGGCACAAAACGAAGCGTGCAAAGTGGGTGATGGTGGGGTGGGATGAAAGGCTTTTGGTTTCAGAGGGTTAGGTGGGGTAGTGGGGTGTGGGCGAAATAAAACGAAACGTGAGAAAAGTTTACGTAGGTTTACGTGGGGTTTACGTGAGGGGACTGTTTTGTGGGTTTTGGCTTACGCGGGGTTTACATGGGGTTTGCATGGCGGCTACATCGGCATGGCGGACGTTCATCGGCGGCAAGGGTAGGGCAGGGGACGCGGCTTTACGCCGTTTTTTTGTGGGCGGTTTGATGTTTTATGTATCTAAAATATTCCATATAGATATTATTTGGTATATTTGCACCAATTAATTAAGGAGATATGGCAAAAGTTATTCATGTTCATCTGACCCGGCCCATCGAGGGCACGAGGCGCAAAGACTGGTATTTCAGCAGCATCAAGGCCGTTTTTAGTGTTTTTACGGCTGAGCATGTGGGTGCAACCTACAACTACCTGCGCCATGCAGGGCTGTCGGGCAATGGTACAATCGTCACTAAACGCGCTATAATCAAGCAATCTACGCTCATATCGGGTGGCAGTGGCACAGACTATAAGGATGGCATTTAAACGGCCTTAGAAGGTGTTTCTGACGCTTTTGTAGGGGTGTTGTCGGCATGGTGTCGTCAATGCCCCTGCATTATATTCAAAAATGCCGATTTTAGGGGCTGGGTATTCAGGTGGATATTCAAAGTGGATGTTCAAACTGGATATTCACTTTCGTAAAAGTGGATATTCAAAATCGGGGATTTTGAATGCAAATAACTGCGATGAGATAGCCGCCCAAAAAGGGGCATCAGTTTTAAAAAAGGGCGTTTGAGTGTGAAGCAAAATACCCCCTCTTTTTCGGCGGCGAGGGTTGAAACGCCCCGAAATCAAGGGTTTCGAGATTGGAGGTTGCGCAAAAGGGGAGGGGAGGCTATGATTCGGGGAGCCGAGGGGGTGACAGAGGGAGCGGCCGAGGGGTCAGTTTGGATATATCCGGAAGGGTATGCCATCAATAATCACGATGGAGGGCTCTATCTGTCTTGCAAGACGGGCGGGGAGGGGGTCTCCACCTTTGGAATGTTTGTTGTGGAAAAGACCTGGTTGTCCCTATGTTCTTTTTCAAGCTGCTCTATATAAGCCTTTAATCGTCCTATTTCTTCGGCTTGTTCACGTATTGTCGTAATCAGCTCGGTTAGTGCTGAAGTTGGTATAGAATCCCTTTTTGAGGTACAATCAATTTTAGAACTTTCTATGTGGGGGGCGGATGAAGGCTCTATTTTTGCGATAATTTTCGCACTACTCGGTATGTCGGTGCTATTAGTATGGGAATCGCGTAACATCTGCCCCTCCCCAGTTAGAAGCCATATCGGTGAATACGAGGGAAATTTTTCGCAGATGAGTTCTAACCATTTGGACTGTATGTCTGTGCCTTTGGCTATTGCCTTGGATATTACCCCTCTACTGGCTCCAATAGCACGCTCAATAGCACCGATAGTAATACCTTCGGAGTCGGCAATAATCTTTATACGAGATAAAATTTTACACATTGTGCGAAAATTTTTGAATAGAAATTTTGTTGTGCGAAAATTATCGCTTATCTTTGCAGCGTGTTCCAAATGGAAC
>CAJUMI010000057.1 GCA_910587545.1 uncultured Muribaculaceae bacterium | reverse complement strand
TACTCTCCGAAAACTCACTTCTGTTAACAATCGTTTTTAAACAAGCTCTTAATAAACCGTTGGCCGCCGGAAATCTTTTCCTCGGTCAGTTTGTGACACTCAACGCGCTGACAGATCCGCTGAGCGCGACAAAATTCGGCGTGCCTTTTGATCATGTGCCAGGTCGGTTCAGGGGCTATTTCAGATACACGGCCGGCGATGTATTCTATCGTCTCGACAAATCGGCACCCGGTAGGCTCTCGCCCGTAGAAGGCCGCACCGACAAATTTGCTCTTTATGCAGTGTTTTATGAAGCCACTGACGAAAAACCCTCTCTCGACGGCAACAACACCCTCGACATCAACAATCCTCAAATTCTTGCTACAGCCGAAGTAACCGATACGCATCCGACCGACCGCTGGAAAGAATTTGACATTCCGTTCGTTTTCCGCCCCGGCAAGACTGTCGATCCCGTAAAGTTGTCAAACGGAGACTATAACCTTGCGATCGTCTGTGCCTCGAGTGCCGACGGAGCATCGTTTGAGGGAGCTCCGGGCAGTGTGCTCATGGTCGACGAACTTGTGATTGAATTTAATGAAGACTGAAAATAATAACACGCTTCCGACTATGTCACGCTTTTATTACAGAATATTCATACTCCTCGCTGTGGCCTTGTTGTCAGTCATCGACGCAGCAGCCCTGAGCGACCGGACCCCTGGCATAATCAAATCGAGCCTGATGGGACTCGAGTACGATGTACGTGCGGGTCTGAGCATCGGTGGAGCCACGCCAATCCCTCTTCCCCGGGAGATACGCGAGATCGAAAGTTTTAATCCGTCGGTCAACCTGTCTATAGGCGGCAACGTGAAAAAATGGTTTGGCAAGGATAAAAAGTGGGGCGTCACTGTGGGTGTCCGCCTTGAAACAAAGTCTATGGAAACCGGTGCGCGCGTCAAGAACTACGGCATGGAGATCCTCGGCGACGGCGGCGAACGTCTCAAAGGCAATTGGACCGGACATGTTAAGACAAAGTTCAGAGAGACCATGGTGACCGTCCCTGTCTCGGCAGCGTTCAATGTATCCCGGCGCGTTGCCCTGCATGCCGGTCCGTATGTGTCGTTTGTCACAGGCAAAGACTTTTCCGGCCATGTGTATGACGGCTATCTCCGCGAGAATAATCCGACGGGAAATAAAGTAGTCTTCGAAGATGACAATCAGGCTACGTACGATTTTTCTGACGATCTCCGCACATTTCAGGCCGGTCTGCAGGCCGGTGTCGACTGGAAAGCGTTCAGACATCTGATTGTGTGCGGCGAATTGTCATGGGGGCTCAACAATATATTCAAGAGTGATTTTAAAACAATTACATTCAATATGTATCCGGTCTATGTCAACATAGGATTCGGTTACGCTTTTTGAGAAACTCAAATTTATTTCAAATGAGAAAATTATCTTTTATGCTCGGCGCCCTTATGCTTGGTGCCGGTTTTTTGACAGGTTGTTCTGATAATGACCCCGCTCCTTTCGAGAGCATCAAGAAAGAGCCCGTAGCAGGCGAAAATCTTACAGTCAAAATCAACGGGACGGTGATCGACGGTGGCAGTTTGTCAGTCGAAGCTCTTAGTGATACCAAAGCAAACCTTAGGATCGAGAATCTTGTCAACGGTTATCCGACTCTTGTTGTTCCTGTTGACATGGAGTATACAGGCTCGGAATTCAAGTATTCAGGTAGTGCCGAGTTGCCCAAACCGTCTGTTGGTTCGCGCGCTTTAGCTTCTGCTCCTGGTGTGTTCGCATTTGCGGTTTCGGGTGTAATCGCCGGCGACGGATCGACCGTGTCGGCCGATATGAACGTCAGTCTTACCGATTTCGGCCGTGGTGGCATAATGCCCGGCGACTACAGACTGTCAAGCGAAATCAACGCTGAGAATAACGAACTGAGCGACTATACACCCCTGTTCCTTGATTGGAGAGTGATCAACCCCGAGGGTTGTCCCGGTTCGCCCGACAAAGACAAGAAACTCTATGTTGGCAATGCTGTCAAGGTGCTGGGCTCGCATGTGATCTCTGAGATGCTTGACGGTGTTGACTTCCTTGCTTCAGGCAACCTTTCGGCAGAATATTACAGCGGAGTGATCCCGACGGGAACTGACGACGACGGCAATGTCGTCGAACTTCCCGCGACCCCGGATAATATCCAGGCGTGGCTTATGCGCAAATTTATGCAGGGTGGAGTTATCGACCGGTATCCCCGCGAATGGATGGAGTCTCCCGCCTCGCTTGTGAACTGGTATGCTGACGACGAGTATGTATATATAATGCCCGATATCAACGCTATCGTAAGGACTGCTGTCCAGGCCGGAGGCGACGCTGAGCTTGCCAAGCAGATCATTGATGTTATCGGAAGTCTTGCCACAATGACCGACGAAGAGCTCGCAGCGACCATCTCATCATTGGCCGGCCTGCTTCCCGAAGGCAGTGACATAGATCTGAGCATGATCCAGCCGTCGCTTGTCCGTGAGATACTCGGATGGTTTGTGACCGGAGTCCCCTTGAAGTATGAATATACCGGCGATTATCTCCAGCTTTATGTCGACAAGGAGATGGTCAATGCTTTCATGCCTGTGGTTCTCTCGATAGGCGGTCCCCTGCTTGAAAAATTTATCGCAGAAATGTCGCAGGAGAATCCGATGCTTAGCATCCTTATCCCCATGATGGTTCAGGTGCAGCACATAACAGACCTGGTACCCGTATGGACTGACAACACAGAATCATTCAGACTCGGCCTCACTCTCCGGAAGGCCTCTGCTCCGGCCAAGGCTAAGTGCAAGTCTGAAATTAAAGCACCAATGAGCGCAGAGCTCGAATCTTATGTCAGATCGTTTATCGGACGCTGAATGAAATAACGCCGTCAGGCGTGACAGCGGGGTGCCGTAGGACATAGGCATCCCGCTTTTTTTGATATGTGTGCGGTGAAGAAGCCTGATTTTGTTGGCGTATTGGCAAAAATGCTGTACTTTTGTGGGAAATATATGCCAGATGTCGCAGGTCAAGCCAAAGAAAGCCCTCGGTCAGCATTTTCTGACCGATCTGTCGGTGGCGGCTCGTATAGCCGCTACGCTCGATGCCTATAAAGGCATGCCGGTGCTTGAAGTCGGTCCGGGCATGGGAGTCTTGACGCGGCCGCTGCTCGAAGCAGGCCACGATGTGACTGTCGTGGAGATCGACAGAGAGAGCGTAGATTATCTCAAGATCAATTTCCCCGGTCTGAACAATGGATCCCGCATTGTTGAAGGAGATTTCCTGAAACTTGACCTCGCGGCTCTCTTTCCCGGGCGCAAATTCTGCGTGATAGGCAATTATCCCTACAACATATCTTCTCAGATCTTTTTTCACGTCCTTGACTACAAGGATCTGATCCCGTGTTGCTCGGGAATGTTGCAGCGTGAGGTTGCCGAACGTATCGCCGCCGGCCCCGGCACGAAAGCGCGCGGCATCCTGAGCGTACTTTTACAGGCGTGGTATGACATCGACTATCTGTTTACCGTCAGCGAACACGTCTTCAACCCGCCGCCAAAGGTGAAATCAGGTGTCATATCGATGCGACGCAATAATGTCACGGACCTCGGATGCGACGAAACTCTGTTTCGGATAGTTGTTAAGACCACTTTCGGGCAGCGCCGCAAAACTATCCGCAACTCGGTCAGAAGCCTGCTACCTCCCGGTCCGCAGCCCATTGACGGCCCGCTTATGGCCTTGCGCCCCGAGCAGCTCAGCGTGGCTCAGTTCATAGATCTGACCAATCTTGTTTCATCGGCTCGCAAGTCGGCCATAAATTGTAATTAGTCAATGAAGGAATATACTCCCGAATATCTCGAGCATATTCGCCGGATAATCCATTCCGACGACAAGGAGCAGGCAGTCAGGGAACTCGCTGATCTCCATCCCGCCGATATCGCTGAACTCTACCAGAACCTCGAGATTGACGAGGCCGAGTATCTCTATCGTCTGCTCGACGACGATACGGCAGCCGATGTCCTGATGGAGCTTGATGAGGACGACCGTCTGAAACTCATTTCCGACATGCCGGCAGAGGAGATCGCCAAGCAGATCGACCATCTTGACACCGATGATGCAGTCGACCTCATCCAGCAGCTTGATGTCGACGAGCGCGAGGAGATCCTGTCTCACATCGATGACGTCGAGCAGGCCGGTGACATCATCGATCTTCTGAAATACGACGAGGACACCGCCGGCGGCCTTATGGGCACCGAGATGATTGTCGTCAACGAGAACTGGTCAATGCCCGAGTGCATCAAGGAGATGAGGATGCAGGCTGAGGAAGTGGACGAGATATACTACATCTATGTCGTTGACAACGACTACAAGTTGCGCGGCATATTTCCGCTGAAAAAGATGATCTCCCATCCTTCAGTGTCGAAGATCAAGCATGTCATGGAGGTCGATCCTGTCAGCGTCAAAGCCGACACGCCGATCGACGACGTCGCCCTCGACTTCGAGAAATATGACCTTGTGGCCATGCCTGTCGTTGACTCAATCGGGCGCCTGCTCGGACAGATAACCGTCGACGACGTGATGGATCGAGTGCGCGAGTCGAGCGAGCGTGATTACCAGCTGGCCTCGGGTATCTCGTCCGACGTGGACGTCGACGACACTATACTCGCGCAGACAAAGGCGCGTATACCATGGCTGCTGATCGGCATAGCGTCAGGCATACTCGCGTCGTTGATCCTCAGCGGCTTCGAAGCTCAGATCCAGGCTGTGACAGCCCTGGCACTATTTATTCCGATTATCGGCGGCACGGGCGGTAATGTAGGTGTCCAGGCGTCGGCTATTGTGGTGCAAGGTCTTGCAAACGGTTCTCTCGACGTCAAGGAGTTCTCAAAACAACTTGGCAAAGAGATAGTCATAGGCCTGCTGAACGCGACTATAATCACTGCAGTGATACTTGTTTACAACCTCATCATGTTGCCGTCGGATCTCGCTGTGACCCTGTCGGTTGCGGTGTCGCTGTTCATTGTGGTGATGTTTGCGTCGCTGTTGGGGACTGTTGTCCCCCTCACGCTCGAAAAACTCAAGATCAACCCTGCGCTTGCGACAGGCCCATTCATCCAGATATCCAACGACATTCTCGGACTGATCATCTATGTCGGCATCTCTACATGGTTTCTTCAGATCTTTGGCGTCAATGGATAAGCGATTTCACCACTCTGATGCCTTCTCTGACGTGCAGTGTAAGTGATGCGTGCTCGCTGAATTGTTCGCTCTCGTAGCGGATATGATACCACTCGGGAGCCAGGAAATCAAGGTGAAAGACGGCCGAATCGGCCATTCCCGCCGGTGAGTGAGGACCCGGTGTGGCTCGTTCTTCGATGACGATGTCAAAACCCGACACTCTGACAGCAAGCGACAAGGCCCCGGCCATGCTCACACCTGTGAGCCCCGATCGCCGGACACTGATGATGTTTCCGGAGTGGACCTCGAAAGTGATCGTTCCGTGGCCCGGTCCGCAGGAGTCCTGCTGATCTTCCGATGTCAGCAGTTGGCCGGCGAGGAGATGGAGTTTCACCTCGCCTTTGCGCTCGGGCAGTGAGGCGACAGCCACTATAGCGGCGGCGATCACGCTTACGATGATGTAGAACTCGGGCGTATTAAACACGCTGAGAATGATTGATAACGGTATAAACATCGCCAAAGATACGAATTAGTCGAATAACTCGCAAATTATGCAGATAGACAGACAAACATTGATAAAAAGGATCATCAGGGCTATGCTTTTGATCGGATCCTCGTCGCTTGATGTCGTCTTTCCTCGTACATGCAGAGTGTGCGGGCGTACACTTGTGGCAGGGGAGAGACTGCTGTGTGTCGGATGTATGGCCGAGCTTCCCCGCACTTATTTGCATGACATCGACTTTAACACCGTCCATCATCGCATCGGCGGAAGGCATGAAATAGATGTCGCGGCGGGATGGTTCTACTATTACCGCGACAGTCCTTATGCGCGTCTGATCCACGAAGCCAAGTATGGCGACCGCCCGGCGACTGCACGTATGCTTGGGCGGCTCTATGGTATGGAACTGGCAGCAGACGGCCTCACAGGGCGTTTCGACGTGCTGCTTCCGGTGGCTCTACACCGTGACAGACTGTTGCGGCGAGGCTACAACCAGAGTTTGGAGATAGCCCGGGGTCTCGCTGCCGAACTGGGCTGCGACGTCGGCGACAACCTCATGGCCCTGCGTAGCCATCGCACACAGACTCGCCGAAGCGGTTACGACCGCTATGACAATGTGCGCGGCTCCTTCGGTATCAGACATCCCGAAGAACTCGACGGTCTGTCCGTCGCGATTGTCGATGACGTCGTGACCACCGGTTCAACAGTCCTCGACTGCATAAACGCCATCGTCGGCTCAGCTTCACCGTCAGGCATAAGTGTCCTTTCGATCGGCGTTACGCATATGCGTTAAGGGGGTATTCTATAAAACCGGATCTAAATGCCGGATCCAAAGGTGAAGCGGAGGCCGATGTTCAGGTTGAAGTTGAGCGGTCGGTCTTTATATATGTTGCGGACATCGGAATTATTGTCAAAATAGTACGATATGCCCGGCTCGATATATACGCCGATGTGGCGGGTTATGTCAAGCTGCATGTCTGCCGAAATGTTTGATGACCATTGCAACGCGTGCTCGCTTATGCTGATCGACGATTTTTTTATTTCTGATGAAGAGCCTGATGTCTCTTGTCGTGTAAGCGATCCGTCAACGCACTTTTCCATCAGTATTCCGGCCGAGGCGGAAATGCTGAACGCTTTCCAGGACGCAAGGCGGTATTTGACGTTTAGAGGCATTCCGACGTAGTGGAGAGTCTGTTCGCCTTTTATTGGCTTTGCGTTTACTTTGCTGATGTCTGAACTTAGCCTTGTGTAGACGATTCCGCTTTCTATGCCTAAACGCGTGTTTAGGTCATAGCGCGCTGACAGTCCGAAGCGAATGGGAATATTGTGGTGCATGTCAAATCCGCGAGTGTCGATTTCATTGGCGGCTCTCGACCTTACTGTAGGTGTCAGTATGTCATCATAATCAGTTGATCCAAGCCATCTGTAGGTTGGTGCGAAACTATTTGCGGCAGATGATTGCCGTTGTGATGCAGCTAATGCGCCGGAGGTAAAGACGCCGACAGAAATCCGCCGTTTCTGTTTCTTTGCTGTGACGGGATATGCGTCGTTGTCATGCGGGGCTTTATCAGCGTGAGAGACATCATTATGTGTGGAAGCGGCCGTGTTGACGGTTTCATGCGTCTGTTCCCACGCGGGATTATCGTAATGCTTGATGCCATCGGTAGTGCAGGTGCGGTTATTTATCGCCTGATCGATCGCCGGTCGGGGAATCTCCGTGAGGGTGGGTTGTGAAGTTCCTTTCAATATGTTGTCGATCTTGTCGATCTCAGAGGCATTGTCGGCAAGGGCCGATGATAATGGCGCTGACTGATCGATCGTCCGGGCAGCTAGCACCGGTCTGTCGATCGGATTGACGTCAACAGTCAGCCATAGAGAAGCCAGCGATAATGCGATGACAACAGAAGCGGCTACGGCTGAGATCATCGTCCGCGTCCGGAAACGGCTCCGCGCCGGAGCGCTGAACGTCAGGCGTGTGAATATCATGTCGCGGAGTCCTTCCGGTTCGTCGGCCTCGCAGGTACTCATCTTCTCCCGGATATCTTCAAGCCATTTGTCTGTCATACCGATTATAGTTCATGTTTGGTATATCTGTTTATCTTATCGGCAAGTATTGCCTTTGCTCTGTGGAGCTGTGACGCCGAAGTGCTTTCTTTGATGCCTAGGAGTCCGGCGATTTCCTTATGCGATTTGCCTTCAATGGCATACAGGTTGAAAATCAATCGATAGCCATCAGGTAAGTCACGGATGAATGAATGTATGACCGCGGCAGGAATTTCGCTTATATCGGGCTCGGAGTCGCGGATTTCTTCGGTTTCTTCGGATATGCGGGTGTAATCTATGCGTTGGGTACGGCTGATGAATTTCAGAGTCTCGTTGATCGTGATTTTTGACATCCAGGCTTTCAAGGAACCTTCACCGCGATATTGGAATCTGCCGAGCGATGCGAATATTTTCAGAAATGATTCCTGGAGTACGTCTTTCACGTCTTCGTCATCGACAATATAACGAGAGCAGACGGCTGTGAGGTATCTGATATATTGTGAATATATCAGCTTCATCGCCGTCTGCCTGTCTGAGCCGGAGAGAAGTATCAGATCCAGTTCGTTTTCGGGGTTGATCAATCCTGAGTTATTATAAATTTCACATCAAGTCGGTCAGGAGAGATTTGGCCGGAAGCAAGGAGTTATTTTATCATGTCTGATGTTTTCAGGCCTTTTAGCGAGTTTTCACTGATAGTGGGTCTAAGCTGAAGGTCAAATTCGGCCGACTTCTTGCCTGAGAATGAATTCCAGTGGAGAGTAACTTTCACAGGCTTGTCATCTTTGCGGGGCAGTTCGTTCAGATTGAAAGCTATAAGGGCGTCGCTGTATCTGCCGTATGTGTCGCCTTTGGCGTCGTGGCGAAGTTCGAATTCGAATGGATCCTCAGGGTTGATACCGGTTACAAGGTTGATATGGTGGGGGATATTTGTGAGACCCCAGACTGTGCGAAAACGCAGGGTCAGGTATCCGTCTTCGGCGACAGTCACCCAATCGTTGATGATTTCGAGCGGGTCATTTCCGAAAACCTGGCTGTTGTTGTCTGTTGTAAAGGCCGGGATTTTGGTCCTGATGCTGTCAAGCCAGTTGACGTAGACTCCTGTTCCGTCGGGGCGAGAGTCATCGGTTGAGTAATTTACAAGGGCGCGGACTTCTTTTGATCCGTATGGTGATTTTGTTATATTTGACGGGTATAAAGTCGTCTCATTGTCAAGCTGCATTGTGAAACTGCCGGTCTCGTCGGGGCAGACGGTGACAATGGCTGTGGGGTAGTTGAGTTTTAAGTAATCCTCGTCGTAGTTGCTGCAGGATTGTATTAACGCAGATGCCGCGATGAAAAAGAGAGAGGGAATGATGAATTTCATTTTTTTCATTTTTTGAGAGTTTTTTGTGATTGATATTCTATCCGTAAAATCGGTAAAATAATGAAATCTTGCATCACTCCGGCATTTTTTTCATTCGAGATATGTTTTTTTATTTACAAGCCGGCGACGTAGTAACTTAGAGTCTGTCTCCGGCTTGTAAATTTAGGGTCGGCCGCAAATTGCCGCGACCTATTTTTTTGTTGCCGGCTTCATGTATTTGCGGAAGAACGCGATATGGGCATTGTCCCAGTGGGGGCGGCTGACGCCGTGGCCTTTGTCAGGATAGATGATGAACTGCTTTGGCGAGGAAATCAGGTTGTAGCCCGCAAAATTGGTGTGGGGCGGACATGTTGTGTCCTGCAGTCCGACGGCCATCAGCACGGGAACGTCGATCAGTGTTGCAAGGTTTTTGATATCGAAATATGACATGTTGCGCATCAGTTGCATGTCGGTCATGCCCTTTTCTTTGGCGGCATTGCGTAGTGTGCTCCCGATCCATTCTGACAATCTGAAATAGTCAGGGTAGTCACTGAGGAAGGGGACGAAAGGAGCGGCTGCGACAATGCGTTTGTCCAGGGCTGTGGCCGCAAGGGTCAGTGCGCCGCCCTGACTGCCGCCTTCAGCGAAGATGTTGACGCCGTCAAACTGTGGAAGCGTGAAGACGAAATCGACACCTCTGACCGCGTCCATGAAGGCGTTGCGGTAGTAGTAGTTCTCGATGTCCTCAAGATTTTCGACCATCCATTCGCCGTGGGTGTTGGTCTCTTTGTTGAGTCCCTGGCCGCGGATATTCTGCTGGAAATAGATGAATTCGCCGTCGTAAGAGGGCAGGAAGTCGCAGTAGGCGGGGCCGCTGCCGTAGCCCATGTAATTGATTATGGCCGGGTATCTGCCTTTTTTCTTGGGGAGCATGAGGAAGCCTGTCAGACTTTCTCTGCCTACGGAGCGCATGGTGACTTTGTAGGCCTTGCTTTTATCGGTGTCCTGTTCTGGGAAGCGGATCATGTCGAACTCGGGGCTGATCGAATCAAGATCGGCGCGGGCGCGCTGCCAGAATTCCGCAAAATCGGGGCGGAAGTCGGCCGGTGAGTAGATGCGCTCGGGCTCGAATCCGATGTTGTGCTGCGCGATGACCCTGTCGCCGCTCGAGAATATGCAGTTGTAAAAGCCCGGTTCGAGGTCGAACCCGAACGACATCGTGCAGCTGTCGCCGGCCGCGACAGTCGACGACTGGTCGAATCTGTAGAGGAAATCGCCGAAGTCGGTGTTGATGGTCAGAGTCACCTCGCATGTAGCGGGCGACGGGCCGTTGTTGACAGCGGTGATGTCGAGAGTCGGTCGGGCGGGAGCTGTCCACCATGTGCCGAAGGGCAAGGCGGGCTTAAATACGAAGTCTGCGGCTGAACTCAGATTGCAGGAGATCAAAGCGGTCGAAAAGGCGAGCAAAAGTTTTTTCATAAGGGTTTCAGGACTTTAGTTGTTTGGTGCATGATTATTGCTGTCGCGGTTTTGCGATGACGAACAGTCGAGATGCGGCGAAGCGCGGCAGCGCGCTCAGATGCATGCCTTCGACGAGCGGATTGTCGGTGATTTTTATGCCGGTGCGTTCTACTGCCGAGCGGACTGTGGAGAGGGCAATCTCGGGGCAGTTGTTGTCATGACTGAGGTGGCAGAGAAAAATGTGCCTGAGCCGTGGAGAGGCTATTCGGGCCAGATATGCTGCGGTGTCGGCGTTGTCGAGGTGGCCGCTTGACGAGGCGATTCGAGCTTTGAGATGTTCGGGGTAGGGGCCGTGGCGCAGCATCTCGGCGTCGTAGTTGGCCTCGATCATCAGGGCGTCGGCGTCGCGCATGTAAAAATCGGCGCGCTCGGTGACATGGCCTGTGTCTGTGGCGACCACCATCCGCAGACCGTCGTAGTCAAGTGCGAAACCGACGTTGTCAGTGCCGTCATGTGAGACCTCGAAGGCCGTCACGGTCATGCCTGCGATATCGAACGGAAATTCCTTGTAGATCGGGGCGTGGTAGTCTTTTATACGTCGCGATATGCTGTGGCGCCTCAGCAGCCCGTTGAGAGTCTTGGGTGTACAGAACAGACGCATGTGGCGGTTGTACCGCAGCAGCGAATAGGCATATTTGACATGGTCGCTGTGATCGTGAGTCAGCAATATACCGCTGATCGAGTCGCTGTCAATGCCGTTGTGGAGAAGTTGCTCGGTGACATACCGGCCTTCGACGCCGGCATCGATGAGCAGGCCTCCTCTGTCGGTGCCGATATAGGAGCAGTTGCCGCTGCTGCCGCTGCCGAAAGAGATGAAACGCAGGGCGCTACGTGGAGTCAGCTGGCTCTCGGAGATTTCGGGCAGATCGGGATCGGCATCCAGGGTCTTCTCTGTGTGTCGCACGATTATGTCTCCGGCGATGTCATTGCGGCTGATGTCAACGTAGTCGAACAATCCGGGAAGATCGTCCAACTGACGTGAAAGACGGTGTGAGCGTTTGAAGTCGGGCATGGATCAACTGTAGAGGAGAAATATCGTCGGAATTTTCTCGTAATTGTAGGCGGATTTTTTCCAATCGCGTAGCGAGCGGGTAACTATCGACTGCCGTGGCCCGCTGATGTCGGATGCGACACACAGCAGCAGGTCTGCCGGCAGGCGGCGGCAGAGATCTTCGATGAGGCGGTGGTTTCTGTAAGGGGTCTCGATGAATATCTGGGTCTGACGTTCGCGGCGGATGCGTCGTTCCATCTCTTTGAGCGTGGCGGTGCGCTTGCCTTCGTCGATCGGCAGGTAGCCGCAGAATGCGAACGACTGGCCGTTGAACCCCGATCCCATCAGCGACATTATAATGCTCGACGGGCCGACGAGGGGTACGACCTCGAAGCCGTGGCGCTGTGCTACGGCCACTATGTCGGCTCCGGGGTCGGCGACTGCGGGACAGCCGGCCTCGCTGATGACTCCGATGTCGTGGCCCCGCCGCATAGGCTCGATCATGGCTGTGACGTCTTCGGCGGGGGTATGTTCGTTGAGTTCGGTGAAGTGGAGCGAGTCTATGTCGATGGATCTGTCGCAGGATTTGAGAAATCGCCGTGCTGATCTCAGATTCTCGACGACGAAGTAGCTGACACCTCGTATCAGATCGATGTTGCGCGCGGGCAGTACATCGGCGGCAGGGGTGTCGCCCATCGGCACGGGAAACAGATAAAGTTTAGGCATAGCGGAGTTGTTGTTTATGTCTCATTAATGAGTTCGGCGCCGGAGCAGATTGGATCTGTCTCCGGCGCCGAATATGTCGTCAGAGTGTCAATCAGTCCTGGATGCCGTTGACAAAGTTGAGCGTATAGTTGTCGATCTTGTCGCTGCCGAGAAGCATCTTCAGAGGATCGACTATGCCGAGGCCCAATGTGCGGTTGAAGCGCTGTGCATACTCGTCGAAAGTGTAAGGACGGCTTTCGTCAGACACTGACTTGACCTCAAACACTACGATAGAGTTGTTGCCGGCTACGGGACCTACGACCTTGCCTTCAGGAGCGCCTGCGATGGCACCCTGGATCTCGCTTTCGCCGATGCCGATTGTGGCGACTCTGGGCGAAACGAAGATCACGTCACCTTCGCTGACCTCGCCACCGAAGAGGCTGGCATATCCGGCGAGATCGCTGGCCTTGCCGCCGAACTCTGCGATGAGTTTCTCGCCTGCTTTGTTGGCGATGGCCTTACGCTCGAGGGCCGCACGGACAGAGGGCGCATTCCAGGGAATGAAGTCTTTGTAGATGTCCTTGACGGCGATAGCCATGAGATAGGTCTGCTTGTTGTCGCCGATCACAGGCGAAACCTGACCCTTGTCAGCGTCCATCACCCATTTGACGGCGGGACGGCTGTCGCTGACGTTGGCGATATGGGGCTGGGATGCGCTCACGCTTGCGGAGAGGATCGAATATCCGGCCTCGGCAGCGTTCTTGCTGAAGTCTTCACCGTTGGAGTTGGCGGAGAGGAATGTGCGGAGATCTGTGTTGAGCTTCTCGAGGGTGGCGTTAGAGGGGTCAACCGTGTAGTTGATGACTGCGTACTCGTATACCGGTACGGGAGTCATGCGGCGGTTGACCTTGAAGATCTGGGCCACGGGCTGTCCCTGGATTGTGTCGGAGATGACGGTCGGGGTGCCGATAGCTGCGGTGAGCCATGCGTCTTTGATGTTGTTGTCGACGTTGTTGCCGGCAAGAGAAACCCATATGCTGTCCTGACCCTGAGTGTCAGCCCCGGCTACAAAGTCGGCCCATTTCGCACCCGAGTTGAGAGCAGCGACGATGCTGTCGGCGTCAGACGGGTTGCGGAGACCGAGGACCGATACGTTGATCGAGTCGACGTCTTCGGTCGAAGACATGAGCTTTGCGATCTGGTAGTTGTCGCGTGAGTTGCTGATGATCTCAGCCTTGCCGTTCTCGGCTGCAGTGATGAACTCGCGGAGAGCTTTGTCGCTGATGCGTGATGCGGGGCGGTTTTCGCGTGTCACCACGAAGCGGTTGTCGTTGTCGACGGCCGCGAGACCTTCGGCGGCGTTGAGGGCCACGAGAGCGTTCTCTACAGCCTGCTGGCCTGCGAGGCGGTCTTCGGCAGAAGGCTCGATGACTACATATACATAGTCGACATAGCGTGTTTCCTCATCGATGCGGTAAGCGTTCTTGTCTTTCTGCCATGCGGCTTTGATGTCGGCATCGTCGACTTTCACGTCGTCGGCAGGCAGAGTGTTGTAGCCCTTGGTGGCATAAGCGATGTGGCGGGTCGACGCATTGTCGTTGTAGACGCTTTTCGCGTCAAGTTCGTTGGCGGTGAACAGCCCCTGGACGAGATCGTAGAATTTCTGCTGAAGCATGGCCTGCTCTACGTCCTGCTCGGTCTGAGCCCATGCTGCGCTGAGCTGCTTAGAAGCCTCGACGGGAAGATTGTATTTCGCGGGGTTCTTGATGGCGTCGAGCACGGCTTTGCCGTCGATACGGTCAAAGCCGAGGTTCTGGGAAATCGTATAGATAAACTGCTGGGCCGCGGGGTGGGGCATGACTCCGGTCATGGCCTCGGAGATCTCGAGGTCGGAGATGCTGAGTCCGAGATCATCATACTCCTGTTTGAGCAGTTCTTGGCCGATAAGCATGCGGACCATGTCCTGGGCGAGCTCGTCGTAGTCGACGTTGTTGTAGTTGTTTGATTGTTCCTTGGCGCGCTCCAGTTGGTTATTATAGAGAGCTATGTCTATTTTTTTGCCTTTAGCTTCAGCTACGGCGGTTCCCGAGCCGAAATATGTGCGGCCCGAAGTCAGGAAGTCTCCAAGGATAAATGCAAGCAAAGCCACGATGATGATCACGAAGAGCAGCACCGATTTGCTTCTGATTTTTTCTAAGGTTGCCATTGATAGTTATAAAGTGTTTGGTTTATATTCTTTGACTGGTTCTTAATAATCGCACAAAGATAACGTTTTTTTGGCATCATTCAAAACGAAGTGCCGAAATAGTTGAATCTACGCTGCCGAAAGGGATGTAAACACTGATGTCGATTATACGGGTATCTTGTCGATGCGTCTCTGATGGCGTCCGCCCTCAAACGGGGTATTGAAAAACGTCTCCACTATTCTGGCTGCGAGGTCGGGCTCCACGAATCGACCCGGCAGGACAAGAACGTTGGCATCGTTGTGGGCACGGGCCAGACGGGCCAGCTCGACGTCCCAGCACAACGCGGCTCTGATGCCCTGATGCTTGTTGAGCGTCATGGCTATGCCGTTGCCCGTTCCGCATATTGCGATAGCCGGATAGATCTCGCCGCTCTCTACGGCTGAGGCACACGGATGGGCGAAATCGGGGTAATCACAGCTTTCGGTGCTGTGGGTCCCGAAGTCTATAAATGTGATACCGTTGGCTTCGAGATAGCCTTCGATAAGCAATTTCAGTTCATAGCCGGCATGATCGCTGCATAGGCCGACAGGCTTGTCACCAATAAGAATTGACATGTTGGAAGATCTTATATATTTATGTGAAAAAGAAAATTTTGCACAAAAATAAGAAAAAACGTACAAACATAGGTCTATATTCACAAAAAACCGCTATCTTTGCACCGCAAACAAGAAATTAGTGGCCCAGGTGGCGGAATGGTAGACGCGCTCGTTTCAGGTGCGAGTGCTGCGAGGCGTGCAGGTTCGAGTCCTGTTCTGGGCACCCCCATAAAATCGCAAGTAATTAAAAATCAATTACTTGCGATTTTTACATTCAGAAATTGTCAGCAAAATGTCAGCGAGCCGCGAAAAAGTCAGCGATTCAACCCCGCTGAACCGCAGCAAATCCAACTGAATAAACCGAATTTGAGTTTATTAACGTTCTTTAATACACCCTATGGCAGTGGCATCGTCTTTCTCTCGCTCGACTTCATCTTATCGACTGATTTCAGCATAGTCAGCCCAAGCCATCACAACAAGGCTCGGCAGCGTTTTTCTTTTCGCTAGCCCTTTTCTCGCATTGGCAATTTTTCTTTTCGGTGGCCTATATATAGGATTGGTTTAACTCGGGTATATACTACCCGACCTAAACCAAACCATGACCTTGTTTC
>CAJUMI010000056.1 GCA_910587545.1 uncultured Muribaculaceae bacterium | reverse complement strand
AGCGTTCGAGCCATACTGTATCGCGTTTTCTGAATTTTATCGGACAGCAATAATTCATTTTACTCTCTACTCAGCCACAACTATCGGCAACTCATCCGGTTCCGGCTCAAACCTACATTTGTCACAATCACCCGCTACGTACCGCGCAACAGCAAACGACAGACAATCCATCCGAAACCGACATTTATGATATAACGATGCTCGTGTCTGAAGATTTTTCAAAATTCACAAAAGGGAGCGTAGGTGCCCCTGACACTGAACTCCTCGACGGCTATATATCGCCGGAACTCACTGCCACACCGGGGTGGAGTGCGGCTTATGCCGTATATCAGGCCGGAGGATGCGTATACATCGACCGCAACGCCAATAACGACGCCAACCTATGCTCACCTATTATTACGATTCCCGACAATGGCAAGCCGGTCGTCGTGACCTTCAAAGGGCGTCTGGGCGACAATGACTACAATTTCGATTATGTCGAAGTCTACATGGTCGACTATACCGATAAAACACGACCCGCGGTCACTCACCAAAACGATTATGCCAAATGCTATGATGAGTGGATTGAATATAAATTCGTGTTTGACAAACCACGCAAAGGCAGTGAATATTTCTTCCAGTTCTCAGGCTATGACGCCGCCGCATATTTCGACGACATCGAGATCAAGTTTCTGGATCCTAAAGTAGAGACCCCCGTCGCCGAAGGTTACACTGACTTCAGGACCGACAGTTTCACAGCCTGTTGGGATGCCGTAGACCAAGCCGACGGCTATCTCGTCAGCCTGTACACAATCAACAACGACCGCGACAAAACCCATAACTACATAGTAAAAGACCTCAAAACAGATGAATGTCATCACACCTTCACCGGTATCGAAACCTGGAACAATATATATTATTATACGGTGAAAGCCACCAAGGGCCTTCAACAATCACCGGAATCCAAACCCGTAAAAGTTTGCGGGCTCATCACCCCCACAGACATCAATGTAACACCCGACGGGTCAGACAATCTAACTATATCATGGACGGATGTCCCAGGAGCGGAATATTATGAACTTGAAGCGTTTCGTTCACACGAAGCCAAAGCCGACGAGACATTCGTGCTTTGCGAGGAAAATTTCGATAAACTCGTATGCTCCGGCACTCCGACTGAGCCGATATGGGATCTGCCATTACAGGAAGAACTCGACCAATACACCAACCAACCCGGCTGGATAGCCGAGAATCCCGCTCACATCAATGGCGCCTATGGCCTGACCGGCTATTATTACCAACAGTACGGTCAACCGGCTTATCTTCAATCTCCATACATGGATTTATCCGCCGCAGGGGGGAAAGTGTCTGTCTCGGCCGATCTCTACGGTGCCTACGTCACCGATCTTGATATCTGTAACGCGATCATACGAATGTTGACCATCGACCTTGAAAACAACGAAGCAACTGCCGTTAATCGCCAAACCATCACTGATCTTCCGGCCGAATGGGGGTCATATTCTGTCGATCTTTCCGGAGGCACTAAACTCTCGGCAGTTGAAATATGCGCCACCGCCGGATATCTTTTCATCGACAATCTCCGCATCACACAACAACTCAAGGCCGGTGAAAAAGTAAAAGTTATATATTCCATCGCCAAAACTGACGACAATCAGATAAAAATTCCCGTATTTGATCTCTTGCGTGGATCTGATTTGAATTTCCGTATCCGGGCCGTGCGCGAAATATGGGATGAAATGCATTTTTCAATCAACGAATATGTCCGTAGCCCGTATACCGCAGAACAAACCTACAGTGTAGCCACATCAGGCATCGAAGATACAACCAACAGCCGTTTTTCTGCAAAAGCCTTCGTCGAAAACGGTCAACTATTTATTGTCAATCCCGAATGCCTGCCGGTCGACGTGTTTGACATCTCAGGGCGGCAAGTGGCATCCGACCACAACGGTTCGCAACTTGTAACCGTGACCCTCGGCGAAAAAGGCATGTATATTGTGCGCATTGCCGACAGGTCTGTTAAAGTGGTCTTCTAAATCCGATCAATTCTTATTCAGACATTCCGATTAATAATTCAATTATGAAAAAGTTTTACACTCTAATCCTATCGCTCGCCGTTTGTTGTTTTACTGCATCGGCAGCCGATTGGGACATCGTGCTCAACGTCATTGAAGGCGCCGAACGCGTAAAAGCAGTAGTCGGCGAAAATGCAGACGACACCGATGTACAAGTCATCGAGCTTGTCAACGGTGAAAACAAAATTCATATCCCTTCATATGAGGCGCTCTATTTCATCCCTTACAACGAAAGCGATATCGTGATCTTAAAAGATTCGACAGGTGAAACTATCACTAAAAGCATGTGGGATAAATATTTCCAGATATATGCATCCGGTTGGGACAGTCCATCCGACCCTTACTCGCTCAGTGTCATCGATGAAAACATCTATCGCTCAAAATCAGTCACCGTCAATATGGACAATTGCTCTAAAGTGACGATAAAGCGTGCCGACGGCAAAGAATTCAAGCCTGATCAGAACACCATTTCCATTCCTTACAATCCCGAAGAAGAGGCCGATCTTATAATCAAAACCCGTACATATAGCGATCTGATCTACAAAGTCAATGTCGGAGATAAGGAAATATCAAAGCTCTCGGACGGCTACTACCTTATCAATCTTACCGGTAACACAGATGACAGCCCTATGTACGTAGAGCAGATCGATGTAACCGCAGATTTTCCCGAAGGCATGAAATTCAAAACCACTCTCTCGCTCAACGGTCCGACAGAAATGATAAAATACATTCGCATCAACGATAAAGATGTTGACAATTTAGCGGCATGCCTGACTGATGCCGGATTCGAGGCTGACCCGGCCGACAAAATAGCGATAGGCTTCGACGGAGACCACAAAATCGATGAGCTCATTGATAACGGCGCCAAAAGAAATGCTTTCAGCCAACACACCATTGAGATGATAGATTGTGATCACAATATTGAACTCACGGGACATAAATACTCGACGTTCAACGTTAAGTTCAATACAATCGGGGCAGATGGCATCACCGCGATGCTAGGCAATTCAAGGCTGCGCCTCGAAGAGGGAACAAGCATTGTTGAGTTTTCCGAAAAGAATTCCTATGTAGTTTTCAGCGAAGCAAAAGGTTACGAGTTCGAGACATTCACCGATGCTTCCAGTAAAGATTATCTCTCCACCAGTGATTGGAACAGATACAGAAATTTATATCTCACGCTCAAAGAAGGTGATGAATACACCATTGTGACTTCCGAAATACGTCGAGACAACCAATTGGCAATCTATTTTTCCGACTTCAGCGCTTTATCGTTTGGGAATTTCAGAACATACTTCGATAAATACGAAGAGCTGCCACAACCGCAGAATGGATATAATCTCATAAACTTCCGTGATGAAGATGGATCATTCAATGTTTATGCATCAGGAGAATACAGCGGTTTCTATGCATACAAGAACGGAGAGTTTATAGAGCCTGACTATGAAGGCGCAAAATACTTCGAAGATGCCAATGTCGCACACAACGATGTATACAAAGTATTTTTCATGGAAGAACCGACAGTCTACGATGTCACTTTTACCGTATCCGACAACGCTCTCGACGGATATAAGGTAAAAAAAGACGTTATCACGGACGTTGACTATACTGCTCCGGTCAAAGCCGTCGGCAACACGCTTTTCACAATCTCGCCTACGGACTCCGAAAACGGCAGCATTGTCGTCTCTGTCGGAATGGACATCATCGAACCTGAAAATGGCGTATATACATTCGAAACAAACACTGACACGAATGTATCGGTCACATCTACTTCAGGGATAGAGGCTATACAGGCAGACAGGAATACAAAATCAGACGTATACAATCTACAGGGCATTTGTGTCGGCCGCCGGATGTCAGCCGATAAAATCAACTCACTTCCGTCAGGCATATACATTGTTAACGGAACGAAGACTGTAATAAGATAAACCGATAAATCTTATTCTGATAATTCACGACAACAACAGTCTGAACCACACAACATCACTCATTAAAAAAATCCGCGACTCCGGTTGCGGATTTTTTTACCATCCCCTTTCCACCCTGTCGCTACACTAAAAAAATTATTTGTCTCATTGAGGAAATTGAGCTAAATTTGCATAAGAGTCTCCTTCCGGTACAATGAATACTGATATCCAAAAATCGACCCGCTGGTTCCGCCGCTATTTCTCCCTGCTTTCGCTCGGAGTCATAGCCGCCACCCTGTATATGATCTTTTTCAGCGACACGTCCGTACTTCACAAAATTGAATATCAGCGCATAATCGACAGTCTACGCACCGAAGTCAAGATCAACCGCGACTCCATGCTCTACTACAAAAAACTCAACTCACTAATCAACACCGACCCCGAAGTGATGGAGCAGGTCGTCCGCGAACGGCACAACATGAAACGCCCCGACGAAGACGTTTTCATCTTCACATGTGAATAATCATATCGTCCACGACAATAAAATGAAAGAAAAAATACTATACTCCATCTCGATGCTCGGCTTTCTCATGATAGCCGGAGCCATGGTCGTTCCTTTGGTTCAGGGACCGTATTATACCGGCGAATGGTACAAATATCTTTATGCCGCCGGCGCCGCGCTAATGCTCACAGGATCTTTGTTCTCGCCTTACAAAGGCAAGGACATGCGTCTGAAACGCCTGTTCCGGCTCCAGAGCATGAGCTCGATTATGTTCTGCGTTGCAGCCGCGTTTCTGTTCTGGCCGTCGGCCACGATGCGCGACTGGATTGCTATCACTCTCGCCGGAGCCATAGTCCGCGCATACACCAATTTCGCTATCGTGGCCCGTCAGCGCAAAATCGCCTCTGACAACAAATAACCCGACAGCACTACAATGGCAAAGAAGATTGTCGAAACTCCGCTGATGAAGCAATATGCCGAGATGAAGCAAAAACATCCCGACGCAGTGTTGCTGTTCCGCGTGGGAGACTTCTACGAAACTTTTTCCGACGATGCCATTGCGGCATCCGAGATCCTCGGCATCACTCTCACACGCCGCGCCAACGGCTCGGCGCAGTATGTCGAACTCGCCGGATTTCCCCACCACGCCCTCGACACCTATCTCCCCAAACTCGTCCGCGCCGGCAAACGCGTGGCCATCTGCGAGCAGCTCGAAGACCCCAAACAGACCAAGAAACTTGTAAAGCGCGGTATAATAGAGCTTGTCACGCCGGGAGTGGCAATGAACGACAACGTCCTCAACCACCGCGAAAACAACTTCCTCGCGGCTGTCCACTTCAACAAGTCATCGGTCGGTGTCGCATTCCTCGACATAAGCACAGGCGAGTTCCTCACGGCCGAAGGCTCCGCCGACTACGTCGACAAGATCATTGCCAACATGGAGCCGAAGGAACTCCTCGTTAGGCGCGGGCTCAGGCGTGAAGCAGAGGAAAGTTTCACATCCAAGATCATCACTTTCGAACTCGAAGACTGGATCTACACGTCCGACGCCGCAAACGAGCGTCTCCGCAAACAGTTCGGGACAACCTCGCTCAAAGGCTTCGGCATCGACCGCATGCACGACGCAATCATAGCCGCCGGAGCCATACTCCACTACCTCGACCTCACCCAGCACCGCCGCATATCCCATATCACTTCGATCTCACGCATCGAGGAAAGTTCATATGTCCGTCTCGACCGTTTCACCGTCCGCAACCTCGAACTCATAGAAGCTCTCGACGAAGGAGGCAAAAGTCTGCTCAGTGTTCTCGACCGCACGGTCAGCCCTATGGGCGGACGCATGCTGCGTCGCTGGATATTGTTTCCGCTCAAAGACCCCAAGGCCATCAACAGCCGTCTCGACGTTGTAGAATACTTTTTCCGCGATCCCGAGCGTCGCGAACTGCTCCGCGAGCAACTCGAACAAGTCGGCGATCTCGAGCGCCTCGTTTCCAAAGTCGCAACCGAACGCATATCGCCGCGCGAGATGCTTCAACTCCGCAACGCCCTGCAGGCAATCAATCCGATACGCGAACTCTGTCTGTCATCAGGCCAGTCGGCCCTGAAATCCATCGGGGAGCAACTCAACCCCTGTTCTTCCATCCGCGAGCGCATCAGCCGCGAAGTGCGAGAGGACACCCCCGTAGCGGTCAACCGGGGAGAAGTCATCGCTGACGGTGTCGACGCCGAGCTCGACGAGCTGCGCCATATCGCCTATCAGGGCAAGGACTACCTCATCAGCATCCAACAGCGTGAGATCGCCGCCACAGGCATATCCTCGCTCAAGATCGGCTATAACAACGTTTTCGGCTACTACATAGAGGTGACAAACACTCACCGCGAGAAAGTGCCACCCGAATGGATCCGGAAACAGACCCTTGTCAACGCCGAACGCTATATCACCCAGGAACTCAAGGAATACGAAGAAAAAATCCTCGGCGCACAGGAAAAGATCGAAAGCATACAGGCCCGGCTCTACGCCGCTCTGATCGCTGCGGTCGCCGAATACATACCTGCACTCAAAGTCAACGCGTCGATGCTCGCTCGGCTTGACGTGCTGCTGTCATTCACACGCGTGTCCGACGAAAACCGTTACTGCCGCCCCGTAGTCGAAGACTCTCTTGCGATCGACCTCGTCGAGGCGCGCCATCCGGTCATCGAGCGCGAGCTGCCTCCGGGCGAGCCATATATATCCAACTCGGTGAGCCTCGACAATGAATCTTCCCAGATCATGATGATCACCGGTCCCAACATGTCGGGCAAATCGGCTCTGCTGCGTCAGACAGCGCTCAACGTCATAATGGCACAGATCGGCTGTTTCGTCGCCGCTGACAGCGCCCGAATCGGCACCATTGACAAAATATTCACTCGCGTCGGCGCGAGCGACAACATCTCCCTCGGCGAGTCGACATTCATGGTAGAGATGAACGAAGCGGCATCCATACTGAACAATATGAGCCGACGATCGCTTATATTGTTTGACGAATTGGGCCGTGGCACATCGACCTACGACGGCATCTCGATCGCATGGGCCATCGTCGAACACATACATCAGACACCCGGACTGCATCCCAAGACGCTGTTCGCCACCCACTACCACGAACTCAACGAGATGGAACGCTCATTTGACCGTATTGTCAACTACAACGTCTCGGTCAGGGAGATCGACGGGAAAGTGGTCTTCCTGCGCAAACTGGAACGCGGAGGCAGCGAACACAGTTTCGGTATCCATGTCGCAAAACTGGCCGGCATGCCACAATCGATCGTCCGACGGGCCGACGAGGTGCTTCATCATCTTGAGAACACCCAACAGCGCGATGACATAGGCCGTGATCTGTCCGCGATGGCCGAGAGCTGCGGCGGCATGCAACTGTCATTTTTCCAGCTCGACGATCCGGTGCTGTCTCAGGTGCGCGACGAAATCATCGGCACCGACATCGACAATCTCACCCCTATCCAGGCTCTCACAAAACTGAACGACATACGCCGCATATTGCTCGGCAAAAGCTAACATGAACGTAGAACTCACCACCGACATCTCAGCCGAAGATCTCACCATCATCAGCGAACTATACCTCAATTCATTCCCGGCCGAAGAACGCCGACCCTGGGAAGCGATTGCATCTCCTGCGGCCGGAAAACGCCCCGAACTCTTTGCGGTCATCGCCGACGGCCGTCTTGCGGGCATGCTGACACTCTGGACGTTCGACCGTTTTGCTTACGTCGAACACCTCGCCATAGACCCTTCGCTCAGAGGACGTGGCGTCGGATCGGCCGCAATGCGCAAATTGATTGAAAAAACCGGCCGAAAACCCATTGTCCTCGAAATCGAGCCCCCGGTCGCCGAGCGTCCCGAAACTGTCAGACGCCGTGACTTTTACCGCGCCCTCGGTTTTGAGACAATCGATACCGGTTACATCCAGCCGCCCTATACCCCCGACCTGCCATCGGTTCACCTCCACCTGATGGCCACAACAATCCTGCCGGCCGGATCCACAGCCCGCACACTTCACTCCGAAGTCTACGGCAAAAAAGACTGACATTCCCTTCAGCATATTCACCTCACGCCATGCTTTCAGCCGCAATCGGACTCATAATGCTCGTCGGCTCATACGGATCCGCCAACGACACGACTTTTCACACCTACGCGTTTGATCCGGCCTCAGGTAGCGCGACAGTCAGGCAATCACTCGCCCGGATGGATAACCCTTCATTTCTCGCTGTCGCAGACAGCGGACTGACAGTCTTGGCCGTCAACGAGAACGGCGGCCCCGGTGCATCCGTCACCATGATGCGCCGCACTCGCGATGACAAATACGCCTACCGCCCGGTCACAACAGTTCAGACAGGCGGCGCCGACCCATGCCATATTGTCGTGGCACCCAACGGCAGATATGCCGTGGCGTCAAACTACTCGGGCGGCAGCATATCCATTATCCCATTCGACGGATCAAAAGCCGCTTTTGGCGAGCCTTCGATCGTAGAGTTCACCGGTTGCGGTCCTGTAACCGATCGCCAAAGCGGTCCCCACGCCCATTTCACATCATTCACACCCGACAGACGGCTGATGATCACAAATGACCTCGGCTCAGACAAGCTGCACGTCTTCCCGCTTGACAAAAAAGGGTTTCCGGAAATAGAAGACATGTATGACATAGATATCGAACCCGGATCCGGGCCGCGTCACCTCGTCTATGACCGGAGCGGAAAAAACGTCTATCTCATCAACGAGATCTCAGGCACAGTCACCCATCTGAGATACGACAAGAACAACTACTCACTGACACCGCTGTCCTACACACTCGCCGACTATGAACACGCGGGAGGCAGCGCCGACATCCATCTCTCACCCGACGGACGCTTTCTCTATGTAACCAACCGTCTCAAAGGCGACGGCATAGCGATCTTCGCCGTCAGCCCCGATGATGGAAGCCTTTCGGCCGCCGGCTCCATATCTACAGGGCGCCACCCTCGTAATTTCGCTATCACCCCCGACGGCCGATGGCTGCTCGTCGCCTGCCGCGACGATAACCGCATCGAAGTTTTCAGCCGCAATCCCTACGACGGAAGCCTCACCCCCACCGACAACGCCATCCTCTGCCCCAAACCAGTCTGCATCGTTTTCCAATAAGCCTACCCGCGATTCCCCAGACAAAGTGTCACATTATTTTGTATAATGTGATATTATTTCTATTTTTGCACTGAATTTAAAATACTTTTGCTCTATTATTAATCCTGATTTATTTATGAAGTACATTTTTACTGCTGTATGTATGCTTGTGGTTTCGGCTTTTACATACGCCTCGGACGTAAAGCTGAACGAACTTTACCCGTCACCGCCCAAAAACGGTCTGATCAAGGAACAGATCGGCTTTAAACAGACTGATGCCAAAACAACTGCCATCCAAATCAACCATAACTGGGTCGACCTCGGTCTCTGTGACTACGTCGATGATATCGCCACAAGTCTATTCATGGTCGATCCTGTCCGCTTCAAAGTAAAGGTTCAGCAGGACGAAGCTAATCCCGGCTTCTACCGCATAGTCGATCCATGGGCCAATTATCCATACAAGGAACAGGTCGTCAACGACCCCGATTGTCCCGGCACTTTCAGCGAGGGCGACAGCTACTATATCCTTATCGACGCCACCGACCCCGATTATGTGCGTATGCTTGAGTCACCCCTCGGCGTAGACGACGGTTATGGCGAAGGGACAGCGTTCTCCCTCACCGAACTCGTAGGCGAAGTGGTCGGTGCATTCCCGCTCAAACAGGAAGATGCCGACAAATCAGCGGGCAAGCTCACCGACAATGTCATTACTTTCCCCGTCATCAGAGCTTTGGCCATCGAACAGGACGGTTCGTATTATGCAGCCAACGGCAACGGCGCCTTCGCTCTCGCCCTTCCCGGCGGCACCCTTGGAGTTGACTACGATCTCACAATCAGCGTGACCGAAGCTTTATGCCCCGATAAAAACGGCGACTATCATATCAGTGTGTCAGGCGACAGTTACATCAGCAGCGTCCGCTATGCTCTGCTTTCCGAGAAGCCAGATGATATTCCTGCCGATTTCGCCACGACAGCGACTCAATGCTCTATCAACAGCGAAGTCACCATCAACGTCAAAGGTCAGACCGGCCGCCTCGCCTATGCACTTTTCGTCAGCTATGACGAAGACGGCGAAGCACGATACTCAACTATCGCTCCTCTCGACATTCCCGACGAGAACAGCAGCGAATGGGTCTACTATGGCAAAGCCGACATGACCGAAGGCTTCCTGTCGTGCGTCTACCCCTCATTATTTACTGTCCACACCTATGAAGTCGATATCGAACACCGCGCCGACAACCCCAGGATCTACCGCATCGTCAACCCTTACAGCGGCAACTGGGAAAACGCAGATGCCTATTCGCTTGACCACGGTCACAACCACTATATCTACATCAATGCAGAAAATGGCGACAATGTTTACGTCGAATACAGCCCTCTCGGGATCTCGATTCCGGGCAACGGCGAGTGTGCCATCAGCAGCGACTACTATGAACTGATCAATCAGTACGGACTCGATCACCTGGTTACGTTCGGCATCTACAGCGGCGGCCATCTCAAAGACAACGTCCTCACTTTCGACAATTCATGCGACGTCAAGATCCTGCCGGTCGACTACGGCAAATGGGTCTACACCAACCGTTTCATCAATCCCGATTATGATCCGGAAACAATGACCGGCATGTTTGACGAGTATCTCGCCGGTGATTTCAAACTCGACCTCAGTAAAGCCGCATCAGGCATCGAGGATATCACAGTCGAGACCCCGGACATTCCGTGCGAATACTATAATCTTCAGGGTATAAAAGTCGGCAACGCAAGCCATGGCATATTTATCGTCCGTCAAGGCGACAAATCAGTCAAGAAGCATATCCGATAGACTTTGTTTACTTGCAATACAGCGTCCGCGGCCATTCTGACTGCGGGCGCCGTGTTTTCTCGCCTATGTTTTTGCGAAACTCCAGAATCGAAGTGCAGAGCTTTGATAGCGGATGACAATTATTGCGTTCATCATCCTAATGGTCAAAATGTAAGAAGCAGTCCTTTCTTTTGCCGAAGAGCTTCTTCATAGATGTGACAAAGGTCGTCATAAGCTTCCATCCACTCATCCGGATCTGCGTCACACAGCAATCCTTCTGGTTGTTCGGCTCTTGCGGCAGCACTTCTGTTATCCTTTAAAGTGTTCAGAATATCCGCTACTTCGTCGCAATCGATAATGCCCAGCCCTTCCATGCCAGGATCAACTACAACATCATCGATCTCAACCTCCCATCCCGTTACGGGGAGCTCGCCCTCCTCAAAAATATCGAGAGATTTAATCACCTCATTTACCGCATCCCACATCTCAACAAGCCCCATATCATCGTCAACGTCATAGCATGCCGTGAGCAGGATATCGAAATAGACCTGAAGCGTCAGCGCTCCAAACTCCTCTTCCCAGCCTTCGTCCAGCACATCACCTGTGTAAGGAGACTGTAATTCTTCGAGATGGTCGCAGATATATCGGTGCGCCACTTCGGTGTTCCTGACACTGTCCTTCATGACCGGTTCTATCTCGGCATGAAATTTCTTTGTGTCAAAAACAAACGCCTTATGTTCCATACTCATAATTCCGCCTCCGTTATATTAAAGTGTTTCAAAGCTTTCCTGTATGCTCTCCGTGCATTTCCTCCACCCGTCTTGCCGTTGAGGCATCTCAACACTTCCAGGGCATAGTCACGCTTCATGCCTTTGGAAATATCGGACATCAGTTCCTTCATGTCGTTTGTCGCTCTGCAGCTAGGAATCTGCTGAAATACATCAACAACTTCTTTGCTTGCCTCATCGCTCATCCGCATAAGAACATCTGTCCCCAGAGCCGCAGCCCATAAACTGTCGAGCGCAAAGTAAACGAATTCAACCCAATCCTCCCGGGTCATCTTTTTGACACGCTTTAGCTTTTTATCGATAAACTCTCCGAGCATGACGCTTATCAGGCGTATATCCTCTTCCTTGTAATCATAACCTAAACGATAATAACACAACAGGCAATACTTCACTAAATCCAACCCGTCTTCTGACCGGAAATAACGAAGAATACCCTCCGGACCTTCCTCAATACGGATAATCCCGCCTTCTCGCTTGGAAATTCATCATATAAAGAAGCATCGATGCTGCGCTCCCTCTCTTTCAATGCCTCCAGCCCCTTGCGACCGTTCAGATTGATTATGCCTAGCGCGGCATCCTGACGCATATAATTCACGTCATGATAAAGTATCGGATACATGTATTCCAAATATTTGTCATCGTGCGATCTGCCCATCGCCTGTATAATCGCCCGAGGCAATGGCTCGCCGGACTTTACCGCATTTTCAATGTCGGCATCTGTAACGGTACAAAAGGCGTTGTTGTGGTTTAATACGTTATATTCCATGGCTATTATTTTATTATGCGTATTGCTGTGAAGTGTGATTCTTTTACGAAATCGGAGACTTGCAGATCGAAGGCTTCGTTTGACTCCAAAGAGGTTTCGTCACAGCGACAGCATTCATTATCTATCACAAACTGCCACATTTTTTAGTTGTTGCGTTTCGGCGACATATATTCCCGCTTCGCGCATATAGCGAATACGGAAATCAGGATAATTGGCGGCAAATTCCTCTAACGACGACATGGCGCCGATGCCCTTGTCAGTGAGAAATAAGTCGGAATATACAAGGATTTCGTTTGTTTTTCCGATTGTGCCGCCGGTCGCAGCATCATACTGCGGAGTGACTTTCACCCAACCCTCATTGCCAATTTCGTAAATATATACAGGAATTTCACATGTTTCACCGGTCGGCAATAATTTTTCTTCCTGAGATTTCGTGATATCAAAACCTTGCATGTCTTCTGAAATGACGGCATCAATCCTGAATGGACCGGCGCAACTGTCAGCGATGAGATAAGCCTTGACAGCAGCATCCTCATTTATTTCGGCAACAACGGCATTGCCTTCCCCGACTTTACTTCCCATGGGCACACCGTCTTCATGTACGGCAGTGGATGTAGAGGCTGATGCGATTTCCCGACCATTGCCCCTGCTGCAATCGCAAGCCGGGCAAAGTGCCAATACAATTATTGTGAATAAAAACAACGCCTTACGCATTTTCATTTACCGATTGGAGATAAGCAAACAAAATACAGATTGTTAGGCTGATAGCTCACTTCCGCCCGATCCGGTGCGTCGTTTTCGAGCATCATAAGCCGTTCTTTGGCCAATTCGAGCGTTGCCGAGCCGTTAGCCATCATAATGTCTGCAGCATAATGCCCGGCAAGATAGTCGCGGTGCGCCTGAAGATGACGGTCAACCTCTTCAAACTGCGTCTTATATGTCAGAATTGCTACAAACATAATATTTTAACGTGAACTCTATAAAAAAAATAAACAGCTGAAAATTTGGCGATTAGCAACAAAAGCATTAAATTTATAGTACTTAATTACAAACAAATGCTCTTATCGCCATGCTCACCTAAGACAAAATTACTGAATTTTTCGTAATGGCCGATAAATTCTGCAAAGTATTCAACGCGATGCTCCGTCGCAGAGGGCTTTTAGAGGCCCGGAAAGACAGAAAGCGTAATTATCACCGGAATTGCCGTCTGTCACAGCCTAAGTCACCGCAGCCAAGCCGATTGTCATACCTCCATTACCCGACACCGTATGCGGTGCAAAGTATATTCCTCCGACCTCATCATCGCGCAAGCGCTTTAGCAGAAAGAAATTCCCGAAGTTTTCCAACGACAGCTGGTGGCAAAGCAATCCCCGGCATGAGCATCGAAGAGGCTTTGCACCGTTTCAGAAACGAGCAAAAAGCCGAGCAACTACGCAAAGGCCCCAAGCTCCACTAATAAAAAATCCACCGAGAGAAAATCGCTTCTTTCGGTGGATTTAATATGGTTGGAATCTTTGTTTGATATAATATCTTTATGATATTACCATACATTCACGAAGTGCCTTCTCCGTCTCATAGCCTTTTGCTCTACGAACTATGGCAAGAGCAAATTCCAGTGTAGTGCCGGGGCCTTTTGACGTTATAAGATGATTGCCTTCCACAACAGCGGCATCGGAGTATATACCTCCGTTCTTTTCAAAGTCCTCTTTCAAGAACGGATAGCCGGTTGCACTAACTTCCGATATGATTCCGAGTGGACCAAGCACAAGAGCCGGAGCCGCACATATCGCTGCGATGTCGCCTCCATTTTTCCAATGATTCTTCACGATAGTCTGCAATTCAAGGCTGATATTTACGGCAGCCTCCGACTTGTCTGCGCCGGGGAATATAAGCCAGTCTATCATTTCCGGATTCAAGTCAGAGATTGCCATGTCTGCAATCACGAGATTTCCGGTTGCGCCTCTCACTACTCGGTTTTCTGTCATGGAAACGGTAAAGATTGACATTCCTGCACGTCGCATGACATCAACCGGGGCAAGTGCCTCGACTTCATCAAAGCCATCTCCGAGCATCACGAATGAAGCTGACTCGGTTATTTCCGGTGATGCAGTAATCTTGATGTTGATTTCTTTCATTTGTGTGTTGTCTTTATTTTAGTTAACTTTGCAAAGGATAACAGCTACCCTTTGGATAGCGCAAAGTTATGCCGAAAATAGCTATTGTGCAAGAGGTTACTTTGAAAGTAGCCACTTACCTCAAACTCACTTTTAAACATTTTCAATAAGATGAAAGATGAAAAAATTTCAAAAAAATATTCTTGCATTGCCACTTGTCCGATGCGCAATGTAATTTCTCATTTCGCAAATAAATGGTCGATGCTCCTGTTAGTGATTCTCAATGAGTTCGGTGTCATGCGTTTCAATGAACTGTCAAGAGCAATCCCGGACATTTCTCCAAAAGTTCTTTCAGGGCATTTGAAGACATTGGAATCTTGCGGACTCATCCGGCGAAAATTGTATGCCGAAGTTCCGCCCCGTACAGAATATGGATTGACAGAATTAGGGCAGTCGCTTATCCCCATATTAAATCAACTGACGGAATGGGGCCGGCAAAACCTTGATGCTGTCAAATCAAATGTGAAGAAGCATCAGTGATTTGACTAAGGTTATCATTTGTTCTTATTGGTTGGAGTCGGCAGTGCTACATCCCCGACCTTGCCGATTTTTTATTATAGTATCAAAATTATCGCGCCCCCAATCTATAAGGTTTTGAACAAGTGGCAGCAGCGTCTTGCCGAAATCGGAGACCGAGTATTCAACCCGCGGAGGTACGTCTGGATATAACTGACGATCAAGAATCCCGTCGGTGTATAACTGGCGTAGGACTTGGGAGAGGACTTTCTCTGATATGGACGGGATTGTCCTGTATAGTTCGTTGAACCTTACAGGCTCATTCTCCGAAACTTTCAGAAGCACCACCAAAGCCCATTTGTTACCCATCCATTCAAGCATGGGAGCCGCCTTGCAATATTCGTAGTCCAGTTTTTTTGCCATTTTCTCGATGTCGGAAGTGATTGGTTTTATGCAAAACTAACTTTTCGGTAAGGGTCAAACCAATCGGTAAGTCATTGCTTTATCACTGATTATCACCTAATTTTGCGCTGTAAAATTAATAAAAATAACCGAGATATGATATATCCGCAGCTCCATTTCACGGGTCAGGTATGGCGACCGCCATACGAAGCCAACTCGCAGCTCCTGCAACTGACCTCCGGTTGCACATGGCACAAATGCAAGTTTTGCAGTCTCTACCACGGCACACCGTTTC
>CAJUMI010000055.1 GCA_910587545.1 uncultured Muribaculaceae bacterium | reverse complement strand
AGCGTTCGAGCCAAACATTTTTGCCTTCTTCAAGTTTTATCGGACAGCAATAATTTCTTGTAGGCAACTCAATAGCCCAGGAAGCACAGCCGATTATAAGTTTCAACTACGGTTACGGTGACTTTCAGCGCGTGAAATCGACGGAAAGGGTTGCCATAAAGACGGCGATAACCAGTGGGTTGACAATGGGTGCGTTGTTTATGTTTGGGAAATACCCGCTGACAGATATTTTCCTTCCGGTTGAAAGCACTGCCGGCAATATAGCCGTTTCTGCATTCCCTTACTATTCACTTTGCGCCCTACCCTATATATTCAATATCACTTCAATCGGCTACTTCCAAAGCATCGGCAAGGTTGCCCCCTCCGTAGTATTTTCCTTGCTTAGAGGCCCGGTATTCCTTATACCATCTTTTTTGCTACTTCCTCCAACAATAGGAGTAACGGGCATATGGATTGCGTTGGCTATATCGGAGTTACTGACGGCTGCATGTATATGCGCATATTATTGGACACATCATAATAAGCCGAACCCAGATGTAAACCATAATAAATCATTATAGCTCTTCACATTGGCGGAGCCATAGAGCCGACGAGGCGTCAGAGGGCATACGCCAGTCACCGCGCGGAGAGAGACACACGGATCCTACTTTCGGGCCGTCAGGCAGACATGAACGCTTGAATTGCTGCGCGAAGAAACGACGGAAGAATACGGTGATCCAATGTTTGATCACTTCCCGGTCATATGCATTTTCAAATGCAACTAGAGCAAGACGGAATATTCGTCGCGGTGTGAATCCATAACGAAGTGTGTAATAAAGGAAAAAGTCATGTAACTCGTAAGGGCCGACAAGATCTTCAGTCTTCTGCCTGATTGTACCGTCATCGGCTGCCGGTATAAGTTCGGGACTTATGGGAGTGTCAATTATGTCGAGCAGAGTTTCCCTACACATCTGGTCTACAACTTCCTCGGCAAAATAACGCGTCAGATGGCAAACCAACGTCTTGGGGACTCCCGCATTGACACCATACATCGACATATGGTCGCCATTATAGGTCGCCCAGCCGAGGGCGAGTTCCGATAGATCGCCGGTGCCGAGAACCATACCCCCGAGTTGATTGGCGATATCCATCAGTATCTGTGTGCGTTCGCGAGCCTGTGAGTTTTCGTATGTCACATCGTGGACAGACGGATCGTGACCAATATCAGCGAAATGCTGATTGACGGCCGGAATTATAGAGATCTCGCGTGTAGTCACCCCGAGAGCGTCCATAAGGGCTACAGCATTGTCATGGGTTCGCCCTGTGGTGCCGAAGCCCGGCATAGTAACACCGCAGATGCCCTTACGATCGAGGTTGAGACTGTCGAAAGCTCTGACAGCAATGAGCAGGGCCAACGTGGAGTCGAGGCCACCTGATATGCCTATTACAAGACTGCGGCAATGGGTAAATTCAAGGCGACGGCACAGGCCGGCGACCTGTATGCCGACTATTTCTTCACAGCGTTGAGACATGCATTCCGTCTCGGGCACAAAAGGCAGAGGATTGACGTGACGCAGCAGATCCGGAGCGTTTTGAGGCAACGATTTCGCACCACAGTCAACGATGAGGTATGGTTCTTTCACATTCTGACGGCTGCAGTCTGCAAACGACCCGACGTGCATACGGCCTCTACGGAGCATTTCGATGTCTATGTCAGCCACCGTCAGTTGCGGTCCGCGTTGCCAGCGACGGTTTGTCGAGAGCATAGTGCCGTTTTCAGCGACAAAAGCCTTGCCGTCAAAGACAAGATCGGTCGATGATTCGCCGTATCCGGCCGAAGAATAGACATACGCGCATATACATGAGGCGGACTGACGCATCACGAGGTTGCGCAGATATGTATATTTGCCTACGAGGTCGTCGCTTGCCGAAAGATTGACTATGACATGAGCGCCTGCCATTGCCGCGAATGTGCTCGGCGGTATGGGTGTCCACATATCTTCGCAGATCTCCATGCCGATACGAACGCCGGACAACTCGAGGAGCACATGCGTACCGAAAGGCACAGTCGAACCGTCGGGCGCCGTCCATTCCGTCATCTTGCCGGGAGCAGGCGCCCACCAGCGTTTTTCGTAAAATTCGTTATAGTTGGGGATATAAGTCTTGGGGACCACAGCAAGCACTCGTCCTCTGACAGCTACGGCGCAGTTATAGATCGCGTCGCCGCACCTGATGGGTGCGCCTACTACCGCGACCGGACTATGAGGCGCGGCAGTGGCTTCGCATATGCGCGACAGAGCATCGCCGACCGTGTCCAAAAGAGTCAGATTATGAAACAGATCCCCGCAAGTATATCCGGTGACACAAAGTTCGGGGAAGACAACCAAGTCTATGTCATGATCAAGGTTTTCGATCATAGATACGATAGCCTCTGTGTTTGCTGCAACATCAGCCGGCTGCACCGGAGGCACTGCAGCCGCTACTCTGAAATAACCGTCAAACATATCACATATCTTTAATGGTAAGACGGATCGCCGTCAGCCTTTCGAGCAAGCCCTCGAGAAGGTCGAGACGCAACATATTGGCTCCGTCACTCTTAGCAATGGAAGGATCCTGATGGGTCTCAATAAAAAGTCCGTCGGCTCCTACAGCGATGCCTGCGCGAGCTATTGTCTCTATCAACTCGGGGCGGCCGCCGGTGACACCGCTTCCTGTATTAGGCTGTTGCAGTGAATGGGTGACATCAAGGATCACCGGCACCTTGCCGTCCTGCTGCATCACCGGGATTCCGCGGTAATCGACGACAAGATCGCCATAGCCGAAGGTCGTACCACGCTCGGTGACCGTCACAGCGTCATTGCCGCTGTCGATGACTTTCCGAACCGCAAAGCGCATGGACTCTGGCGCAAGAAACTGACCCTTCTTGATATTGATCATCTTGCCTGTGCGTGCTGCAGCAACCAGCAGATCGGTCTGACGGCAGAGAAACGCCGGGATCTGGAGTATGTCGACATACTCTGCGGCCACCTCGGCCTCTGCGGCCTCATGAATATCGGTCACCACAGGCACGTCGAACTCGCGGCCGACTTTTTGCAATATTTTGAGTGCCTTTTCATCGCCTATGCCGGTAAAAGAGTCGACTCGCGAACGATTGGCTTTACGGTAGCTGCCTTTGAAAGCATATGGAATATCAAGTCTGCTGCATACCGGCACAATCCTGGCGGCGATGTCAAGAGCCATTTTCTCGTTTTCAATCACACAAGGACCGGCAAGGAGAAAAAAGTTGCCGTTGGAAGAAGATTTGAGATATTGCAGTGTATCGGTCATTTGAAATAAAATTTAAGAACTTGTTTAAGGCCACGGAGCCACGTCAGCTCGGAAAGGCCTGGTTGATGATATGGATAGTATCACATGCCACAAGAGCGGCAGTCTCTGTGCGGAGACGGTTGTCGCCGAGCGTGACAGGGACAAAGCCTGTGTCGATTGCAGCACGGATTTCCTCATGCGAGAAATCGCCTTCGGGTCCGATAAGCACTGCCGCTGATGATCCGGGCCTATACTCACGCGCGAGAAGTTTGCGCTCTACACTGTCTTCGCAATATGCGACAAAGCGCAGTGTGCCAGATTCGACTGATTCAATAAAGCGTGGCAGCGGCGTCATCTCTTCAATGACCGGCAACACGGCTTTAAGCGACTGCTTCATTGCCGAAACTGCAATTTTTTCGAGACGCTCGACTTTTATTTCCTTGCGTTCCGACCGCATGCAGCGAACTGGCACAATTCGGTCGACTCCGATCTCTACCAGTTTCTCGACGAGCCACTCCATGCGGTCAAGATGCTTCGTCGGCGCCACGGCGACAGTGATATGGCAAGGCCATACAGGCGGCAAGGCAACACGCTCAAGTGTTTCCACTTCCGTGCGCTTACTATGGGCGTTGACTATCCGGCAGCGGTAGAGATAACCTCGGCCGTCAATAATCTCTATTTCGTCACCGGTCTGCATGCGCAGAACGCGGCAACAATGCTGCGAATCGCTTTCGGGCAGAAAGGGCGAGCAGTCAATATCGGGAGCGTAGAAACGGATCATTATTGATCATTTTGTTTTTACAGCAGCGACATCGTCGCCTGAGACGACTGCTTCGGCATCTTTGATCTCGGCAGTCGAAGGATCACCGTGGTCCTTGAATATAAACAGGAACAGAATACCGACCACAAACGCATATGCGGCAAAAATATACCATGATATACGCCATCCGTCGAGCTGCTGGACTGCGTCGAGACCGGGAGCGAACACATACTTGTTCACAACAAAAGAACCGGCGATACACGTTCCGAGCGACGCTCCGATACCGTTGGTCATGATCATGAAAAGACCCTGAGCCGATGAGCGGAGTTCAGGAGAAGTCTGTTTGTCGACATACAGACCGCCCGACACGTTGAAAAAGTCAAATGCCACACCGTAGACGACACACGAAAGCATCAGCAGCCAAACGCCAGACATGCTCGTGTTGCCGAGTCCGAAGAGCCCGAAGCGGAACACCCATGCGAGCATCGCTATCAGCATTACACCCTTGATGCCGAAACGGCGCAGGCAAGACGGGATCAGGAGTATGCACAGAGCCTCGCTGCATTGTGAGAGCGAGATCAGGAATGTCGGATTTTTCGCAAAAAAATCGTCGGCATATTCGGCCACTTTTCCGAAATGCTCTATGAATGACGAGCCATAGCTGTTGGTAACCTGAAGCGAGACACCCAGCAACATGCTGAAAATAAAAAATATGGCCATCTTTTTCTGCTTAAAGAGTTTGAATGCGCTGAGTCCGAGCGAGTCGGCAAGCGATGCCGAAGCCGCGCGGTTGACCGGACAGTTGGGCATAGTCAGCGCATAACCCGCGAGGATAAGGCTGATTACACCGCTGACGATCAACTGCCAATATGTATTCATGATCGGAGCGCCGCCGATATGGACAAAGTTGACAAACCACTCCGCCACAATGAAACCAACAGTACCCCACACACGGATCGGAGGAAAAGCTTTGACAGTATCGAGCCCCTCCTTTGTGAGGGCATTGAACGCGACTGAATTGTTAAGACCTATGGTAGGCATGAAGAACGCAATCGAAAGTGTGTAGAACGCGAATAGCGGACCAAACTCCACATCCGAGCCTGCCTCCATCGCATACCATCCGGCGGCAAACATAAATGTAGCAGCGAGTATGTGACATAGACTGAGCATCTTCTGCGCAGGTATGAAGCGGTCGGCTATAACTCCGATAAGTCCGGGCATGATCAGCGACACAATTCCCTGAACCGTATAAAACCAGAAAATATAGCCACCCAGCCCGACAGAGCCGAGATAAAGACCGAGAGATACAAGATATGAGCCCCACACCGCGAACTCCAGAAAACTCAATGCGGCAAGACGTGTTTTTATTGATTTCATGTTGGCATTGTTAGGTATAATTCGATGCAAACATAATGAAAAAATCTGACATATACCGAATCTTTTTTGGCACTTCAGAAATTAGTGACATAATATGCATGCTGTGGAACAGAAATAAAAATTGTGGAACAAAGATTTCCTAGTTTGCGTTTTTTTGGCTTACTTTGCATATCGGAAAACGGCGTGCTTCCGCCGCATCTCCCGATCGAAGGGAGAGGCGTAAACAAATTTGTACAATCCAAGACTACAACTACAATAAATGGGTAAGATAATAGCAATCGCCAACCAGAAGGGCGGCGTAGGCAAGACGACAACGACCATCAATCTGGCAGCTTCGCTCGCCAACGAGGGCAAAAAAGCACTTATCATTGATGCCGACCCTCAGGCCAACGCCACATCGGGCTACGGCATAGATCCGCGGTCCATGACATCGTCGATTTATGAATGTCTGGTCGATGGTTATCCCGTCGACGGTTCACAGGTTGCGACCTGCGTCGAAGGCCTTGATCTCGTCGGCTCTCGCATCGACCTTGCGGGCGCGGAACTGGAACTGATCAACAGACCTTCACGCGAGAAAGTGCTCGACGGGCTGTTGAGACCGGTGGCAGACAAATATGATTATGTGCTGATCGACTGCTCTCCATCACTGGGACTTATCACAGTCAACGCCCTTACCGCCGCTGACTCGGTGATCATTCCGGTGCAGGCAGAGTATTTCGCTCTCGAAGGCATCAGCAAGCTGATGAACACGATAAGAATCATAAAGTCACGTCTGAACCCCAATCTCGAGATTGAGGGCTTCCTGCTGACCATGTATGACGCACGTCTGCGCCTTGCCAATCAGATCTACGAGGAACTCAAAAGCTATTTCGGCGAGATGGTATTCGACACCGTGATCCCACGCAACATACGTCTGAGCGAGGCTCCGAGCCACGGCCTGCCCGCACTGCAGTATGACCCCGAGAGTCGAGGAGCCACGAGCCACATACTGCTGGCCAAGGAAATAATCAACAAGCATCGCCACAACAAAGCCAAACACTGATAAAACGACAAAATCAATTATATCTAATGTCAGTACATCCCAAACGAAACGCTCTCGGACGCGGCCTTGAGTCGCTGATCCCGATGGATGACACTCCCGCAAGAGGCACATCGGCCATTAACGACATAGCGATCGACCAGATACAACCTAATCCCGATCAGCCCCGAACCAACTTTGACGAAGAAGCCATAAACGAATTGGCTGCATCGATACGCGAATTAGGCATCATCCAGCCTATATCTCTGAGAAAAGTCGGTGCCGACAGCTATCAGATCATAGCAGGCGAGCGACGTTACCGCGCCGCCCGCATAGCCGGACTTACATCGGTGCCGGCATATATACGCACAGCCAACGACGCCGAGCTCACCGAGATGGCTCTGATCGAGAACATACAGCGCGAAGACCTCAACGCCATAGAAATCGCACTGACATTCAAGAAACTCATAGATCAATATGACCTGACGCAGGAGAGACTGAGCGAGCGAATCGGCAAAAAGAGAGCTACAATAGCCAATTTTCTACGCCTTCTGAGACTGCCCGCCGAAGTACAGCTGGGTCTGCGCGACAAGCGCCTCGACATGGGTCATGCGCGCGCGCTGCTGACTATCAGTGATCCTTCGCTACAACTCAAACTTTACAATGAGATACTTCGCCGAGGCTTGTCAGTGCGCAAAGTCGAGGAACTCGCCAAAGCTTATGAGAACGGCGAGAGCCCCGCTGTCCCGGAAAAATCCGGACCTGCGGAATCCAAGTTCCGATCCGGCGACTTCGACATACTAAAGAAGCATCTGTCAAGCGCCTTCGGCACTCCTGTTCGGTTCACATGCGACAAGACGGGTAAAGGCCGCATCACATTCCCGTTCAGCAACGACGACGAACTCGAGCGCCTGATCACCCTCTTCGACACTCTCAAACAACAGACCACCGATAAGTCGGCATACTGATGACAGTCCGGTCAAATACATATAAACCGTTTTTGCTGCGCCTATTGGTCGCTGTCCTGTCTGTGGTCGCAACCACCGCGGCGACCGATGCCGCCGCACAGGCCCAACGGCAGCATATGCCCTCGCGCAGAAGCCCGTTGCCGGTAACCGTCAATGACTCTGTGGCTGCAGCGGCCCTACCCGACAGCATACCGACCGGAGCTCCGGTCAAAGGCGCGGCCGAAGTCATCGAAGACTATATCGACGCAGACACGGAAGCCGTCAGAGACTCGATGACTGTTGTGCCTGTCGACACTATCGCAGTCAGGAAGATCAGCAAATATGACGTATGGGAAGAGCGCGAAGTCGTTTTTAACCCCGATCCGACAAGAGCCGTGTGGATGTCAGCACTGTTTCCCGGTCTCGGCCAGATCTACAACCGCCGCTACTGGAAGCTGCCCATCGTCGTGGGAGCATATCTCGGTCTTGGCTATGCAACGTCGTGGAACAACGGCATGCTCAGCGACTATACGCGTGCCTACCGCGACATCATGGACACCGACCCGTCGACAAAATCATATATGGATTTCTTTCCTCCTACCACCAAAGAAGAAGATCTCGACAAGACATGGCTGACCAACGTACTCCAGTCCCGTAAGAACTTCTACCGGCGTAACCGTGATCTATGTATCATCTGCATGGTCGGAGTCTATCTTGTGGCCATGGTCGATGCATATGTCGACGCCTCTCTGTCTCACTTCGACATCTCTCCCGACCTCTCGATGGACGTAGCGCCGGCAATGTTTATCGACGGACGCAACTCCAGTCCCTCGATCGGTCTGGTATGGGCCTTCACATTCTAAAATCATAGCTCAGCAATGGAAAAACTTAAATTTACAATAATATCGGCGGGACTGATGATCGCATCTGTGGCCGCATGGCCGGTCCAAGCCGTTGCCGACAACGCATCCGCTGCCGACAGCACACAGATATACCCCGAAAGTTTCGAGACCGACACCCATAAAATGCTCGAAAGCTGGTATCTCAAAAACTATGCCCGACTTGACCACAAGGCCGACGAACGCGCCCTCGTAGAAGTTGACGACCAGCAGATCATCGAGCGGCTGGCCGCTCTGCCGACGGTCATAGAGATGCCTTACAACTCGGTGGTGCGCAGCTACATCGATCTCTATACACAGCGCCGCCGACAGCTCGTGGAAAACATGCTCGGCCTAAGCCTCTACTACATGCCGATCTTCGAACAGGCACTCGACCGCCATGGATTGCCGATGGAACTCAAATATCTGCCTGTAATCGAGTCCGCCCTGAACCCCTCTGCAGTTTCACGCGCCGGAGCCGCCGGATTATGGCAATTCATGCTGCCGACGGCAAGCGGCCTCGGCCTTACTGTCAATTCGCTCGTAGACCAGCGCCGTGATCCCTACGCCTCTTCAGAGGCCGCAGCCGTCTATCTCAAACAGCTCCACAGCATGTTCGACGACTGGTCACTCGCCATAGCGGCATACAACTGCGGACCGGGGAACATCAACAAAGCCATGCGCAGAGCAGGCGGCGGAAAAAAAGACTTCTGGGAGATCTATCCTTTGCTACCGGCCGAGACCAGGGGCTACCTGCCTGCGTTCATCGCAGCCAATTATGTGATGAACTATTACGACCGCCACAACATCTCGCCCGCCCTCGCACGCAAACCCATAGTGACAGATTCTATCCATGTGACCAAACGCGTCAGTTTCAATCAGATCGCCGATGTGCTGGCAATCTCGATCGACGAGATCAGAGATCTCAATCCGCAGTACCGCAAGGATATTATCCCCGGCAACATCAAGCCTATGCCTCTGGTGCTTCCATCTCTTCAGGTTTACGCCTATCTGGCCTACGAAGACTCTATAGTCAACCACAATGCATCACGCTATGCCCGCCGCAACGTGGTCGAACCCGCAACAGGAATCACCACTACCGGTATCGACTCCAAAGGTGAATATATCGAAGAACAGGCCATACGGTATCATACCGTCGGGCGCAATGAAAACCTTTCATCGATCGCCAGGAAATACGGCGTCACTGTCAGCTCTCTGCGTCAGAACAACAAAATCGGCAAAAAGGTGCGCAAAGGTCAGAAACTTAAAATCGTGACCACCACTCGCCACTACAAGGAAGCCGAGATAGCTCCCGACAGCCTCATAACCGGTATGGGCGCCACAGTCAGCGTCGGCACAGACTCGCTTGCAGCTGCAGAGGTTCATGAGCCGGACTCAGTGGCTGCAGCGCCCGAAGTTAAGAAAAAAGACACTGCCGAGACCACAAAAGCCACTGTAAACAAGCCTAAGACCACTGCTCAGACGCGGCCGACATCCTACAAAGTGGCCAAAGGCGACAACCTTTCCAAGATTGCCAAACGTTTCGGCGTCACAGTCAACGCGCTGAAAAAGGCCAACGGCATGACTGGCGACAATCTGAGAGCAGGACAGAAACTAACTATTCCAGCCAAATAACATTCACCAGCAATGAAAAAAGATTTCAAGACAGGCGGCGATATACCGCAGCCGCCCATCACAGACATCGATCCCATCGAGATCCCCGACAATGCCTTTCGCCAACTTGCCGAGGACGAGACCTACAGACCTGTCATGCATCCGGCACGCGATTATGCCGAAGTAACCCCCTACTCTGTCACAATGGGGCTTATACTGGCTGTCGTCTTCAGCGCCGCAGCTGCCTACCTCGGCCTTAAAGTTGGTCAGGTTTTCGAAGCCGCCATACCTATAGCCATCATCGCGGTCGGCCTCTCAGGCGCCCTTAAAAAGAACAATCCTCTTGGTCAGAACATTATCATCCAGTCGATAGGCGCGTGTTCCGGAGTGATCGTCGCGGGAGCCATATTCACTCTGCCTGCACTCTACATCCTGCAGGAGACCCATCCCGAAATCACCGTCAACTTTCTTGAAATATTCCTGAGCTCGCTGTTCGGCGGGGTTCTCGGCATCCTGTTCTTCATCCCCTTCCGAAAGTATTTCGTCAAGGACATGCACGGCAAGTATCCTTTCCCTGAAGCTACGGCCACGACTCAGGTGCTGATCAGCAGCCAGACAAAATCGTCAGACGGCGGCCAGGCCAAGACACTGCTCATAGCCTCGCTCGTCGGTGGTCTTTACGACTATATAGTGGCCACATTCGGTGTATGGGCCGATAATATCACAACCGCCGCCTACACCTGGGGGCAGACACTTGCCGCCAAATTCAAATTTGTCGCATCCTGCAACACAGGCGCCGCCGTGCTCGGTCTCGGTTACATAGTAGGCCTGAAATATGCGTTCGTCATTTTTGCCGGATCGATATTCGTATGGTGGTTCATAATTCCACTTATGGGTACATACGGCGCAGCTGAGATCACGGCGATGGATCCGTCCGTGATTTTCAAAGACTATGCACGACTTATCGGTATCGGCGGCATCGCCATGGCCGGGATTATCGGCATCGTCAAGTCATGGCCGATCATAGCCCAGGCCGTCGGTCTCGCGTCACGCGAGCTCCGCGGTGCCGCTGCCGCAAAAAGCGAAGTCCGCTGGCAACGCGACATCTCGATGAAACACGTGGCCTACTTCATCGGCATCGCACTTGTGACAGTGTTTATCTTCTTCTGGATCGGAGTGATCCACTCCATCGGCCAGGCCGTTATAGCCTGGATAGTGGTCACGGTTATAGCATTTCTATTCACCACTGTCGCTGCAAACGCTATCGCCATTGTAGGCAGTAACCCCGTCAGCGGCATGACACTTATGACACTCATCGTAGCTTCGGGCATCTTCGTTGCTATCGGTCTCGACGGAACCTCAGGCATGGTGGCCGCAATGGTTGTTGGCGGAGTTGTATGCACAGCCCTGTCAATGGCCGGAGGCTTTGTGACCGACCTCAAGATCGGTTACTGGCTCGGTTCGACACCCCGCAAGCAGGAAAGCTGGAAATTTCTCGGCACCCTCGTCTCGGCCGCCACTGTAGGCGCAGTCATTCTTATGCTTAAGAATGTCTACGGCTTCTCCGGTCCCGACGCTCTTGCCGCCCCGCAGGCCAACGCGATGGCCAAGGTGCTTGAACCTATGATGATGGGCGGCGAAACGCCTTGGACTCTCTATCTCATAGGCGCCGTGCTCGCACTGATACTCAACTGGCTCGGTGTACCCGCACTCGCGTTCTGCCTCGGCATGTTCCTGCCCTTACACCTCAACACCCCGATGCTCGTTGGCGGCCTTGTATCCTGGTTCGTAGGCCGCAGCAGCAAGGATCCCGAAGTCTGCAAAGCCCGCAATGACCGCGGCACACTCGTAGCTTCGGGGCTGATCGCAGGCGGTGCGCTATTTGGGGTGCTTGCGGCTGTTACAATCATGTGTGGACATAAAGTGCCTGACAATGGCGGCGAATTTGTGCCTCAGATACTGGGCCTCGTAGCTTACGCAGCGATAATCATCTATCTCTACTTCAGCGCACGCGCAGCCAAAAAATAATCAACAAACCGTATTAACTGACAACGGCCCGCCGATCGGCGGGCCGTTGTCATATCGTGGAATTATACATTATATATGTATCATTCGAACTTCTTGCGGTGGAATATGAAGTTGCGGCCGAGATATTTCTCGCGGACGATGGGGTTCTCGGCAAGTTCCTCAGATGTACCCTGAAATAGAATACGTCCGTCGAAAAGCAAATATGCGCGGTCAGTGATACTCAGCGTTTCAGGGGCATTATGGTCAGTGATCAGAATGCCGATGTTTTTCTCCTTGAGTTTATAGACAATCGATTGTATATCCTCGACTGCGATAGGATCGACACCGGCAAAGGGCTCATCAAGCATAATGAACTTAGGGTCAATCGCCAGACATCGGGCGATCTCGGTGCGTCGGCGTTCGCCGCCTGACAGACGGTCGCCGAGGTTCTTGCGCACCTTCTGAAGACGGAACTCAGAAATAAGACTCTCGAGTTTCTCTTGCTGGTATTCACGCGTTGTGTCGGTCATCTGCAGGACAGCTCTGATGTTGTCTTCAACACTGAGTTTGCGGAACACCGACGCTTCCTGGGCAAGATAACCTATGCCGTTCTGGGCACGCTTGTAGACCGGATATTTCGTGATATCGAGATTATTCAGGAATATACGACCTTCATTGGGTTGAACAAGACCTACTGTCATATAGAACGTCGTCGTCTTTCCGGCACCGTTGGGTCCTAGAAGCCCTACGATCTCACCCTGCGTTACATCGATTGAGACATGGTTTACAACCGTGCGCTTTCCATATTTTTTAACAAGATTATCTGTTCGGAGAACCATTTTGTCGTCGGCTTCCTGTTTGGGCTCGTCTCGCTGAGAGATAGCAGCTTCGACATTTTCAGTTTCAGCAAACTGAGCCACCGGAAGCTGCTCGTCGTCCTTACGCTTCAGTTCAAAGTTTATTCCCATATTGGCTGATTATTGATCGTTGCGATTGCGGCGCAAACGACTTTCGATATAGTCGGTCAGTAGATTGATGGCCACAGTGTTACTACCTCCTTGAGGCACTATTATGTCTGCAAATCGCTTTGACGGTTCTATATATTGGCAATGCATGGGCTTGAGCACATCCTGATAACGGTCGATCACCATCTGAGGCGTACGTCCGCGGGATATGCAATCACGCGCAATCACACGGATCAAGCGGTCATCAGGGTCGGCATCGACAAATACCTTGACATCGAGCATATCGCGCAACTCGGGATCATTAAGCACCAAAATGCCCTCGACTATCACCACATCGCGAGGCTCGACAGTCACAGTCTCCTCCTGACGTGTGCATGTGAGATATGAATATGTCGGCATGTCGACGACCCGACCTTCTTTAAGCTGACGCAGATGATCGACCAGCAAAGTCCATTCTATGGCTGCAGGCTCGTCGAAATTAATTTTACTCCTGTCCTCCGGGGGAATATGACTTGAGTCTTTATAATATGAATCCTGCGGCATGACCGCGACTTCGCCTGCCGGAAAACTGTTTAATATCTTATTGACTACGGTCGTTTTGCCTGAGCCTGTACCGCCTGCTATACCGATTATTAACATTAGAATGTAATATTTGATGATACGTTGCCACGAAATTACAAAAAATTCGAACTCGACACAATTATATGATGTAATATTTATTGTTAGATCTGTAATCGCACCCCGCAAGACGTACTATTTATCGAACATGCTCAAAATCATCAAAATGCTCAACTGACCATGAGATCAGATCATGAAGCAGCGGCATGAGACTACAACCAAGCGGAGTAAGGGAATACTCCACCTTCGGAGGTATTTCCGCATACAGTCTGCGCGAGATCAGGCGGTCACGCTCCAGACTTTTCAACGTATCGGTCAACACTTTGGGCGATATATCGGGAATAGCTTTTGCGACCGCGTTAAAGCGAGTGGCTTCGTTCTCGGCAAGGACACAGAGAACGAGGATCGACCACTTCCCCGAAAAACGCGCCAGGATGTTGCGCACAGGACATTCGGAGATACACGTATATTTTTTCAAATTTTCTTTAAGAGGCAATCTGTTCATATTCAGCCATTACTTACATCAAAGTAAGCGGCTTTCAGCAAAGTAACGTCTTGCGTGACATCCAAAACGTTCCTAATTTTGCGATATCATATAGAAAGCGGCTTACCGCCGCAAAGTTAATAAACATATTTTATATTTTTAGCGGTTTGAGCCAACCGTTTGAGAAATAAACATTTAACGGATTATTTGAGGATTAGCAGTAACGATTTGGCAACCGTGCTATTTTCAGCGGTTTGCGGTGCTATGCTGTCAAATAACTCTTTCTAAATGCAAAGGTAAAATTTTAAAGTGAATAGACAATGAACTAAACCATAAAAATGAATGTCCCAGAAAGTTATTACTGCTTTATGTAAAATAAGGAATCATCTATTTTTATAATTAGCAAACAGAGCAATATTCGCTGATAGGCTTGGATAAGGCAGCTTAATACAAATAAGAGCTACCTTATCCAAAATACATATATTATTTCCCAAAACCATATTTCTGCTCTCTTTTTTCAAAAGCCAATTTCCCACCTTCAAGTATATCACAGACATGTTCGCGGATACCTTGAGAATTTAAAATTATTGGTTCATCCGGATTTCGTTTTGTCGTTTGTTCTAACGCACCATTAATATATTGAAATTTATAATTTCCTCTATTATGACTATTAGAACCTTCTTGATTTGCAACAATTACATTTTCTGCATCGGCACTAACTACTACATTAGAATTATGAGTAACAAGAATAATTTGCCTATTTTTTTTCTTAGATTTGATATATTCAACCAGTTCTTGATATATCGCTCTATTATCCAAACTATCTTCAGGCTGGTCTATCAGTATCGGACATTTTTTATCACTAAATTCTAAAAGTAATTTCAAAATAACAAACGCTTGTTTGCCCTCTGACATCATTTCAAATAAATCTCCTTGATAAGATAATTGATAAGATAACGCATACCAGTTATTCGAGAAAAATTCACTTGCTACATTTGGAGATGTATAAGAATTTTTTAATTCTATTTTTTCATTGATTAAATCTTTCAAAAGAGTTCGTGCTTGATTTTCTAAATCAGAGTTGTAGCATGACACTAAATTTGCGACATACTTTTGGCGTTCTGTACCTCGTAAATTGCAACGAGCTTCCAAAAAACATCGCATTTTTTCTTCTTGAAATTCTTTCGTAACAGATATAGATAAACCATCATACTCTACTACGAGGTTATTAACTAATTTATCAACTTCTTCTCTGTATTCAACATGCTTGTGAGTTATTTCTTCAATCAATTGCTGAATTTGATTATACAAAGAAGTTTTTTTAGACTCCAAACTGTGTATTTCAGCAAGAACTTTTTCTTCTTCTTTTATTCTAGCCAAAACAGATTGCAACTCTTTATTGTCTTTATAGAATTGTTCTCCACGTTTATATATCTCTGTATCCAGTATTGATTTATTTTCTGCTACCAGTTGTTCTTTAGCTATTAATGTTTTACTAGAAAGTTCGTCAACGGTACTAGACCACTCCATTTCAGTTCTAACACGTAATTCATTGAAAAGTCGGAATGCTTCATAATTATTTAGTCTAAACGCTAAAGAATCAAAATCATTAATTTTCTCAAAGTTATAAATAATAGGGGTTAGTGTTCGCAACTTTTGAAACAATTTAATATCAGAGTCAGCCAAGCTGATTTCTTTTTCTTTGACTGAAAGTTGTGTAAGTAGACCATTGTATGTTTCCACCTCTGCTTCTGTTAACGAACTTCCTTTCTGTAATGTAGTAGCTTTTTCTTTTAACAGTTGCAGTTGTTGTTCAACACCAGACTTGTTTCCTTTCTCTCTTATTTGACGGCATAACTCAAAATACTCCTTTTTTAATTGAAACAAATTAAGAGCTTGTTTAAAAACGATTGTTAACAGAAGTGAGTTTTCGGAGAGTAA
>CAJUMI010000054.1 GCA_910587545.1 uncultured Muribaculaceae bacterium | reverse complement strand
CGCAAGAGCTATGGCGGCAGCCATATCGTGATGAGCTGCAAGCAGCTCCGTGGTGACATGAATTACGCATGGCCGACAGCCGAAATCGCTGTCATGGGCGGCGCAGGCGCGGTCGAAGTGCTTTATGCCAAGGAAGCCAAGGCATCTGACGATCCCGCCAAGGTGCTTAAGGAGAAAGAGGCTGAATACAACAAGCTGTTCTGCAATCCTTACAATGCGGCGAAGTATGGCTATATCGATGACGTGATCGAGCCCCGAAACACCCGTTTCCGCGTGATCCGCGCTCTTCAGCAGCTCGCTACAAAGAAGGTGACAAATCCTGCCAAGAAACACGGCAATATACCTCTCTAAGCCGTCAGCAGGCTTTCTTATTCGCTCTTAAAGCAACATGCACTTATGAAAAGAAAATTATTATTGACTGCCATAATCGTTGCCGCGTCGGCTTCCGCGCTTTTCGCTCAGGATCGCAAGGCGCTGCGCATCAACGAAGTCATGGTTGAGAATGAATCGAGCATCATCGATGACTATGGCGAGCGCCACGGTTGGATCGAGTTGTTCAATGCCAATTTTGCGCCGCTCGAGATCTCGAGTATCTATCTCACCAATGACAAAGACGACCCCAGGAAATACCCCGTGCCCCTCGGCGATGTCAACACCCGCATAGCCAAGCGCCAGCATGTCGTGTTTTTTGCCGACGGCCAGCCTGACAAGGGCACATTCCACACCAATTTTGTGCTCGAACCGGGCAAGGACAACTGGATCGGTGTATATGACGCTGACGGCATCACACTTATCGACGAAATAGTGATCCCCGCATCGCTCACCGCAGACAACAGTTATGCCCGTTCGGTCGACGGAGCCGGCGAATGGAGCGTGCGTGACGGCGGCGAGGCCTACATCACTCCCTCGGGCGCCAACGTGATCCGCGATACCAACAGCAAGGTCGAGGAATTTGCAAGACTTGATTCCAACGGCTTCGGCATGACCGTCATGGCCATGTGTATCGTATTCTCTGCTTTGCTCTGTCTCTGCCTGTGCTTCTACGGCATCGGCAAGATCGGCGCGAGTGTGTCGCGCCTCAACAAGATGCGCGCCCACGGTGTTGAGAAACATGATGTTGAGAAAGGTGAGGTCGTTCATGACTCAGGTGAGGAGATCGCAGCCATCGTCATGGCTCTCCATGATCATCTCAACGCTCATGACACCGAGAACACTGTGCTCACCATCAACAAGGTGAAACGCGCATACTCGCCGTGGAGCTCAAAGATCTACGGTCTCCGCGAAGTGCCAGGCGTAAATCATCGCCATTAATCGGTATCACCCGCATCACCTAATTTTATTCAATCTTACTAACCCGTTTCAAAAATGAAAGAATATAAATATAAAATCAATGGCAATACCTACAAGGTAGCCGTGGGCGACATCGATGGCAACGTGGCTCAGGTCGAAGTCAACGGTGTTCCCTATAAAGTCGAACTCGAAGAGCAGGCCGCCGGCAAGGTGAAGGCTGTCAGCGCTCCCCGTCCCGAAGCCGCTCCTCGCAACGCGTCGGGCGAAAAGGTCATATCCAAGCCTGCTCCCACCGGCACAGGCGACGCTGTCAAGGCTCCGCTGCCCGGCGTCGTGCTTTCAATACCCGTTAAGGTCGGTGACATGGTCAAGGCTTCAGACACCGTGCTCCTGCTCGAGGCCATGAAGATGGAAAACGCCATCCATGCGGGCCGCGACGGCAAGATCGCTTCGATCAATGTCGCTCCCGGTGACTCGGTTCTCGAAGGCGCTGTTCTCATCACAATCGCATAATAAGCCCCGATTATGTCATTTGGTGATTTTCTATTGAAAAACCTGCAACAGTTCTGGGAACTGACAGGTTTTGCCAATGCCGAGGTCGGCAACTTCATTATGCTTGCCGTGGGCCTGTTCTTTATCTGGCTCGCCATCAAGCATAACTTTGAACCTATGCTCCTCGTGCCGATTGGCTTCGGTATTCTTATCGGTAACGTGCCCTTCAACACCGGTGCCGGTCTCGAGATAGGCATTTATGAACAGGGCTCGGTGCTCAACATCCTTTACAATGGTGTGAGTGCCGGATGGTATCCTCCGCTCATCTTCCTTGGCATTGGCGCGATGACTGACTTCTCGGCTCTGATCGCCAACCCCAAGCTGATGCTTATAGGTGCGGCCGCTCAGTTCGGTATCTTTGGCGCCTATATGGTGGCCCTCGCTATCGGCTTTGCCCCCGACCAGGCCGGTGCGATCGCAATCATCGGTGGTGCCGACGGTCCTACAGCCATCTTCTTGTCGTCGAAACTTGCCCCTAACCTCATGGGTGCGATCGCCGTTTCGGCCTACAGTTACATGGCTCTGGTGCCTGTGATCCAGCCGCCGCTGATGCGTCTGTTCACAACTAAGAAAGAGCGTCTCATACGCATGAAGCCTGCGCGCGCCGTGTCGCAGAACGAGAAGATCATCTTCCCGATCGTCGGCATGTTGCTCACTTGCTTCGTTGTGCCTTCCGGCCTGCCGCTGCTCGGCATGCTGTTCTTCGGCAACCTGCTCCGCGAGTGCGGTGTGACCAACCGTCTTGCAAAGACCGCAAGCAACGCACTCACCGACATTGTCACCATCCTTCTCGGCATGACAGTCGGTGCGTCGACCCAGGCCTCGCAGTTCCTGACTCCGCAGACAATCTTTATTTTCTTCCTTGGCTTCATGGCGTTTATCATCGCCTCTTCGTCGGGTGTGCTTTTCGTCAAGCTGTTCAACCTCGTTTTGCCCAAGGATAAGAAAATCAACCCGCTAATCGGCAACGCCGGTGTTTCGGCAGTGCCTATGTCGGCGCGTATCTCCAATAACCTCGGTCTCGAATACGATCCGTCCAACTATCTGCTCATGCATGCCATGGGTCCGAACGTTGCCGGTGTGATCGGTTCGGCAGTGGCTGCCGGCGTGCTGCTCGGCTTCCTTGCCTGATAAATCCTATAATGACATGTCCCTGTTGATCTTATTTCGGCCGGGACATGTCTTTTTTTATTCTTTTGCTCCTCGAAAATACACAAAAAATTATTGTTAGCGACAGAACTTTTTAAGCGAAACGAAGTTTTAATATTAAAGCGGTGCAACATCGACAGAGTGCTATCTTTCCTACTTGACCTAATTTATGCCGACGCGATCCGTGATTCAAATAATAACGCCAACTGCGCAAAACAATGATGAGTTATGATTACCAAACAAGTAATAGAAACCCTTTACAAGAAATACAGCAAGCTCCCCAAAAGCCCTGATTGTCTTGACTTCGGATTACTATTTGACTCGGTTGCCGAACATCACGACATAACGGTCGACATGGACACCGCCAGTCTGATCATCCACAGCCTCGGCGAACGGTCGCCATTCTATAAGTTGCTGCTGTCGAGGATTTACGCAATTGTTCCTTTTGAGGAATGGGTGGCTATAGTGATGCACTCGTCGGTGATATTCCTTAACCGTACCTCTGCAAAGGTCTCGGTCCATATCAAACCGCCCAGACTCTCATTCATCGACAAAGTGAAGATGTCACTCTCGAAGGACGAGAAATAGTCATTGCCAATCTTTCAGGAATAACGCCGTTTGTATGCGGCTCCAAAGAGTCTTCGGTGGTCCCGGAGGCTTTTTATTTGGCCCGACCGGAATAGTATCCGCAAAAAACAACTAACTTTGCGGATATATTTTTAGAACATACAAAAAATGGTTCTTATTGAAAACATTATGCGTTTTGTTACTCTTCGTTTATTTAGAGTGACAGTTGCGTTGTCGCTTCCGGTGTCGGCGTTAGCGTCGGACGCGATAGAACATGAGGATACGTTCAAATCCCGGCTTGAAAACGCCGGGAGCGGTGACGCCAACGCGATGAAGCATGTCAGTGCGGCATACTGTTGCCTTGAAGTATCCGGTGATATTTGTCATGATGTGATAACTCTCTGAAATACTGTGGTGCAGAAGGATCTCGATATGCTGAAGGTTGAAGCGGTTGTGAATAATCATTGAACCATGCACTCATACATTGCTGAACGGATGCACAGCAGAATAATAACACGAAAATGCAAGAGCTATAAATAATAAAAAAAGTGAGAGATATTATATGGATATAGTGCATTTCAGACAGATGATAAAACCGTGGATGCTGCCGATCGCCATGGTCACAGGCATGATTTTCCACTCCGAGATAGAGAGCGTGCAGTTTCTCGCTCCTTATCTTATATTTGTGATGTTGCTCATTACGTTTTGCAAGGTTGATCCTAAAGAATTGAAATTTGGTCATATGTCGTGGGTTCTTCTGGCTGTTCAGTTGCTTGGCGGGGTGGGGCTGTACTTCGCTTTGCGGCCGTTGTCGCCTGTATTGGCCGAAGGCGCGTTTATCTGTGTCTTCTGCCCGACAGCCACTGCTGCTCCGGTAATAACCGGCATGCTTGGCGGATCAGTGGTCAAAGTGGCTATGTACTCTATAGTCAGCAATGTTGCCGTGGCTCTCACCGCGCCTGCTCTTTTCGAATATATGGGCGGTGAATCTCTCGGTGATGCCGTCGGATTTGTCAAAGGTTTCACCACGATATGTCTCAAGGTTGGACCCCTGATCATTTTGCCGTTGATAACAGCTTTCGTGCTGCGTTATGCAGCCCCGAAAGTCCATCACTCCATCGCCAGTCACCAATCGTTATCGTTCTACATATGGGCTGTCTCCCTTCTGATTGTGGTCGGCAAGTCGGTCAGCTTTGTAATGAGCGAGCCTCAGCATATGATACCGGTGATGTCAGCGATAGCCGGCGCGGCTTTGGTTGTATGTGTGCTCCAGTTCATCATCGGCCGTCGGATCGGCCGCAGATTTGGTGATCGTGTTGCCGGAGCCCAGGGACTTGCTCAGAAAAATACAGTGCTTGCAATATGGATGTCGCTCAACTTTCTCGATCCCATATCGTCGGTCGGCCCGGCATCATATATTCTATGGCAGAATACAATCAACTCCGCTCAGATATATTTCAAGACACGTAAGGACACAAAAAAACTTTAATGGCCGCGTCTTGTTGATAATATAAAGAATCATAGTTTACCCATGAACAGCATGTTTGAAATACTGATGGAACTTCCTCTATTCCGCGGCGCCACCCGTGAGCGGATGGCCGAGACGGTCGGCATGGCCAAGTTCCATTTTCTTAAATATCTGCCCGGTGAGACTGTCGTCGAGGCCGGTTCGCCCTGCACTCACATCAAGTTTATCATCTCAGGCAGTGTAAGATCGAAAATTGTAAATCCCGACAGCCGGTTCAAAGTCAGCCAGACGCTTGTCGCTCCCGATATCATATCAGCCGACTATCTTTTCGGCCGTGCGACCGACTATCCGTGCACGGTGACGGCGATAGAGCCGACAGGCATACTTCAGATCGCCAAAAACGATTACATCAAAATTCTGAAGTCAGACGAGGTGTTTATGTTCAACTATCTCAACCTGCTGTCTATGAACGCCCAAAAGTCGGTCAGCGGCGTGCTTGCGCTTACAACGGGCAGCATCGAGGAACGCATAGCCTTCTGGATCGTCGCTCTTACACAGCCGAGCGGACGCGACATATCGCTGGAGTGCCGTCAGCGTGATCTATATTCATTTTTCGGTGTGCAGCGCGGATCGTTCATCGCCACGCTCGACAATATGAAAAAGCTGGGGCTTCTGACCTACGGCCCGTCGAAGATCGACATCATCAGCCGCCGGTCGCTTATCGATCTTCTTGAAGCCCGACTGAACGACAGCGTGGTCTGCGACGATGAATAACGCGGCCGCGATATTACTGTCAGTGACGGCGATGTTTTGCATTTACCGACATTCAGCCGCCGCACCGCCTGTGGACCCTTCCGCCGACGGGCTGGAACAGGCTATTTTGCGAACCGACAGCTATATCGCCAATTCGCGTCACTATCTGCAAAACAAACTCAACCGCATCAATATGGTCAAGGACAGGTTGTCGAATGCGGATTCCTCGCATGTCGCGAAGCTGATGATCGAGGTCGGCAGAGAATATCGTCGCTACAATGTCGACTCCGCTGCCGCCTATTTCAGCGATGCCATGCGTGTGGCCTCCAACTCCGGCGACGGTTCGCTCGTGCGTGAGGCAACACTTGAACTTGCGGCCGTCAACCCTCTCCGCGGCATCATCAAGGAGTCGGTCGACATGTTAGAGCTGGTCGACAAGGAGTCGATACCGCGTTTCTACCGCCTGAATTATTTCGACAAGGGCTTTGATGTCTATGTGACTACGGCGGCATACTATGCCGACAAGGCGCTCGGCCGCCAATATCTGAGAAAGGCTTTGGCTTTTAGTGACTCTCTTGTCCGCTATCATCCTTCAGGTTCGGCGCATCAGCTTTATCACAAGGGATGGAGCGCGATGAACCGCGGCGATATGGCGACGGCACTTGCCGAACTTCGCGCGGCTTTGTCGGCGTCGGAGTTCGGACATACGCTTTATGCGAGAGTGGCCGCCTCGCTTGCCGACTATTATCAGAATTATGCCGGCGATGCCGATCAGGCAGCGTTCTATCTCGCTCTGTCGGCTATGAGTGATATCGCTGCAGGAACCAAGGAGACCACATCACTCCAGCGTCTGGGGCTCGACCTATACAGAAGGGGAGATATTTCGCGGGCTTATAACTATCTGACAAAGGCTCTGGATAACTCGATCGAGTCGGGATCGAAGATACGCACTCTTGCCGAGATCAACACATTGCCTGTCGTCACGAAAGCCTATAAGGATAAGGATGGCTCCCGCATACGCTGGCTATATGCGCTTGTAGGTGTGCTCTCTGTGGCGATGATCGCTCTTGTTGTCATGGTATGGTTGATTTACAGATCAAAGCGTCGTATTTCGGATTATCGTTCACAACTCGCCACTACCAATATGCACAAAGACGCGTATATCAGCCAGATCCTCGCTATTTGTTCATCCTACATAGAGCGTATCGAGGATCTCAACCGCCTGATCGTGCGTAAGGTCAAGACCGGCCAGGGACAAGATCTGTGCCGCATGGTGGAGAGCGGAGAGATGATGAGGGAGCAGAGCGACAAATTCCTCAGATCTTTCGACGAAGCGTTTCTGACCATCTATCCTGATTTCGTCGACCGGCTGAACGGTCTTCTCCGGCATGATGCCCGTTTTGGCGAGTTGAGTGAGAAGCGTCTCACGCCCGAATTGCGTATAGCGGCGTTCATGCGTCTGGGAGTGGATGAAAGCGCGAGGATAGCCCGCCTGCTCGGTTTGTCACTTAACACGGTCTATACCTATCGGAACAAGTTGAGAAATCGTGCTGAAGATAGGGAAAATTTCGAGTCCAATATAAAAAGAATAGGAAGTTTCGCTCAATTTTAGCTTATATTGAGTGACGTATTCTGTTTTTGTAATTCGCTCGTATCAAGCATTATAGTCTTGTCTATCCTCGTATATTATTTATATTGCAATTATATTGATGCTGAAAGGTGAATTTGCAGCAGTAACTTTGCAATGTAAATAATTATTAGGTCTAAGATATTTAGGCTTGTGAAAGATTTAAAGTAAAAAAGGATTTTAAATGGTTTTAGGTATTTAGTGTTAGAGACACTTAGTAGAGCCGACCCGTGAGGGCCGGCTCTATAATTTTTGGCGGCAGTACTGTCAGATAGTGATGCGATCAACTCCGTTCCTATCTATCAGGAAGAGTGCTACGCTCGAAGGCGTCGATGAAGCTGCCGGGGGTGGCGTTGAGTATGGTAACGTCTATGCTGTCAGCAAAGCGTCGGATCTTGTGGTAACTCATAAACGCGACATAATAGCTCATGATGATGTCATGGAGTCTGTATGCGCGATATTCATTGCGAGAGCGTTTGATCTCGTCGGTCGGTTCTTTATAAAAATGCGTCATGCCTGACACGACTTCGTTGTTGTCGGTGACGCTAAGATCGCGCATCCACGAGTGATCGGCGCCGCAAAGATATATCGTGCGATAGCCGAGGCTTATGCCGATCATTATGGACGGGATCAGTACATTTCGCGGCCGTGGCATCGCGAGGCCCGACCCGTAGGCCGCGCGCTCGAACGCTGCGAACCCTTCCGCTCCGACGGCGTTGAAAGCCTCGATGGTGATGTTGTCGTTGGAGCCGAACAATGATTTGAACTGTTTGACGTATCGGCGGTCTGCGAACAGGCGCATCCTCCAGTCAACGGCGGAAAGATTGCGGAGCAGAAGCCTGACGTTGGGGTCGTCGGCAGACCGGAAAAAATGAGGGTCGGCCAGTATATAGTATTTCGGTTTGATCTGCACGAATTCGGGTGCGTTGGCGGCAAAATTGACAGCAAGTGTCGGCAGAGAACGGAGCAGACCGGCGTGATTGTCGATTGTCTGTCGAAGAGATGGCCCGTTGGCGAGTATGACGAGTGGCAGTCGGTCGGAGTCGTCGGCTTTTTTGATTGAAGTCGGGCGCGACTGCAGCGCTATCTTAACGACGCTCTTGGCTGTGGCTCCGAACTTGGCGGCAAAATCAGAGACTCGCTTGATCATAGACATGGGTTTTGAGATAATCGACTGTAGAGACCGGATCGAAACCGCTGAAGGAACGAAGTTTTTCGCATGAGAAAGTCAGGGTGACGGATTCGTTGATCAGTCGTTTCTTGCCGAACAGCAGGCTGAACCATTTAGGTTTCATATAAAATATGCGTTTCTGGGCGATGCGCCATGCCAATGCTTCAGCGAGATCGTTGAACGACGGATCGACTGTGTCTGTTACGTTGAAAATACCGCCGGTCGCCATCACGGCACGTGCCGCGTCGGGGAGACTCACCGCGTGGACCACACTGCGGCGCGCTTCATTGCCGCTGATCCCGATAAAGGTGCCTCGATAAATTTTTTCGGCCAGCTCGCGCGGCATGCCGGCCATGCCGGTGCCGACAATCGGTGCGCAACGCAGGATTGTCGGTTTCAGTCCGCACTCCTTACACTGGCCGATGAAGCCGTTTTCATCGCTGACATGGCCGCAGTCACGCTTGAGAGGCGTCAGTTCGTTGAAATTAGTCCCGGCTGAGACATCATATACGTCGACGGTAGATAACATGACTGCCGTTTCGGCTGCCTCGGGGCTTTCAGTGATAAGCAGATCGGGCATGAGCCTCTCGAAATAGGGTCGTACAAAATCGACATCCGGTGTATACAGATAAAGTGCCGGTCGGCGATCTTCGGTTGATTCTTTCATGTGCTGAACTGTAGAAGAATGACTTTTGTGCAAAATTAGTGAAAGGTTGTGAGATAATCGTCCATGTCCGGTTAATTATTCCGTGTCGCGCCGTGGATTCTCATGAAAAGAAGGTGGAAATTTCAAAAAATTGAGCCGCGACAGATAGACATAGCTCGAATTTTAATAAATTTGCAGTTCAAATTATTTTGAACGCATAACGAAACATGACCCAACAGGCAGCGTCGCCAATTAAAATAGATGTGAGAGCGGTCGTCAGAGAGCGCTTGGGAGCGGCATCGCGTGCCGTGCCGTCGTTTCTGCTGCGTAAACTCGAGAAACTGATATGCCAGGACAGACTGAATGCCTTGCTTGAGCACAATTTTCCCAAGGAAGGGGCCGAATTCTGCCGCGGCGTGTTGAACGATCTCAGCGTGAAAGTCGAGACCTTCAATGCCGACCGGCTTCCGCCAGTAGACCGTCGCAGAGTGATCATCGCGTCCAATCATCCGCTCGGCGGACTCGACGGAATGGCTCTGATAGATTATTTCTCGCAGCGCTACGGCGGTGAGCTGATGTTTGTGGTCAATGATCTGCTCATGGCTGTCAAGCCGTTGGCGCCGGTGTTTCTGCCGATCAACAAGCACGGCCATCAGAGCCGTCAGTCGTTGGCCGCCATCGACCGGGTGATGAAAGGCGACGATCCTGTGCTGATCTTTCCGGCGGGTCTTTGCTCGCGACAGCGTCAGGCCGGCGGTGAGGTGGCTGATCTTGAGTGGAGGAAGATGTTTATCAACCGTGCGATAAGTTTCAAACGCGATATTGTGCCGGTCTATTTTGACGGAACAAATTCCGATCGCTTCTATTCGGTCGCCCGCAGACGCGAGAGCATGGGGCTGAAATTCAACTTCGAAATGGCATTGCTGCCTTCTGAGGTTTTCAAGGCCGAGGGCAAGACGTTCCGCATAAACTGCGGCACTCCTCTGCCGTGGCAGAGCCTCAGCGGGGGGCAGGAAGCCGAGGCAGAGGCTCAGGCTGTGAGGCGGATGGTCTACGACCTGAAAAATGAATTGGAAACGATTAATAAGACATTATCATAAACAAGTCTATGAACCAGCGAATAATCAATCCTATAGATGCGGATCTGATCGAGGCCGAACTGACTGACGAGTGCTTTCTCCGTGACACAAACAAGGCCGGCAACAAGATCTATGTTATTGATTCGAAGTGTGCGCCCAATACCATGCGTGAGATCGGACGTCTGCGTGAGATCGCTTTTCGCCTTGCCGGAGGCGGCACAGGCAAAGACTGCGACATAGATGAGTTTGACACCATGGATCCTCCGTGTCGCCAGCTTATTGTCTGGGAGCCAGAGAGCCGTCTGATACTCGGCGGCTACCGCTTTATCTGCGGCCGCGATATCCGGCTCGACGACAATGGCCGTCCGCGCATAGCGACAAGCCACATGTTCAATTTCTCAGAGCGGTTTATGACCGACTACCTGCCTTACACCATCGAACTGGGCCGATCTTTCGTAAGGCCCGAGTATCAGTCGTCGCGCGCCGGAGCAAAGGCCATCTATGTGCTCGACAATCTGTGGGACGGGCTGGGATCGCTCACGGTGATCAATCCCGAGATCAAATATCTGTTCGGCAAGGTGACGATGTATCCCAGCTATATGGAGACTTGCCGTGACATGATATTATACTTCATGAACAAGCATTTTCCCGACCCTGAGAAACTTGTGACTCCCATCACGGCATTGCAGACCCACAGCGACGCGGCGGCGATGGAGCGGCTGTTCACAGGCGGCGATTTCAGGGCCGACTACAGGATACTCAACGGCGAGGTGCATAAATACGGACTGAGTATTCCGCCGTTGGTCAATGCCTATATGAGTCTGTCGCCGACAATGAAGATGTTCGGCACGGCGATAAACGACGAATTCGGCAATGTCGAGGAGTCGGGCATCCTTCTGGCCGTGTCGGAAATCCTTGAGGAGAAAAAGCGGCGCCACATAGAGACGTTCACGCGTAAGCCGCTCGTCTGAACCCTACTTATTACTTTTTTGAAAAATACCGGAAAGTCTCCCGGAAAACCGTTGAACCCGAGAGCCACATGATCAGGCTGTATAGCGTCGCGGCCATAATTACTTTCGTTGCCAGCGAAAGCCAGTCGTTGACGATCATGGATGCTGCCAGCCATGTCGTGGCCATTACTGCGGCGGCGGCGACCATGTAGGGAACGACATCGGCGACGACGTCACGCAGGCGCAGCCCGATAGACCTGCCGGCGAAATACTGCCATACAAAAAGCCAGAGGACGTTGGCTATGACATACGCCGTGAGCATGGTGTTCATTCCGTAAGTGTAGGTTGTTACGGCGAGGCCTATCTGAATGAGGCCGAGGATTATGGTATTCCACATATATATGCCCGGGCGTCCGATGCTGTTGAACAGATTGCCGTAGAGCGTGGCGAGCGGCATAAACGCCCCGCCGACACACAGAATCTGCATTACGGCGACAGCCGGGAGCCATTTGTCGGTGATGGTGATTGAGATCAACTCGCGTGCGACGATACACAGTCCGAACATGGCGGGGAAACTCACAAACGCAGCGAAGCGTAGCATCTTGCGGAACACCCTGTGAAGACGCTCTGACTCCTCGACGGTCTGCCGCATGACAGGCTGCCCGACACTGTTGATCATGCCTGACAGAGTGGAGTAGCCCATTGTGGTCCACTTGTTTCCCTGGGTATAGTAGCCGGTCTTCTGCATGCCGTAGAATCGGCCGAGCAGCATGGCGAAGAAATTGTTGTTGACGTGGGTGAACAGAGCTACGGCCATCTGTTTGACGCTGAACGGCAGCATGTCGCGGATCGCTCCGGCCGAGAACGTCATCTTCGGCCGGAAGTCTACCGAACACCACAGCATCATGGTCAGTGAAAGCGAATAGAGCACGGTCTGAACCGCGATACCCCAGTATTTCATGCCTGCTAACGCGCAGCCCACACCTGCAGCACCCGAGATGGCCACTGAGGCGAGCAGTATTTTGCTGCGTCGCTTTATCTCAAGGTTGCGGAAAAGATAGGCCGACGGAGCTGAGCCGATCGCGCCTATGAAGAAACTGAGGAAAAGAAAACGGGCGAGCGGCACCATCTCGGGTGTATTATAAAAACTTGCTATCGGCACGGCGAGAAAAAACAGCGCCGTGTAGAGCACTCCGCCGACGACGAGATTGAACCAGAACACCGAACAGTAGTCGCTCTCGCTAGCAGTCTTGCGGTTGACGATGGCGAGAGTGAAGCCGCTTTCGGTGAAGATGCCGGCGACTGCCGAAAAGATGGCAAGGGCGCCGACAATGCCGTAATCATCGGGCGAGAGGATGCGCGAGAGGATGATGCCGAACGCCAGATTGAGCAGCTGCATGCCGCCGCTGCCTATGCCGCCCCAGAGTAGTCCGCGCGCTGTCTTTTTTTTCAAATCGCTTTCATCCATATTTCACAGCCGCAAAGATACAAAAAAAACGCTTATTTCTTTGGCTGAATGTTGAGGCGGTAATGTGCGGTCAGGAGCATATAGCGGGGTAGGGTGTTGGAGTAGGTGACCGTGCGGCCCGATGCGGAGACAGCATAGTGGACGTTGGAGAGCTTGTGCAGCAGGTCGAAGCCGTCGACGGTGAATAACCAGCGGCTTTTGCGCGGAGTGTAAGTCAGCCGCAAATTCCAGATCGGATCGGTGGTGTCGAGTTTTTTCACCCCATAGCCGACACGTTTGTAGAGGTAGAAGTCTGTCGATATGCCGAAGCCGGCAGGAAGTGAGAATGTGCCGTTGACTCCGTATTTGTAGTGTTAGGCGTCGATAGTGGAGAAACCGGCGCGCTCCGACGAGGTGTGACGGTGGGATACGGTCCCCTATGCCGAAATCTTCTGCTTGCCGATGCGACAAGTGAAGATGAGGTCTTCGCCGAGTGTCGAGTTGCGCACGGCATATTTCTGAGGCTCCTCGCTATTGATGCCTATCATGTCGGTGTTGTTGGCGAGGCTGAAATCTGTCGACGATGCGATGGTGAACTGTTTTTGGGAACCGAATTCGAGATTGAAGAAGTCGCGAGCCCGGAAGGTGTTGTTGCCGCTGATGTTGTATGTGCGGTTGCGGCGTGCACCGGTGGATGTGTCGTAGACATAGCCGCGCACGAGCGCGTCGGATATGAGTTCATAGGACAGGTCGATCGTGTTGTTGAACGGCTTGCCGGCCTGTGGAACCATTTGAGGCCGTGTTTCTGTGTGAATGCGTTACGCAGATCGGGATTTCCTACGGATATGTTGAGGGGATCGGCGTCGTTGACAACGTCGACGAGGTGGAGAAGTTCCGGTGTGCTTGTGTTCAGATTGAGTTCGTAGGAGAGTGTGTTGCCGTAATGGTTGGAGCCGTCATCGGACTTGGAGAAGTCATAGGACAGCAAGCCGTTATAGCTGCTGTGCGAGAAGAGAAATGATGTCCGCTTGACGAGATATGAACGGTTTTCGCGCCAGTAGTCGAGATGATTGTGTTCGATAGTGAAGCGGGGCATCGTGAAAATGCTGAATCTTGATTTGTCGAAGTCCTTGATCCATATGAAAAACGGCGAGAGTCTATGGCTGTTGGTATAGGTGGATGATGTGTAGGAATTGGACGGATCAAGCACACTCTGATATCCGTCAGGCAGGACACCTATGTCGTCAAGACGGTCGAGGGCGAACATGTAAGAGTCGCGCTCATTTTTATTAAATGAATATTCATAAGTGAAATTCATCATCTATGAACGTTTCATCGTCCATCGGTAGGTGATGTTTCCTCTCATCGAGAGAGTATAGTTCGGCGAGTTGTCGGTGTACTGCCGGCGGAGTTGGGCCGGTTCTGGGTCTGAGCCGAAGTTGATGTCATAGTCGTTCCACAGGTTGGCTTTGCTGTTGTTGTAGTTGATGACAGCTGAAGCCGTCAGTGCGTCGTTGGTATTCGGGATAGTGTAGCTGAAGAAAGGCGAGGCCGATATGAGGCTGCTGTGGCTGTCGCCGTTGGAGCGGGTGATCGATCTGTTGATAACGGATTCGAGCACTCCGGGAGCCGGCGCGGAGTAGATGGCCTCGAGGGCCTGTCGGCTCATGTCGGCATATTCGCGGTTGAATGTACCTGATATGGCGCTGGAGCTGTTTTTGTTCTTGCAGTAGTTGGCGTTGAAATCGAGGCCGCCCGCATAGCTGTTGCTCTTGCAGTAGTAGACGTCGTGCATCGTTGAGATGTTGAACATCCTGGTATTGCTGTTGCTGAATGACCTGTCGAAGGTGTTGCCGCTCGAAAGAAAATTTACTCTCGAAGTCGATGAGTTGTAGTCGGTCGATGCAGAGATAGCTGACAGACTACCGTTGAATTTGAGCGTTTCAGATTTATTTGTGTGATCATAGGTCAGGGCGGCTGTGGTGTTCTTCGATTCTCACGACGGCATACTCTCCGGTGTCCAGCTGTCCGATTTGCCCGGCTGGCGGTTGTCGTTGAGGTTGTTTGCGTTGGCTGAGACCGCAATGGTGGTTTTCGGTGAAAACCATGAAGCGAAGAGTCGTTCGAGATAGCGCTCGGAAGTGCCGTAGCCTCCTTGGGCGTTGATTATCCATGTGTTGCTGTACTCTTTTTTGAGCTTGACGTCCATAGTCAGATGCTGAGGCGGGATGGGGTCGTTGGTCCACTTTTCTCTTTGGGTGTGGCCTTTGTAGACCTGGATGTTCTTGACTGTGTAGGCGCCGATATTGTCGAGCATGACCTTATTGTCACCTTTGAAAAACTCTTTGCCGTTGAGCAGGAGCGATTCTATAAATTCGCCGTTGACGGTGATCTTGCCGTTTTCGTCGATCTTGGCTCCGGGCAGCTGTGCGATAAGGGCGTCGAGCATGGATCCTTCGGCGAGCTGAAAGACCGAGGCGTCATAGACTATGGTGTCGCCTTTGTTGTAGAATTTGATTTTTGACCGGTGACGGTCAATTCTTTAAGTACGCGCGACTTTTTGAGCGTCAGCGGCGGCATCTCGCGGTATGTTTCGCGCTTGCCGAAGGCCTTTATGTCCCATGTCACGGTCAGCGTCTCGTAGCCCGGCGAGCAAACGTCGAAGACATAAGTGGTGTCGCGCCCCGAGACCGGTATTCTGATTTGCGAGATATATGTCGTGTCGTTGTTCCAGACGAAATAGGGTGTATGGATCGAATCGGCGACGTTTCCGTCGTTGTCATAGAACAGAAGATAAGCGTTGTTGAGATCTGAATCCCATGTGGCTTCCTTGATCTTGGTAAAAAGATAGCGGTCTTTCTTGTCTTCCTTTTTTATCGGCTGAAAAGACCGGTTGCGCGATAAGCGCGGCAAGAATGATTGCAATGGTTCGCATAATTTATAGTATTGCAGATAAATGTTATTAATGATAGCGCAATTATGGGTGTGCGAATAGATTAGTCTTTAGATCGCAAAACTAATGATTTTCTCGAAATAATAATGTTTGACGAGGTTATAAATATAATATTTAACATTTGGGGTCTGTAATGGCGATTTTCATGGTCCGGCGTGAAACAAAGGTGTTGAAAGATTTGGAGTTACGAAAAAAAAGACGTAACTTTGCAAGCGATTTAAACAATCTCAACTTTATAAATTAATAATCAAACGTTTAACCCAATGAAGTACGAAACCGTTTTCATTTTAACTCCCGTTTTGTCTGACGCTCAGATGAAGG
>CAJUMI010000053.1 GCA_910587545.1 uncultured Muribaculaceae bacterium | reverse complement strand
TCAACCCCTGTAAAAACTGTCCAAAAATCACAGGTTATCAATGGGGGTCAATTTGTTGAGAATATCCATTTATATTGCTAAAAGGTTTAATTTGCCGCAAGTTTGTGTGATTTTGCATTGTCTGACACCGGGTCAGAACTCCACGACGGTTATGCCCGCGCCGCCCAGACGCACATCCTCGTCGTGATATGCCTTGACGGCGTTAACCCCTTCGAGATAGTCTCTGATGGCCTGACGCAGGGCTCCTGTGCCTGTGCCGTGGAGTATGCGCACTCTCGCGCTGCTGAACTGCACAGCGTCGTCGATGAAGTATGTGATGGTCTGAAGGGCCTCGTCGACGCGCATGCCTCTCACGTCGATGTCAGGTTTGAACTTTAGCTGTCGCTCGCGCATTTCTTCGCGCGTCGCCACGCTGACAAACGACGCAGCCTTGCGTGTACCGCTGTCTGCTTTCCTTTCGGTCAGGGTGAGGCGGTCAGTCTTGGTCGTTGTGGTGATATTGCCGAAAATGACTGTCGCGTTTTTGCCTGAGATGCCGGTGACTGTGCCGACGGTTCCGCTCCCGTCGAGCAGCACATTGTCGCCGACGGAGATTTCGCGTTTCTTTGTAGCCGACGGTGCTTGGACTGACTTCACGGCTCTTTTGGGCCTGTTGTGTCTGTCGGCTTTTTCCAGTAGTTCGTGACTGTCGTTCTGACCGGCATTGCTGCCGAGCTGTCTCTTTTTGTCGTCCAGTGCTTTGCGGGCTACCAACGTCTTCTCTTTGTCAGCCTGGGAACGGCGTATGTCGTGGATAGTGCGCTCGATCGCGGCATTGCTGCCTTCTATTATTCTGAGAGCTTCTTTCCGCGCATCGTCGATGATCTCTTTTCGTTTTTCCCGAAGCATCCCTGCCTCAGCTTCGTATTTTTCAAGCAGTTCGTCAAGTTTTTTCTCTTTTAGCTTGACAGACTGACGTTTGTTTTCCCAGTAGCGTTTGTCGCGGTTGATGTCGAGAAGATACTTGTCGGCGTTGATATAGTCGCTGCCAACAAGCTGTTCGGCGTCGGCAATGACATCGTCGGGCAATCCGGTTTTTCGTGCGATCTCGATGGCGAACGAGCTGCCCGGATTGCCGACCGAAAGCCTGAACAGCGGTTTCATGAGATGGCGGTCATAGAGCATAGACCCGTTGGTAAGCCCGGGTGTATCCTCGGCCATCAGTTTGAGATTTTGAAAGTGTGTTGTCACCACTCCCCACATGCCTTTGGCATTAAAACGTTTGAGCAGAGACTGTGCGATCGCGCCGCCGATCTGAGGCTCGGTTCCTGCTCCGAATTCGTCAATCAGGATCATCGACCGATTGCCGCCGCGCGACAGAAAGGTCTTCATGTTGCGCAGATGCGACGAGTAGGTGCTGAGGTCGTCCTCTATCGACTGGTCGTCGCCTATATCGATAAATATGGAATCGAAAATGCCGAGCGTCGAGTGTGAAAGCATGGTCGGCAACAGGCCGCACTGGGCCATATACTGCACGATGCCGACAGTTTTAAGCGTAACTGACTTTCCGCCTGCGTTGGGGCCTGAGATTACGATTATCCGGTCGTCTGTGGTGAATTTGATGTCCAGAGTGACGAGTTCCTTGTTTTGGCGAGAGAGAGACTGCCGCAACACGGGGTGGAATGCTCCGCGCCAGTCAGATCTGCAGTCTCGGCCGATCCGTGGCAATGATGCCGAATTATCGGCCGCGAACTTTGCTTTGGCATGAATGAAGTCGAAGACTCCCAGCGTTGAAAAACTGTCGTTTATCTCGTCGGCATAGGGTCGCAGATGATCCGCGAGTCCGACGAGTATTTTCATTATTTCGCGCCGTTCGTCGAGTTCGAGTTCGCGAACGCGGTTGTTGGCCTCGACCACTTCTGCGGGCTCGATGAAAAAGGTCTTTCCTGAAGCCGATTCATCGTGGACGATACCGGCTATCTTGCGCTTGTTCATCGGCGACACCGGTATCACCAGTCGTCCGTCGCGGACAGACGGTGTTGTGTCAGGTTCGATCAGTCCGTCTTTCGCAGCGCGCGACATCACCTTGCGCATCAGCGAATTGATCGATCCGTTCATCGACGATAACGCGGATCTTATCGATGACAGTTCAGCCGAGGCGTTGTCTTTGATGTTGCCCCACCGGTCGATTATACGGCTGATCTCGGTGACGAGCGAAGGGAAAGTCTTGAGGGTTAGCGCGATGTCGTCGAGACGGGGATAGGGCGACTTCCCCTCGTCGTCGCGAACGCTCTTGAAGAAAGAGGCGATCTCGGACATAGTCTCCATCGATGTGCGGAGTCTCAGCAGTTCCTGTGAGCCGACATAAGCGCCTTCGATGCGCAAAGTAGCCATCACGTGGTCCACGTCGTGGATATTGCCAATCGGGAAATCAGTCTCTCCGCTGAGAATGTCGAGCATTTCGGCTGTCTCTCCCAGGAGCCGGGTCACTTCGTCGCGGTCGGACGAGAAGGCCATCTGCGTGCATATCTTGCGGCCGTGCTGCGACTGACACAGTTCGAGCACCTGCTCTCTGACTGCATCAAACCCGATTTTGTGTTCTATTGTGTCAGGATATACCATTTGTTATTTTAAAATTTTAACCCCGATGCCGGGACGATCGTTCAGCATGATCTTTCCGTCGACAATTCTGACTCCGTCGAACCGGTCATTTGCGATAAGCAGATTGCCATCGAGATCAGCCCAGTCGGCCATAGGCGAAAGCTGTGCGGCAGCCGAGATGCCGCATGAAGTCTCTGTCATGCATCCGATCATGACTTTCATGCCGAGAGCCTTGGCGAGGACAGCCATTTTATGTGCCTCGTGCATGCCTGTGCTTTTCATCAGCTTTATGTTTATGCCGTCGTAGGCTTGAGCGGCACGGCGGACGTCAGGCAGTCTCTGCAGAAACTCATCGGCGATGATAGGCAGCGGCGAGCGTTCTCTGAGCCATGCCGTCTCGTCGTACATCTCTTTCGGCAGAGGCTGTTCGACAAACAGACATCCGTGTTCGTTAAGCCAGTGGCACATTTCCAATGCCTGTTCCTTGTCGGTCCAGCCTTGATTGGCATCGACGCATATCGGTGAGTCGGAGCACCGGCGTATGGCTTCGACAAGTTCTTTGTCTTGATTGAGGCCCATCTTGACCTTAATGACCTTATAAGGAGCGGCATCGTCGATTTTGGCTCTCATCTCTGCCGGATCGGCGTCATAACTGACCGTGAACGATGTGTCGGGTGTCTTGCGAGGGTCAAGGCCCCAGATCTTATACCACGGCTGTCCCATTATCTTGCCCAGGAGGTCATGCAGAGCTATGTCGACAGAGGCTTTGGCCGCGCAGTTGTCCGGCGCAACAGAATCCATATAGTCGTGGATTTCTTCGATCGCGAACGGATCGGTGAACTGACTGAGGTCGAGTTTCGAAAGGAATGCTGTCGCAGAGGCTATCGACTCGCCGAGATAGGGGGGCATCGAAGCCTCGCCATAGCCTGTCAGGCCGTCGTATTCGATTTTGACCTGCACATCGGGGGTTGTCGTGCGCTGCGATTTGGCCAGATTGAATGCGTGACGCAATTGCAATTCATAGGGATCAAACGACAGGTTAAGCCTGCCGGATTTGCCTTTACGTCTGGTCGGGTTGCCGTAAGCAGAGAAAGATATAGGCGACACCACTGTCATTACCGCTCCAAGCGCGCCTGCTTTGATGAAGTTTCTTCTGTCCATAGTCCGAAGGGATTATAGGTTGAAATACCAGGGGTGATCCTTGGCACGTGTTATGCCGTCGCTTCCTTCACATCCGTCGATCCTGACGCAATGAAGAAACGGCGTGGGGAGATATCTGTCAGATGCGGGATCGACGCTGTTTCGCATCACGCGGCCCGACGAATGTATGTAGGCGCCGTTGTTGTCGTAGATGGCAACATGGGTGACTTTGCCGCTTTTGGCGTTGCCGAAAAAAAGCAGATCGCCAGCACGGCACGACCGCCAGTCGCCGGCTTCTATTCTGCGGCCTGTGACAGCCTGCTGGGAGGCATCTCTGCGCAGGATGATGCCGTTGGCGAGGTAGCAGACCTTGACCAGTCCCGAGCAATCGAGACTCTTGGTCGAGGTGCCCCCCCAGAGATACGGCTGGCCCTCCATCGAATATGCCATGTCGAGTATCTTTCCGGCATCGAAAGTCCGGGCGGCCCATTCGCCGGCAGGTGTAATGTCGCCAACGTCAACCCATGCTTTGCGGCCGTCAGGCAGAATGATTTGCGACCGGCTGCCTTTTGTGAGTCCTGTCAGTTCGACGATGTCACCGTTGACAAGATCTGACACGACGTCGCGGGTCGACGATGCATCAGCCGCACGGTAGCATCGGATCTGATAGACCGATGTGACTACGGCACGCTCTGCCGAGCGCCACCGGCGCATATCCGCGTCTGATCTCTTAGTGACCGAACTGCAGGCTATCCAGCCTATGTAACCGTCGGGGCACTGCACTCTTAGCCAATTGCCGTCGCGTTCAAGCTCGCGGAGCGGCATGCCCATCAGCACCTGTGAAGCGAGTTCGGCGCTATGTGACGGCCGTGTCCTGATGTTGGCCACTGATATTACGGGCATTGCCCATCGGTCGCTGGGCAACAGACTGACTTTGTTCCTGACTTTCAGTCCCGACTTCCCGATCTCACGTCCGAGCGCCTCGAAGGCCACGGCATCTGATGTCTTGCCGCTGACAGTGATCCATCCGTCTTTGTCATCCGAGACCGAGATCTCAAATACTGACTGCCGCTTGTCCGGAGCATACTGTTTGCCTGTCGACGCAACGATGCTTCTGATCCTGTCGGTCTGTGCCTTCGACAAAGGAGCAGCCATCAATACAAGCAGTGATAATATGATCAGTCGGGTCATTAACATTGATGTGGAATAGCAAATGAACTTCAAAAATAATCATTTTTATTGTCATGGGCAAATTATATGCCAAAGCGAGTATGCACAAAACAAGAAGCAGGCCGGAAGAAAAACCAATCCTGCTTCCGGCCTGCCTTGCAATAAAAAGTGTGTGTTTATTCCTCTTTCTGGGTTTCTGCGTAGTCTTTGAGGAGCTTTTCCTGAACATCACCCGGAACGAGCTCGTAGCTTGCAAACTTCATCGTGAACGAGGAGCGTCCGCCGGTGATCGAGCTCAGAGCTGTAGAGTAGCTTGACAATTCTTTCAGAGGCACTTTTGCGCTGATCTTCTCGAAACCGTTTTCGCTGCTCATGCCCATGATGATTGCTCGGCGTCCCTGAAGGTCGCTCATCACGTCGCCCATCACGTCGGCGGGGACGAACACTTCGACGTCATAGACCGGTTCGAGTACTTTGGGATTGGCGTTGCGGAAGGCTTCGCTGAATGCGTTGCGTCCCGCGAGTCTGAACGATATTTCGTTCGAATCTACCGGGTGCATCTTGCCGTCGTAGATACATACTCTCACGTCACGTGCGTAGGAACCTGTCAGCGGGCCTTGTTCCATGCGGTCCATCAGACCTTTGACAATAGCCGGAATAAAGCGTGCGTCGATAGCGCCGCCGACTATACAGTTGTGGACAACGAGCTTGCCGCCCCACGCCAGAGGTATTTCCTGGGTGTCGCGTACGCTCATCTTGAACTCCTGGTTGCCGAAGCGGTAAGTGTCGGGAACGGGAGAACCTTCGACATAAGGCTCGATTATCAGATGGACTTCGCCGAACTGGCCTGCGCCGCCCGACTGTTTCTTGTGACGGTAGTCGGCGCGTGCGGCCTTGGTGATGGTTTCGCGGTAGGGTATGCGCGGCTCATCGAATACGATGGGAAGTTTGTCGTTGTTCTCGACGCGCCATTTGAGTGTGCGCAGGTGGAATTCGCCCTGACCCGAAAGAATGGTCTGCTTGAGTTCTTTCGATTGTTCGATCTGCCATGTCGGATCTTCTTCGTGCATACGGGTGAGGATGGCGTTGAGCTTTTCGGCGTCGCTCTCGGTCACAGGTCTTACGGCGCGCTGATATTTGGGTGCGGGATATTTGATGAAATCGAATTCGATGTCGCATCCCTTTTCGTCGAGCGTATTGCCTGTCCGGGCGTCCTTGAGTTTGACCGTGGCGCCGATGTCACCGGCTTCGAGCTGGTCGACCTGAGTCTTGATCTGGCCGCAGACACAGAACAACTGGGCCAGACGTTCTTTGCTGCCTCGGCTGATGTTGTCGAGATCGGCTCCTGCTTTCAGTGTGCCTGACATTACTTTGAAGTAGCTGACTTCGCCGATATGAGGTTCAACAGTGGTTTTAAACATGAAGATGCTGAGCGGACCGCTGGAGTCCGGTTTGACCTCATTGCCGGCAGTGTCGACGGGTGCGGGCATGTCATTGACAAAAGGCACGACGTTGCCGAGAAATTCCATCATACGTCTTACACCCATGTCTTTGGCGGCGCTCACACAGAATACGGGATAAATCGATCTGTCGATAAGGCCTTTGCGGATGCCGAGACGCATCTCGTCTTCGGTGAGATGATCTGACTCGAAGAATTTCTCCATGAGCGACTCGTCATTTTCGGCCGCGGCTTCGACGAGAGCTTTGTGAAGCTCGTTGGCGCGGTCGAGTTCCTCTGCGGGAATATCCTCTATCGTAGGCACACCTCCGTCAGGCCCCCATGAATATTTCTTCATCAGCAGCACGTCGATCATCGAGTTGAAGCCCGGACCTGATTCGAGGGGATATTGTATTGCGACGACTTTAGGGCCGAACACTTCTTTCATCTGCTCGATCACGTTTTCGTAGTCGGCCTTTTCGCCGTCGAGCTGGTTGATGGCGAAGATTATGGGCTTTTTGATTGACGAGGCTGTGCGGAAGATGTTTTGTGTTCCGACCTCGACTCCATACTGGGCGTTGACGAGGATAACGCCGGTATCAGTCACGTTGAGGGCTGTAATGGCGTTGCCCACGAAATCGTCAGCTCCCGGACAGTCGATGACATTGAGTTTTTTGTTGAGGAATTCGGCATGGAACACAGTCGAGAATACCGAGTAGCCATACTCTTTTTCTACAGGGAAATAGTCTGACACAGTGTTGCCTGCGTCGATGGTCCCACGACGTTTTATCACTCCACACTCGTAAAGCATAGCTTCAGCGAGCGTGGTTTTACCTGAACCTTTGGCACCGAGAAGTGCGATGTTTTTGATTTCGTTGGTCTTATAAATCTTCATGTTATTAGAGATTAATTTTGTTTTGATTGACCTGTTATCAGGCGTTGTTTTTTACGCCCTGCAATATCGCAATTTTTTTTATTCCTGCAAGCAAAATAAAATATGTTACAAAACATATTTTTGATTTTTTTGCGGTTTTGATCCTCAGTTTAGCGAATTGTTGTAATAGCTCGGTGGAATATAGAAGCAGAATCGATGTCGGAAAATGACTGTGGCGATCAACAGCCCGAGCGCTATTATAAAATTCATTATAAAAGGAAATGTCTCGCTATGGCCTCCGGTTATCAGTGAGCGGGTGAAGTCAATGATCAGCGGAGAACATACTATGCCGATATAGTTTGAAGACATAATGACAGACATGGCCAGTGTGTTCTTGGCCCGGTTGTTGACAATCCGTGTCGCCTTGTCGTAGAACAACGGCTGAAAAATTCCGTATCCTATGCCGCACAAGGCCGCACCGATGACTGCTATAAGTTTTATCGGTATGAAAACTATCAGAGCCAGGCCTATGGCAATCGAAAGGGCCGAGAAAAATGATGTCGAGTTCCGGAAAATCTTCAATATCCACGGCAGTATGAAACCGGGCAGAAATATAAACAGGAAGAATATGGCGGTCACTGTTCCTGTTATCGAAGCATCCCAGTGGCGTTGCTCGAACAGGAATGACGAGTAATATGAAATGACGATTGTGAGCGCGGTGACGGTAAAGTATAATGCAAACAGCGTTACGCTTCTTGATATGCTGAAGCCGTTGCTGCGGTAACATACTTTGTCGATAAAGACATCTTTGGTTTCAGTCTTGGCAGCGACCGTCAGGTCACGGGGACTGTGTGAAGGGTGGGGCACGCCTTTTAGCCAGGGAATCAATATTACGGGAATTATCCCCAACGCATAGACAAGGAACGGCATGTGCCAGTTTTTCATCGTGGCCAGCCAGCCGGCTATGAATGTCGCTAAGACCAGTACAAGATTGGATATGCCTGACTGGATGCCGAGCTGCCTCATCAGGGCCGGTTCTTTATATGAATCGGAAAGTAAGCCGGTTGAGAACGGGATTATAAGACCCGCACCTGCCCCCATGGCACAGCTTATTACTATCAGTTGTGTCATGGTTGAGGCAAACATATATGCTACCGTACTGCATGCGAAAATCAAGAGTCCTGCGGCTACAATGTTGATTCTGTGGGATGACATCGACAGTTTTCCCGAAAGCAGGACAAACGGTATGATCAACACATTAGGCAACATGGTGAGCAACTGTATCTCAAGATTTGAAACATGAGGGAATATAATCTTCAGGTTGTCAAGCATCGGCGAAACGGCAAGACCCGGGAGATTCACGATTAATGCCAATGACATAATCGATGCCCAGGTCATTGCCGAAATCGGCTTTTGGATTGTAGTTGCCATAGTGCAGGAAGCTAACTCCGTTATTCCTCTGCCTGTTCTTTGTCAAATTCCTTTTGAGCGGCTTCGAGCGCGGCGACAGATTTCGGATCCTTGTCCCAATGGAAGGGCACAAACTCGTTGCCGGGCATCAGCCATGATGCTTTTTTGAATTTCAGAATGATGAACGGCAACACGACAAACAGAACGACTCCGCCGATCAAAACAGAGAACCATACGGCGTGAGATCCCATGTTTATTGAATTTGTAGGCAGGAAGCTGAATACGAATGCCAGAAGCGAGCCGAGGAAACCGACTCCGCCTACAATCCAGATCAACCAGTTGCCTTTTGATCCGATGCGGAACGGACGTCTGGCGTTCTTCATGCTGTAACGGAGATATATTGCGGCCGCAAACATCAGTAGGTAAGCTATGAGGTAAAGAACGACCGTCAACTGCGACATGATCTGATAAAAACTCTGCACTGACGGCATCAAGATCATAATGAATGCGAGTATGGTGACAATGCCACCCTGCACGAAAAGAATGTTTTTTTGGACACCTGCCTTGTTCGTCTTCTGGAAGAAAGGAGGCAAATAGCCTGCACGGCCTACCGCAAACACACCTTTCGACGGACCTGCGACCCATGTCAGGACTCCGGCGAGAACACCGAATGCCAGACAGATTGCGATTACGGGTGACAGCCATTTGACGTGCAGGAACGCGAAATAATTGTCAAAGCCGACAAGCAGGCTCTGCACGAGATTGATATCTTTAGCCGGGATTACGATGCCGAGGGAATATGTGCCTACTATGAAGATCAACACAGTGATGATCGCGCCGATGAATACGGCTTTTGGATAATTGCGCGTAGGGTTCTTTATTTCCCTGACATGAATTCCCGACATTTCCATACCGGCATAGAAAAGGAAAATGGAGCATGCCAGCACGATATTGTTAAAATCAGAGAAATCGGGCCAAAAACTGCCATGGAGATTCATTTGGATCTGTCCGCCGGTGCATAAATATATTATTGCCAAAACGACAAGAAGAATTACGGGCGCGATTGTACCGACAATACCGCCGACCTTGGTTACTTTACCGACCCAACCCATGCCTTTCAGAGTGATGAGGGTCGCTATCCAATAGATCGCCAGCATTACAACGATAGTGTAGATTTTGTTGGATGCAAGCGCCGAGTCTGTCGCCATATCCATGCCTATAAATGCGAGCGAAACAGTTCCGAACGTCAGGACAGTCGGATACCAGATTGTCGATTCCACCCATTGGAGCCAGATGGCGAGAAAACCTAATTTCTTGCCGAATGCCTCACCTACCCAACGGAACATGCCGCCTTGCTGGAACGGGAACATAGCGGCAAGCTCGGCCGCGATAAGTGATACCGGGATAAGAAATACTATCGCTGCGAACAGATAATAAAAAGCCGAACTGATGCCGTAAGTGGCTTCCGCGGGTAATCCGCGCAGAGAAACCACGGCGACAATATTCATAATGACCAGAGCTGATACGCCAAGTTTGGCCGCTCTCTTGACCGTCGCTTTTCCTTGAGAAGGGGCGGAAACTTTTGCCGAAGGTTCAGACATAATAAATTGTTTAAACGTTATACTATTTTATTTGATTGACTGTATGATAACACTCCCTCTATACAATCTCTACGGGATCGCTCTCAAATATGCCGAGTCCGAGTTTTGAGACTACGGCCTTTACGGCTGACTGCGCTTTCACGGAGTTTCCTGCGTCATCGAGTGGCGGTGCAAATGCCGCTATGCCCATTTTACCGGGAAGAACACCGAGTACGCCTCCGCCGACTCCGCTTTTTGCAGGGATTCCCGAAGTGTAAAGCCAGTCACCGGTATGTTCGTAAAACCCTACGGTGGCGATAAGTGACGTTATGCGGGCGCTTATGTCCGGGCAGAAAATCTGTTTGCCTGTCAGCGGATTGCGGCCTCCCGAAGCGATCGTGGCCGCCATCGCGGCGAGCTGCGACGTGGTAATTCCGAGAGAGCATTGGCGGGTATAAAGGTCGAGACTCATTGTCACGTCGTCATATATCCGGTTATAGTTTTTCAGCAACCATGCTATCGCACGGTTGTTAAAGTTTGTCTCGCTTTCTGATTTATATAGTTCGTCGATAAGTTCGGGTGCCGATCCGCATAGATCGGTTATATTGTCGGTAATTGCTTTCCATTTGCCTTCGGAGTCGCCATTAGGAGAAATCATCGAACAAGCGGTGATCGCGCCTGCATTGACAAGTGGAGTCGACGGGTGGTCGTTTTCGAGCAATATAGCGAATATCGAGTTGAACGGAAGGCCGGTCGCATCCGCACCGATCTTATCCAGCACAGCTTGTGGACTTTGTTGACGCATGGCAAGTATCGCGGTAGGCACTTTCGACACGGACTCGATGCCGAAGCGATACTCCGTATCCCCGAACCCGTATGTTTCGCCGCTCGGCAAGGTCACTGTTATTCCGAACAGATTGCTGTCGACATTGGCGAGATATGGAATGTAATGTGCGTTTACTCCGCCACTTATACTTTTACAGTCGTTATATGCTTCTTCGACGGCATCACTTATCTGAGACTTTGTAATTGTCCGTTTCATATCTATGGGAGATTGTAAGTTCCTTTAAAAAATGAGGACGTCGGCAATTCGATCGTCTCGGTTGATTGCCGGCGTCCTCTCAAAAAAGTCAAATTCGTTTTATGATTCAGCGACCGGTATGATTAAAAGCTGTCGACTGCAGCGGAACGCTCTTTTCCATCTTGATGCGGGTCGTGGTCGGATACTCCAGCGCTTCGAGATCTGTGATGGCAAAACGGATGTCGTTCAGGAGCTGGTCTGCCATATCGCGGCTGAATCCCTGTTTGCAAAGGACACGCATGACGACGATCTGCTCGATGTTGGCCGGCATTGTGTAAGCCGGTACCATCCATCCGCGCTGGGCGAGTTTGTCCTGAAGATCAAACAATGTCCATTTTGCAGTCTTCTGATATTCGGGCTTCATAAGCCATACGGTGATCGGGTTGGGAACGTCTTCGCTATAGTTTTGGAACGGAGCCATTTTAGCTATTTCTTCATGAAGATACTTGCAGACGGAAATCGAATTGTACTGTACGGCCTTGTAGCCTTCGAAGCCTAATCGGATGAACTGATAATACTGACCCAGGATCTGAGCGGCAGGACGCGAGAAGTTCAAGCCCACCTGACTGATCTCGGCGCCGAGATAGTTGACACTGAAGCTCATAACATCTGGCAAGTACTTTTTGTCCTTCCAGCACACCCATCCGAGTCCGGGATATACGAGACCGAATTTGTGACCTGATGTCGAGATTGATAGAACCCATTTAAGGCGGAAGTCCCATTTGACTTCGGGGAAGAGGAACGGCAGGATGAAACCGCCGCTGGCTGCGTCGACGTGGATTGGGATGTCATAGCCTGTCTTGGCGTTGTAGGCGTCAAGAGCTGCATCAAGAGCCTCTACATCATCGTTAAGACCCGTCCATGTGACACCCTGGATAGGAACGACGCAGATCGTGTTCTCGTCACAAAGTTTAATCGCCTCTTCAGGATCGAGCGTCGTCTTGTCAAGTGTCAGAGGCACTGTCCTCATTTCGATCTGCCAGAGCTGTGCGAATTTCTCCCAGACAATCTGATAGCCTGTCGAGATCACGAAATTAGGTTTGTCAAACGGTTTGCCTGCGGCCTTGCGACGTTCGCGCCATCGTATCCATGCAGCAATGCCACCGAGCATACATGCTTCCGACGAACCGATAGCCAGCGCACCCGTTTTCCATTTAGACTGTTCGGGTGTATTCCATAGATTGGCCATAATGTTGATACATTTGGCATTCATATATGCAATACGTGGATATTCGGTTTCATCGATATAGTTGATGTTGATGGCTTCGTTCATCAGTTTGGTGGCGTAGTCATCCATATATGTGGTGACGAATGTCGCAAGATTCAGACGTGGCTGCGTCTGTGCGAAAGTTTCATCCTTCACCATCTGATATGCCACTTCCGGCGTTGTCGGTCCGTCAGGTATTTTGTCTACTGGCGCGGGTGATAGCATTGTATCGGTTGCGAATACATCTGATTTCGCATCGCCTTTTCTAAAATCAGGGTCAATCATAACTTGAAAATTTAAAGGAAAAAATATATTGTTCTATTTGGATTTGCCATCTGTAAATGTCTTACAATCATGTTGTATATAATTCATTAAGAATAGCCGCTAATGCCGGTGTTCTTAGTTATAACAATATGAATTGCTTTAAGTTTATGATTTGTCCGGATAGGCGTATGGGATTTGGAAAAATTTCAGTAAAAATCTTACCATATTTCATGATATTAAATTAAGTTATTGCGAAGTAGCTGAAAACTGCACACATTAATAGTATGCTGTTTTCAGCAATGTAAAAGGCACACCTGATTTAGCAAGGTGAAACAAGAACAGAAAGATATTGCGGGTAGTCAAATCCGTCGGTTCCTCCCCACGGATCCGGTGTCAATTAAGTTGTGTCCGATATTGATTGGGTGTCGAGCCTGTCATTCTTTTGAACCAGCGGCTGAAATGTTGCGGATACCGGAAACCGAGGCTATATGATATCTCGCTGATCGACATGGAGCTGCCGATAATCTGATTTTTTGCCACATTGGCCATCTTATGATGGATATGCTGCAGCGCCGACATGCCTGTCTCTTTGCGCAAGAGATCGCTGAGATAGTTTGCTGATATACATAGTTTGTCGGCGCAATACTGCACTGTCGGAGATCCATTTTCGGCAGGCGCGGAAGAGACTAAATAGCTGTCGATCAACTCTTCAAACCGTGCCATCAGGTCGCTGTTGGCATTCTCGCGTGTTATAAACTGGCGGTCATAATAGCGGACGCAGTAATCAAGCAACAGTTTGATTTTGTCGATTATCAGCGATTTGGTGTGCTTGTCAATCGGATGTTGCAGTTCGTCACTGATCTGCGCTATCGAATCGACAACAGTCTTACGCTCCTGTTCCGACAGATGCAGGGCTTCGTTGGCATTATAGGAGAAATACGAATACTCCTTGATGGCTTTCGCGAGATGCGTTCCTCGTAGAAATTCGGGATGAAAAGCTACAATCCAACCTTTCGGCAGGTGTAACCGGCCGTCGTCGTCGGCTCCCATTACCTGACCCGGGGCAATGAAAATCATTGTCCCTTGCTGATAGTCATAGACGCTTCTGCCGTATTTCAATGTGCCGCATTCCAGATCTTTCAGCAGTATAGCGAAGATATTGAAAAACTTCCGGCCATATCTCAACGGTTTGGCTTTGCGGCAGTCGATTACTGTCACCAACGGGTGAGGGGTCTCGACGCCGAAATAGTCGTTGTACTCTTGAATGGTGTCGATTCTGTTGATTTCTTCCATATGCAAAATTAATTATTTTCTGACAAAGTTAGATCTTGTTCAATAACAGAAGTGAGAAATTACCGGCTGTGGATTTTCGAGCTGCAGAGAAGACACCTTGCAAAAGTAGTTTAAATTAAGGAGCTGTAAATAACAGTCGGATGCCCCTTGTCGTATTCAGTCATTTATCTCGATAAACCTGATTTTTGCAAAGCAAAGCGACTTTGTTACCGATTTCACTCCATAGATGAAATTGGTCATCCAATCAGCGATTTTGATACATGTTATTTTATCTTGAGGCTATAATTTTGCACCGGACAAAAATCCGGATAGTGTATATTTAACCTGAACGGCAGGTTCAATGAAGGCACTTTTTGTGTGAAAAGGAATTGGATAATAAATAAAAACTGATTATGAAGAAATACATCATTCTCTTATCTCTAATATTCAGTGTAATGGCGATACAGGCTAAGACTTTAGTGGCATATTACAGCTATACCAACAACATCCACCGCGTTATAAGTGAACTGACAGTGCAGATCCAAGCCGATGTAATCAGGATTGAACCGGTTGAGAAGGGGCTTGACTATGCGGCAGATAACTATGCGATAGGCAGTGAGCAGATAGCCGCGATCCGAGCCAAACCCAATGATGCCTCCTCATATCCCGCAATTGACCCGGTGACGGTCAATTGGGACGAATATAACACGGTTATAATAGCCACTCCTCTTTGGTGGGGCAACATGGCAGCGCCCATGCAGACATTCCTGTTTCATAACGGAGCATCCCTTGCCGGTAAAAATATAGGGCTGATAGTGTCGAGCGCAAGTAGCGGAATATCGGGAGTCGAGGCCGATGCAAAACGGCTTGTCCCTGAAGGCATATTCTTGCCACCGAGTTTGTGGATACGTTCCTCGCAGATTTCATCGGCGTCACCTCTCTTGTCGGCGTGGCTGAATGGAATAGATTATAACGATCTCACACATAATGATATGGATGACAAACTATCAATAAACGTAAACGGTCGCGCATTGACCGCCTCGATTGTTGACAACAGTTCGACGAGGGCATTGAAAGAGTTGCTTGCCGACGGGCCTGTAACTATACACATGTCGGACTATGGCAATATGGAGAAAGTAGGGCCATTGCCGCAGTCGCTCCCGACTAATGACGAACGGATAAATACCGTAGCCGGTGATCTGATACTTTATCAAGGAAGAAATTTCGTAATCTATTACGATACAAACTCATGGAATTTCACTCGTCTTGGGAAGATAGACAATATCAGCTCCGGGGCTGCGCTTAAAGGCTTGCTTGGAAACGGTGATGTTGATGTCACGCTTGCCCTGTCGGGTTCATCGGGAATAGATGGTGTCATGGCCGACGGCAGCCATCCAACAGGCATTTATGACCTGAAAGGTGTTCGCGTAACACCACCCGACAATGACCCCGACCGATTACCCGCCGGAATCTATATCATAAATGGAAAGAAAACAATTTTACAATAAGATGCGAATGAAAAATCATGCAATAATACTGACAGCAATTATTTCGATAATCACAGATACGAATGTTATGGCACAGCAGAAGATAACCCAGACCGCTGGGCGCACTGTACTCGGCGATTTCGCTCCGGAATTCGCGGAGCTTAACGACGATATCCTATTCGGCGACGCCGTATGGAATGACTCCACGCTTTCGCTTCACGACCACAGCATGGTCACAATCTCTATCCTTCTCGGAAAAGGTCTGATAGATTCCTCGTTCCGTTCACATCTTGAGATGGGGAAAAAGCATGGTATTACACGGAAAGAAATTGCAGCTTTACTTACTCAGGCGGCTTTCTATGCCGGATGGCCCAACGCTTGGGCCGGCTTCCGTGTCGCAAAAGAGGTCTGGGCGGATCCGACAGATGCAGCGACCGAAAAAGAACGCTTCCAGCAGGAAATGATATTTCCGGTAGGCGAACCGAATACGGCATATGCCAGATACTTTCACGGTAACAGTTACCTTGCCCGCATCTCCGACTCGCAGATACCTTTCTTCAATGTCACCTTTGAACCGGGTTGCCGCAACGACTGGCATATCCACCACGCCACAAAAGGCGGCGGTCAGATGCTTGTAGGCGTTGCCGGCCGTGGCTGGTATCAAGAGGAAGGGAAACCCGCACAGGAGATATTTCCCGGCACGGTAATCCATATTCCCGCCAACGTGAAGCATTGGCATGGCGCTGCCGCCGACAGCTGGTTTGCGCATCTTGCTTTTGAGATACCGGGTGAAAACGCCTCTAACGAATGGCTTGAGCCTGTCGCTGACGACGAATACGACAACCTCAAATAATCCGGTGAAATTATAGATGGTGAAATTATAGATAATGTAATAAGGCCTGTTTAGGTTAATATCAAACGGGCATTGATTCTTGTGTCCGGTTTTTGCGCATCAGTTTTGCTTGGCGGCGCTCCATGTCGCGAAGCTGCCGGATGGACATGGCTTTGCGGGCGGGCTGTCCGGCCGGCTCTGATTTCTCGAACAACTTGGATAGCTCTGACAAGTCGGCCGGCTCTGACTTTTCGGACTTCTCAGACTTTTCGGATCTTTCGGACTTTTCTGAGAAGCCAGACTTGTCTGAAATGTCTGATCGCTCAGGCTCATTGACTGCGATCTCGGATGCTGCGAGGGCGTTGTTGACACTCTTTGTGGCGTCATCGGCCACGACGAGCACAGACA
>CAJUMI010000052.1 GCA_910587545.1 uncultured Muribaculaceae bacterium | reverse complement strand
GACAACTTCAAAGAAGTTAGCACCCGAACGGTCCATTTTGTTGACATAACCGATACGGGGCACATTGTATTTATCAGCCTGACGCCATACAGTCTCCGACTGCGGCTCGACACCGCCTACTGCGCAGAATGTGGCAACAGCACCGTCAAGGACACGAAGCGAACGCTCTACTTCGACAGTAAAGTCAACGTGTCCCGGGGTGTCAATGAGGTTGATCTTATATTTTTCGTCATTATACTTCCAGAAAGTAGTCGTAGCGGCCGATGTGATGGTGATACCACGCTCCTGTTCCTGCTCCATCCAGTCCATAGTGGCAGCGCCGTCATGAACTTCTCCGATCTTATGCGTAAGACCGGTATAGAACAGAATACGCTCGGAAGTTGTGGTCTTACCGGCATCGATATGAGCCATAATGCCGATATTTCTGGTGTATTTAAGTAATTCGTCTGATTTAGCCATTTTGAGTATTCCGATAGAAATTTATATTCAATGACATTGCTTATATTAGAAGCGGAAGTGAGCGAATGCGCGGTTAGCCTCAGCCATTTTGTGCATATCCTCTTTGCGCTTGAATGCGCCACCCTGATCGTTGAAAGCATCGACGATTTCAGCCGCGAGCTTGTCAGCCATAGTCTTGCCACCGCGCTTGCGGGCATAAAGGATAAGATTTTTCATTGAAATAGATTCCTTGCGGTCCGGACGGATTTCAGTCGGAACCTGAAAAGTGGCACCGCCCACACGGCGAGATTTAACTTCTACCTGAGGTGTAACATTTTCGAGAGCCTTCTTCCAGATCTCGAGGGCGGTCATTTCTTCGTTTGGAAGCTTAGACTTCACAGTCTCAAGCGCGTCATAGAAGATAGTGAAAGCTGTGTTCTTCTTGCCATCATACATGAGATGATTGACAAACTTTGTAACTCTCACGTCATTAAAAACGGGATCGGGCAAAATGATCCGTTTCTTAGGTTTAGCCTTTCTCATTTTAAAGAATACGTTGTGTTTTTGATTGCTTGGTTGCTTTCTTCTTTCATTCTTCAGCCCGTCCTCCGACGACACTTACTCAACCTGTTATAAGGCAGCTTTACAAGAAATTCAAAAACGAGTTAATCTATAATTAAATAATTTACTCGCGGTGCGTTTAGTAAACTTCACCTGTCAGATCGCCGTAAAGGCGCTTCACAGATTACTTCTTGGCTGCACCGGCCTTGGGACGTTTGGCTCCGTATTTCGAGCGACGCTGAGTGCGATCCTTAACACCGCTGGTATCAAGTGTGCCACGAACGATATGGTAACGAACACCGGGAAGATCCTTCACACGACCGCCGCGCACAAGCACAATCGAGTGCTCCTGAAGGTTGTGACCTTCGCCGGGGATGTACGAGTTGACTTCTTTACCGTTTGTGAGGCGCACACGTGCAACCTTACGCATTGCCGAGTTAGGCTTTTTGGGAGTGGTGGTGTACACACGCACACACACGCCGCGACGCTGCGGGCATGAATCGAGCGCGGGAGACTTACTCTTGTCCTCAAGAGCCACACGTCCTTTTCTTACTAATTGCTGAATGGTAGGCATCTTAGTTTTTTTAGTTCTTAAATGTTTTTTATCTCTTTTCTTAACTTTAAACTCTGTTCATCCGACACCACAAGACCCACCTATCGCTCTATACCTTAATAAGTTAGCGACAGAAGGGCATGCAGAGCCTTTTAAATCTCTGCAAAATTAGTACAAAATTTTCTGATTTCCAAATAATTCCGCACTGAAAATCAATTTTTTATCTTTCAACCTTCCTTTTCGAGCAACACTGTCGCGGCCTGCCAGTCGGATGCGGCATCGATCAGAGCGACCATGTCGGGCCACATGTCTGCCGACAGGAAACGCCAGTCGTAACGTTTCATTATGTCGAGGGTCAACACTCCCGAGTCGGCCCTGGCGGTTACTCCGAAAAATCCGGCCTTGTTGCGGATGAGACGCGTGAGTTTCTCAAGGGACGCATCGGACACGGTGTAGCCCTGCGGCAGATTGATCTCGATCCTGGTTAAATATTCCCGCGCGCCATCGGTGACGACGTCATCAGTTCTGGTGCGGTCGCTTTCGAGCAATTCAGACTGATGCTGACAGAGTTTGCCTACCGAGAGCAGCATGTTTTTCCCGGCTTTTCGAGCAAGGTCCCTGGCATTATAGCCTACCTCATATACAAACTTCGGAGCCTTGGGGTCAATGCCCACTGATATAATCGACCCTTTGACCGAATCCACCACCACATCGCCGTGGTAATCTCTGACTTCCGATTCGAAGTCACTGCTCTGGCTGATGCGGGCGTCGGCATAACGCGCTTTTCGGTCAGCCGCCTTCTTGCCGTTTTCCTTGATCGCCACATCGAGTCCGAAGCCCCTGAAATACTCAAGATAGGCTTTGACAATGTCCTCATCGTTAAGCAACGACAACTGTCCCAGCTTCGCAATTCCGGAGCAGGAGACGTTCCTATTGACAACGAGCGTCGAACCGTCAATATCGACGGTCATTTTACTGTATTTTCTGTTTCTCACCGCCTTACCTTCGGGCAGGGCTATAAAACAGGTGTCACCGCCGGGATATTCACTCTTGAGCTTTTCCGATGTGAGTTGCTGGGAAATTCGGCCGGAATAATAAGGATGAATTTCCGAAGGAGACAATATCGACCGCGGGGGAAGATAATAACGTGTGTCGCCGGGCAACACGCAGCCTGTCGATATGTCAAACAACGACGCCACCAGGTCAATCGGCTCGTTATAGCCCGCAGTCGTCATCACCGCCATCAGCGAATCACCGACAAAACCTTTCAGCAGACTCTGCAACTGGATGTCAAACACAAGCGGTGAAAAGCCGCGGTCAGAGACATAATAAGAAAAGGCGAGGAGATTGTAGGCGCAGTCCGACACCTCTTCGACAGTCCGTTGCCCTGATTTAAGCGCCCGGTCAAGCATCTTGGGTGCGTTACCGACATTCTTGAGCGACTCCTTGAGCATGTCTTTGCCGGCATCATCATAGTATAATTTCTTACGCATGTCCCACCACTCGTTTTTAATAAAAAATGGAGACGGCTCTGGCATGACACCGATAGTCGAGGAACTTCTTGGCGTAAACTGCTCGGCATCGCGATTGTAAACAAACAGTTTGACAGCCGGCGACTGAAGGATATCACTATAGTACAGACGAGGCCGGGCTGGAATGTCCTGAATTTTCATCTCGAGATGGAAATTTCCCTCGGAATCCCGCCAGCCGGTGAGATCGGGAGCTCCATTAAGCAGGCGGTAGCTCGAGCAAAGAGTGCCGTCGAGCAAAAGGCTGACAGAATAGTCCATCACCGGATAATCTTCACGCAGAATGATCATCATCGGATCGAGATGAGCGTTATGGATATCATGGCTGACATACAGGTAGTAATCAATGATATCACCGACTTCAAGTCCGGGCACGGCGAGTTTGCGCCGCGAGTCCTTATCCTTCTTGCCCTCCTTCACTTCTACATATTCATCAGTGTCGATCACAATCTCTCGTCCGTCAGGTTTGATCACCTTTACCCCCATCGCAAAACGGTATTTGCGGTGTGAAGCCCCGTATTTACGCGTTATACTTGTCGCGAAATCAAATTCAGAAAAGCGCTCGAGAGCGGACTTATCATTTATATACACCAACATACGCTGCAGGTCGCCACCCTCGATATGCTTATCGCGTGCGAAACGCAGAGTGCCGGGCATTCGTCCCGGCTCGGTGTTGCGCAACACCGTCATACCGTCATAGACCGCGATATAGACAGCCGACTCATTCTTATACTTCTCAGGTATCTCCCTGACATCGAATGCCGGAAGATCGAGTGAATACACCCACGCCTTGGTCTCTTCGGCAAACTGCCTGTAATCTTGGGCTTTATCGGCTGACGCCGTCAGTACCGAAAATGCCATCGCCAACATGGCCGTCAATAAGTGTCTGTGTCTCATCTGCAGTATTGTATTTAAGGATTAATTTTTATCAATTCTATCTGGCTGTTGCACGCTTCTTTCCAGTCAGCCACAGTGCGGTTCCAGTCCTCAAGCGAACCCAAAGGCATACTCGGCTGCTTTACCGAAATTGTCTTGACTACTGCCACCTTGTCGTTTTCGGACATAAAATCACACGACATCTCGACATTTCCGTTGTCGATGCGATAGCTCTCTGGCAGCTCACCGGCCTTGTACCCGTCGGGGATCTTCAGCTCCGACCTGCAGACCAACTTGGCTCTTAACGGGAATACATAATCGCTCCTGCGATCGGCAATATCAATTCTACGGGCCATATCGTCTGACGCGTTAAGATCGACATACATCGTCTCACCCGCATCGACAATCGCGTTAACATCAGAAACCGAAGCCGTGAGTTCATAGATCCCGTCCGCGACATAGGAACCATTGATACTCTCGCTGTCAACTACCGATTTGGGCCGCGGCTTCATCTCATTTACGAGCAAATCATTCTTATAGGTACGATCAAGGCCATTGACCGATGACAGGAGTATCTCGAGCATATCGCCGCTGTAGCGTCTGCGTCCCTGCCCCACAAGACCTCCGCCGACAAGCTCGTACTCATACAGGGCGTCACAAAGCGAGGCATCGGGCTGACGCCATGGCACTCTGACCATTTTATAGCCGCCGACACTATTAAACATCATCGCATCTTTTCCCTGAATTCCCTCGGGAATATCGCGCGATGATATATAATTATATGTGGCATCGAGGAATAACGTATCGCCGTCTGCCGGTGCAATACAGATCATATGATCTGTCGCTGCCAGCGACGGATATGTCGCGATATCGAATGGTATACGCTTCGTGCCGATGCTTGCCACCTCAGCCTTGATGCCGGCACGCTTGAGCAAAGTCGCAAGAAGCATCGCCATACCCTTGCAGTCTCCATAATGCTTGCGGAGCACCTCGGCCGGCGCATCAGGACGGTAGCCCGCCTCACCTTCTTCAAAGGCCACATATCTGATCTTGTTCTGCACATATTTATATATTCCCTCGACCACACTCCGCCGGTCAGACGCATCTCCGACAGCTTCGGCCAATATAGCCTCAACACCGGGGATGACGGTATCGACTTCGAGCATCTTGCGATGAAATTCATACAACTCATCCAGACCGGCAAAATATCCCGTCACCAAGATAACCGGATCGCAGGCCAGAGCTGGCGGTGACGCTTTGTCATCGCAACTCGACGGAATGTCCGTGACTGAAAACAGGATTACTCTTGAACCGTCGGGATTCTTAATATCATTCCGGATAATCCGGTCTTTGGGAAAATTCAGCTCGACAAGCGCAATATCAGGGCAGGAAGCCGGAATTTCAAATCTCACCAACTTTTTACGCACCGGATAAGCCGATGAAAGAGATACCCTTGTAAAATAGGCTAAATTTTTGTACGTACGCCGGAACTCCGTCTTGGCCTTATCACCTTTTTTCTTCAGATCAAGATTAATATAGCAGATGCGGCTGTCGTCATGAAATATATTCTTTTGATTGACATTCCTATATTGAGCCTTTCCGCCAGAAGCCTTGTCAAGAGAGATAACATCGTTGTAGTAAGCCGCCGTCACGGCCGTTGCAGAATAGCGCGTCGCCTCATATTCAGCCCGTTCCTCTGTCTTAAGAACGGGTCCAGACGGGGTGTCGACAATACGATAAAGTTCAAAAGCGTCAGATATGACCACATTCGCCGGTGCGGAAGCAAATGCAAGATCCGATACCACGATAAGACATAAAGATAAGGCTACAACGATTTTCATGAGAAAAGATCTTAAGTTGGCATTTTCGCAAAATTATCATTTTTTTCAATATCTGCCAGACTTTAGACACATTTTATTGCTGCTGCAAAATATGTTATAAAACATAAACCGTCCTCGACCATGCAAGACGGCAAGGATTAGCGCGCAAAAGAACAGGACCCGACCTTAAAATTTCTCAGCCGTTTCGAAGTCTGTTCCGTTCAGGTCTTTGGCTGAGAACAACAGTTCGCCGAGCGGCAACGGCAGACTGACAGCAAGCGTCGGGTCGTCAAAACGTATGCAGCGTTCGGCCTGCGGACAATAGAGGTTATCTACTTTATACTGGAAAGTAGCCGCACCGCTGACCACAACGAAACCATGCGCGAAACCGCGGGGCACAAAAAGCTGACAGCCGTTATCGGCCGACAATTCGAAGGACTGCCACCGGCCGAAAGTCGGAGATCCGGTCCTAAGATCGACGGCATAGTCGATTACAGCACCTTCCGACACCCTGACCAGCTTGGACTGAGACGCGTCTCCGGCCTGATAATGGAGTCCGCGGGCAACACCGCGGCATGATTTTGACTCATTATCCTGAACAAAGTCCACGACGCCTATGTGTTTTTCAAATTCATCGCGGCGGAACGTCTCGCAGAAATATCCGCGGGCATCGCCATGACGCAAAGGTGTGATCATCCACACTCCGGCAAGTTGGGTTTCAGTGAAGGTCATATCGCTTTTAGCTCGTTATTTTGCAGCAAAATTACGACAAAATATGTAGTTTTGCGAATAATTTCATCAAATATGGACTACTTACTTATTGACGACAAAAACCGGAGAGAAAATCTATTACCGATGACTTACACGCGCCCCGTGGCCGAACTGCGTATCGGCATACTAACCTTGCGTGAAAAATGGCAGCGCATGCTTCCCGGCTCATACAGTTATGAACCAAACGGTTATCTCTCCGAGATTTTCCCGATCCGATGCGACAGATCATCCGACGATACTGTCAGTATAGCGTCTGACGTCATCCCTACCCCCGATCTCGCGTCAGCCATAGCTTCGCTTGCCCCAGGCCAGGCACTATACGACAGCGATGACAATCCCATTGCCGTACGCGGCGCCGAGCAGACAAAGTTGACCACCGGCATGGCTGTGCGCCGCGTAGAAAACCTGACCGACATATTCACCCTCAACGGAGTAGAGATCGAGGCCGATTTCGCCCTGCTCACAGCCGGACGCCGCAGCGCACCTGTCAGTCCGACCGTTACCGTGGTAGGCGACCCCGCGAAACTTTTCATCGAGCAAGGTGCCACGGTTGAATGCTGTGCGATCAACCTCACCCACGGTCCCGTCTACATTGGTGCCGATGCCGAGGTGATGGAATGCTCCGCATTGCGCGGTCCCATCGCCGTCTGCGAGCACTCTTTTGTCAACATGGGGTCCAGGATATACGGAGACACAACCATTGGTCCATGGTCAAAAGTAGGCGGAGAGCTGAACAACGTAGTCATACACAGTTATTCAAACAAAGCCCACGACGGATTCCTCGGAAATGCCGTAATCGGGTCGTGGTGCAATCTCGGCGCAGGATGCGTCGCATCCAACCTAAAGAACGATTATACGGAAATCAAACTGTGGAATTACCCTTCACACCGCTTTCTCCGGACAGGACTCCAGTTCTGCGGCCTGATAATGGGCGATCACTCAAAGGCCGGCATAAACACAATGTTCAACACGGCTACTGTCGTCGGCGTAGGTGTCAACATCCATGGCACCGGCTTTCCCCGCAACTTCGTGCCATCGTTCAGCGAAGGCGGCACAGCCGGCTTCTCAGACGTCTCGATGACCAAATTTTTCGATGTCGCTACCCGGGTTATGGCCCGCCGTGGGATCGAGCTGACCGACGCCGACCGACGGATGTTCTATGCCATCCGCGATGCCGCCGAAAACTACAAGTGACCATAATAAAAAAAGACCGCTTGAAGCGGTCTTTTTTTATTATGGTCACTATCGTGTAATTTCAAAGCCATACGATGGTAGTTACAGAGCGCTTGCCGTTGAGATAATAGGCGGCGCGTATCTGTTTTGTCCCTTCAGGAACATCAATCGTCTCGGTGTAGACTTCCGATTGCCCGTCAGGCTCAGAGCCGTCGATCGTATAACGGATCTCACCCTTGCCGACATAAGGCGCATTCATCGTCGCCTTGCCGTCGGCAACCTTGATGCCCGGCTGACGCATGTGATAGTTATAGCCGCATTGCTCCCAGACAGGTATTTCACGATCAGCAATTACGGCATTGAAATCGGCATTGGTGTAGGTCGGAGTGCTGTTCCACGCACGTTCTGCGAGACCGAGCATCTTGGGCAGCAGACGCATTTCCATATCGGCAGCACTGCGCACTGTCTCAGAGAACAGCTGGCCAGAAAGACCGAAAATCTTCTCGCGGTCACCAGGCTGCAATACAATCAACTCTTCAGGGTATCCGCCGAGGCTGACAAATTCGTCGACGGGAGTACTCCACGTGAGACCGCGTTCGTCGGGATGATAGCTTGAATTCATGTCAAGATAGAAGCGGTTGACATTACTGAGGATCAACGGATAGCCGCCGTCGAGAGCCTGGCGCGACGGTGCATCGGGAGTCGTGAGTGACTGGGTCCAGCTGTTGACAGAATAAGCGTTGCCTGATACAGCCTTGTTATAGTCATCGGTACGTCCGCATACGACTTCCTGCCAGCCGGAAACCTTCACGCCCTTGGATGCAAGATAATCAGACACGCGGCGGTTGAAGACGGCATGCATATCGTGGTCATTGGCCACACCATGCTCCTCTTTATATTTGATAACCGACGGGGTCCCGCTCCAGGAACCGTGGGGCACCTCATCACCACCGATATGGATAGCAGGCAGTTCGACTCCGGCGCGCGCATACATGTCGATGATACCGTCATACACCTTTTCAAGGAAAGCATAGGTTGATTCGAGAGCGGGATTCATCACGTTGTCGTGGAAACACTGGGCCGAAGTATAGACAGACGAATCCCCGTCCTCAATCAGACGGAGCGACGCGTCGCCTGTCGTGCGGTAGCGTTTTTCCATCGCTTTGATCGCAGCGCGGGCATGTCCGGGGGACTCGACCTCGGGCAGCACCTTGATGCCAAGACTGTCGGCATAACGGAGCATACCGATAAAATCATCCTGTGTAAAATAGCCGTTGGCTGTGCCCGACTTGGAATCAGGGTTGCCGTCACCGGCATGAATCTGAGCGATGAAATCGGCATCGTCGAGAGTGTAGCCGCGTCGCGCACCGACCTCTACAAGTTCGGGCAGCCCCGGGATATCGAGACGCCATGCGTCATCATCGCTGAAGTGGAAATGGAGATGATTGAAGCCGTATCGGGCGAGCATATCAAGCACCCTGCGCATCTCGGCCGGAGTCTGATAGTTGCGTGAAATGTCGATCATCACCGCGCGGTAACGGAAATCAGGCTCGTCCTCGACAATAGCATTAGCCACTGTTGGACCGGCAAAACCGGCCACAAGATCTTCGGCACGACGATGAGCCGTCGCCATAAACTCGGGCGACGCCTCTACCGTAGCTACATTATCGGCGATAGTGATCTTATATTTCTCACCCTGACCATTGTCTGTAGGCTTGTCGACAATCTTGATATCGGCCACTGTCGACTCGCCGTCTGTCAATGTAACTTTCTTGAATGATGGTATTACTTCATAGTCACCGGCCTTGTCTGCGGCCAATGCCTCATTGAATTCATATATTTCTTCAGCTTTTGGCATACGGTCGAGTGCGGCAGTCGAATACTGAGCCGGGAAAGCCGTCATCGATGCAAAAGTCAGCTCTACAGGAGCAGTCGTGCTGTCGGCATCGGCTGTATGCACGCCGTCAGGCGCATAACAGATAGATCGAAGTTCGTCATTGACGCGGATATCCACGATGATGGTGTCGCCCTCGGCCTCACGAAAACGCGGAGACGCCACACAATAATATCCGGGCATGATTTCAATCAATGTGTCAGCCGGGTTGACTGTCGACATCGGGCGGGTGAACTGATTGAACGCCAAACGGTCGAAGTCAAGATCGCCGCTGACTGTGAAGCGCTGCACATAATAGCTGCCGGCCTCATCCGAACTGTTGCCGAGTGTCTCCCACTGTACCTGCGTCGCCTTGGGAGACGAAGCACAAGATGCCAGAGCGAGAGCCACGGCTAAAGCCGGTAATACACTTGTAAATTTCATGTAATGATGGTTTTATGGTTGTGATAGAATTTTCGATTACAAAGATAGCACAAAATCAGGCAGGAAACACCAATCTTCATCCAAAAAGTCAGAGCCTGAGCCTCTTTGCAAGGCTACAGACCGCCGGCAAAATCATTACCGGCGATGTCGCCCCAACGATTATGAGCATGTCGCGCGGCGAAATGGCACAGACATTGAACATCGCTCCGCCGACATACACAATTGCGATCTGACCGATGAGAATGACGGCAAGCGTCGCGAAGAAAACCAAGCTGTGACGCGCGTCATGGAACGCCGTATGACCACTCTCGAATGCTCGGGCGTTGAAAAGGTTCCAGAACTGCAGGAATACAAACACCGTAAAGAACATGGTCAGATCATAGGCCGTCAGACTCTCTCCGCCCGGCACAACAGTATAGCACTGCAGGAATTTCATAAAATCAAAGTTCGCGAGACTGTCGATCGGGCTCTCTCTGAAATACTGGAGTATGCCGTAAAGCAAGGCTGTAAATATCAAGCCTGTCACTATAATGCCTGCATACATTTTTCGCGTAATTATGAAATCATTCTGTCGTCTCGGTTTGTTTTTCATAACTTCCTCGCTCGGCGGGAGCGAAGCGAGCGCCAAAGCCGCAAACGTATCCATGATGAGGTTTACCCAAAGCATCTGCGTCACAGTAAGCGGAGACTCAGTCCCCGTGAATGCCCCGATCACGACTATGATACAGGCCACGAGATTGACCGTGAGTTGGAACAGGATAAAGCGCTGTATGTTTTGGTATAATGAACGCCCCCACATGACAGCCTTGCTTATCGAGCCGAACGAATTGTCCATGATCGTTATGTCTGAAGCCTCTTTGGCCACTGCCGTGCCGTCGCCCATCGACAGACCGACCTGAGCGGCGTTAAGCGCGGGCGCGTCATTGGTACCGTCGCCGGTTACAGCTACAACTTCTCCGTTGCGCTGCAGCATGTCGACCAGTCTCGATTTGTCCGTCGGTCTCGCACGCGACATTATCTTGATCTCTCGCGAGCGGACAAGAGCCTCATCATCCGTCAGGGCGGCCCACTCCGGTCCCGATATGAGGGCAGAGTCAACATCGTTTTGGTCCCACAATCCGATCTGACGTCCTATCTCCTTGGCGGTGCCGGGAGTGTCACCGGTAACGATCTTCACAGCTATGCCCGAACTTAGTGTCTGACGTATCGCATCAGGCACCTCCGAACGAATGGGATCTGAAATAGCACATACGCCGATAAATGTCAGTCTTACCCTTGGGTTGACAACTCCGCCGGAAATAGCGTCGCCTATATCGTCGGGAACTATGCCATAGGCGAAGCCGAGCGTTCGCATGGCCCGCGACTGATAGTCGGCGAGCTTACGCGCCACGCCTTCACGCGACAAGGGATCAGCTATATCGGAGCAGGCTGACAACACTATCTCAGGTGCTCCTTTGACATAAATGACCTTGCCGCCGACGGCCGGGGAGTCAACAACCGTAGCCATGTATTTACGCTGGGTGGAGAACGGCAACTGGTCTATAACCGCCACCGACTCCCTTATCTTCAGATAATCGCGTCCGCCGTCATGAAGCCACAGCAGCAGAGCGCCTTCAGTCGGATTGCCGACGGGCGACGGGTTGCCGTCGCTATCATACTCAAGGAATGCCGTCGAGTTGACAGCAATGCCTTCGCATATTATGTCAGACATTCGGCCGACAACTCCGCTATCGTTGACAGGTTCCGAAAAATCCGTATCGGCCACACGCATACGGTTCATTGTCAGAGTCCCCGTCTTGTCTGTGCATATTACCGTTGTGGCGCCCATCGTCTCACAGGCGTGTAGCTTCCTCACAAGGTTGTTAGACGCAAGCATGCGCCTCATGCTCAATGCGAGGCTCAGAGTGACACTCATCGGCAGACCTTCAGGCACCGACACCACGATAAGCGTAATCGCAAGCATGATTGTCGTCAGAAGATAGTCGATCGTTTCAATTGTGTCGGCCGACGCCCAGTCAAACATCACGCAACGGCCGATGATGATCAATGCCCCTACCATATAGCTCATCGTCGATATAAGGCGGCCAAGCCTCTCGAACTGCAATGTCAGTGGAGTCTTGATGCCGGTGTCGATCTGAGCAGCCTCATAGACCTTGCCATACTCCGTCGCATCGCCGACTGCCGTAACTACCATCACACCGCGACCCTCCATGACCGTTGTACCCCTCAGAACCATGTCTGTAGGATAAGTTGCATCGCCGTCCTTGTCAGACTCGAGATGCGACTTGCTGACCTGCGGCTCACCGGTAAGCGAACTTTCGTTTATCCTCAGGCCGAGCGAATCAATCAGTTTTCCGTCGGCGACTACTTCGTCACCCGTCTCGAGTATGACAACATCGCCGACCACGATCTCACGCCTCGGCACCTGCGTAACTCCACCATTACGAATCACCTTCACAAGCATATCGTCATTGACCTTGTTAAGCACGTCGAACTTCCGATCTGCACTTACCTCAAGCCAAAAACCTATGACCGTAGCCAGAATGATCGCAAAAAATATGCCTGCCGGCTCAAAGAAAACCGAAGCCCCTTTGACTCCTCCAAAAAATTCATAGACAGATATTCCTATCGAGAGCAACAGCGCGACAAGGAGTATTCTTATCAACGGATCGGCAAAACACCCTATGAATTTACGCAATAGCGACGGACGCGGGGGCGGAGTAAGAATGTTTTCGCCGTGAAGCCGGCGGGACTCAAGGATCTGTCTGTCGGTAAGTCCGGTGAAATGTGTATTTTTATCGTTCATCGTAAAGAAGTGAATGTAAGTTGTCGGCCTCTGTAATTTTCATTAATAACACCGTTGGCAAACACAAGTTTGCCGTTGACCCAAGTCTTTACAGGTTTAAAATACAACTTGCAGCCTGACATCGGCGTCCATCCGCACAGACTCAAGACATCGCCGTCACTAACAGTATAGCCCTCAGTGATCTTTTCGACCAGACACAGATCGGCATAATAACCCGGAGCTATGCGGCCTCGGCCGGATAGGCCAAAAAGTTTAGCAGGATTGTCGGACATCACTCTCGACACGACTTCAGGCGAGAACATTCCGAGCATGGAAGCCATCGAGAACTGCACCATAGGCGCGCCACTGACAGCCTTGAACAGACCGCCTTCTTTCTCCTTCAGCAGATGCGGGGCATGGTCGGTGGCGACAACGTCGATACGCCCGTCTTCGACAGCCTTGCGGAGTGCATCGCGGTCGGCCTTAGTCTTGACCGATGGATTCATTTTTATTCTCGCGCCCTTGTCAGCATAATCGTCCTCGGTCCACAGCAGATGATGAGGCGACACCTCGGCTGTGATGTGCTTATGGGTTATATCGTTTTCTTTTTCGAGAAGCACGAGTTCGGCAGCCGTGGTCAGATGGGCGATATGCAGACGTGAGCCAAAAAGGCGAGCAAGACTGACGGCCTCGGCTGACGCTTTCAGACAAGCCTCTGACGGCCTGAGCCGTGAGTGCAGCTCTACCGGGGCATCTTCGCCATACTCAGCTATTATCTCGGCTTTGGCCGCATTGATAATCGCTTCGTCCTCGGCATGGACAGATATCACTGCCGGAGCTGCTTCAAACAGACGGCAGAGAGAGGTTTCGGAGTCGACAAGCATGTTGCCGGTCGATGAGCCCATAAACAGCTTGACTCCCGGTATCCGAGTGTAGTCAGCACTCTTCAGCTCTTCGAGATTATCATTGGTCGCTCCAATAAAGAACGCGTAGTTTGCCACTGAATCTTTGGCCGCTATCGCAGCTTTGGCCTCTACCGCCTCTCGGCTCACAGTCTGTGGAACTGTGTTGGGCATGTCGAAAAACGATGTCACACCGCCGGCCACCGCCGCACGGCTCTCCGATGCTATAGTCGCTTTATGGGTCAATCCGGGCTCCCGGAAATGTACATGACAGTCGATCGCTCCGGGCATCAGAAGCGCGCCCTTACCGTCGACAGCATTTCCGACCGATAATATATCGGCTTCGGCGGCCTGTCCTTCAGTTACGCGCTCAATGCGTCCGTCACGTCCGACAGTCACAAAACCGCGCGACACCCTTTCGGGTGTCACGATGTCTACATTATATATAATAGTCTCAGTCATTATGTCGGGCCTTATAACGTTTAAAGAGGCTGTTCCATTTTAGTCTTATGACTCCAAACACGGCTTCACCGAAAATGCCGCCGTTCATCTTGCTCACACCGAGCGCCCTGTTGACAAAAACAATAGGAACTTCCACTATGCAGAAACCTGATTCATAAGCGGTGAACTTCATCTCGATCTGAAACGCATAGCCTTTGAACTTGATCGCATCGAGATCCATAGACTCAAGCACGCGCCTGCGATAGCACACAAAGCCTGCTGTCGTGTCGTGAATATTCATTCCGGTAATCACTCTGACATACTTCGACGCGAAATAGGACATCAGAACACGACCTATCGGCCAGTTGACGACATTGACTCCCGACACATAGCGCGATCCGATAGCCACATCGGCTCCATTGATCGCCGTTGTCTCGTAAAGTTTCAACAGATCGGCCGGATTGTGTGAAAAGTCGGCGTCCATCTCGCAAATATAGCCGTAACTCCGGTTGAGAGCCCATTTGAACCCGGCAATATATGCGGTCCCGAGACCGAGCTTGCCTTCGCGTTCGATTATATGCACCCTGCCTGGATTTTCTACGATCTTGGCCTTGACAATGGCCGCAGTGCCGTCTGGTGAATTATCGTCTATAACCAGAACATCGAACGAACGTGGCAACGCCAACACCGCATCGATAATGGCTGAAGCATTTTCACGCTCGTTATACATCGGTATGATTACGAGCGCATCACTGTGAGATGTCAATGACATTTAGAGACAGTTTTTTCTTAGATTACGTCGTCTTCTACAGTTTCGAGCACGTCAGCTACCGGAGCGGCATCTTCAGTGTCGCCGGTTGCGGCTTCAAGTTTCTTCATGATCGAGAAGATAAACGCTGCCGACAGCAGACAGAGACCGATCAGGATAGTCCATAACACAGCCACATCTATCTTATCCCAAAGCATGGCAGGTATGGCCGTCAGAAAGTTACCGATAGCCGTAGCGCCGAACCAGCAGCCCATCATAGCGCCCTTGTACTTGGGTGGAGCCACTTTCGACACAAACGAGATGCCCATCGGGGACAGCAGAAGTTCGGCGAACGTAAGCACAAGGTAAGTACCCATCAGCCAATTGGGGCTTACGAGGGTCGAGGCCTGTCCTTCTGCAGGAGCGATGCCGAGACCGATCGATCCAATTGCCATCACGCCGAAACCAAGACCGGCAACAAGCATACCGTAGCCGATCTTTCGTGGAGCAGACGGATCTTTCTGCTTCTTGGCGAGCCACGAGAACAGGGCCACCGAGAACGGAGTGAGAGCCACGACATAGAACGGGTTGAACTGCTGGAAAATCTGGGGCTGGAGACCGGTGACAGGGTCTTCGGTGTTGACATAGAAGAAATACAGGCCGGCAAGTGCCGCAATAAGCACCAGGCCTGACACCAGGCGAGATGTACGTCCCTTGCTCTGAATGAGGTTGAATGTCGCATAGACAGCGACGACTATAGTTGCGAGAGCCCAGACGTTAAACGCAATTCTGGTCCAGCCGTAGCATTCGGACGTGGTGAACGCCTCGGCAAATTTTGTGAGCGTAAGGCCATTCTGATGGAACACCATCCAGAAGAATATCACGACCGTGAAGACGAGCAACAAAGCGGTGATTCGGCTCTTGGTCTGCTCTTTGGTGAGTTCCTTGACGGGCGCGCCGTTTGAAGACGCGGCCGCCGACTTGCTGTCGGAAACCGAAGCGTATGTACGTCTGCCGACCTTATAGATTATAAACGACAGCACCATAGATCCGCAGGCAACGGCAAACGCATAGCTGTAACCGGTCGAGATCGTCGCCATATAAGTTTTGCACCACACCATCAGATCGGCGGGAGACTTTGCAAACTCCATGAGCATGGCAAGTTTATCGGGTTCTATCTCGTCACCTGCGATAAACTTGTTGCAAAGACCGGGAATGGCGGGATTATAGATAAGATCCTGAGCCGAAAGAGCCACTTTGCAGAGCGCCTCTGTCACCGACGGAGCGAACATCGCACCGATGTTGATTGCCATATAGAACAACGAAAACGCCACATCTCGTTTGCTGCTGTAACGCGGATCGTTGTACAGATCTCCGACCATCACCTGAAGGTTGCCTTTAAAAAGACCTGTGCCGCAAGATATAAGCAACAGAGCCAGCAACATGATATAGAATGCCGGAGATGCGAACGCCGAGCCCTCGGGCATTGATGTCGGGATCGCCATGACAAAATAGCCCAGGAACATCACTACGATACCCAAGGTCACAGTTTTCTGGAAGTTCCACTTGTCAGCAATTGCACCGCCGACCATCGGCATGAAATAGACGAGCGCGAGGAATGTCGAATAGATCAGACCTGCGGTTGCGGTCGGAAGGGCAAATTTAGCCTGGAGAAACAGCAGCAGGATCGCAAGCATGGTGTAGTAGCCAAAACGTTCGCCCGTATTGGCAAGCGCCAGCACATACAATCCTTTGGGTTGATTTTTGAACATAATAATGGATTTATTTTAGGTTTGATATTTCCTTTGCGATATTTAACACGCTAAGGTACTAAAATAAATCGTAACACGCAAAAACACATCATCACCATCCATCGATGTGATAATTATTTAAAACTTGTTTAATAAAAATGTCATATTTTCTGACCCGACACTATTATTCTGCCATTTCACTTTTCAAATAAGGATATATAGCCGGGTACCTGTCGGTTGAATTAAATTAGAGAATATTTTATCCGCCCAATCGGACGATGATTAACGA
>CAJUMI010000051.1:17149-17409 GCA_910587545.1 uncultured Muribaculaceae bacterium | reverse complement strand
ATGTTTTACAACATGCTATCCAAAGAGGATGCGCCTATTTTGACACACCCTCTTTATCATGCGATTTTACATCGCCACTGCAAATTGAAGCTTCCTGTAACTGCCCCCGCAAATCAAGCAATACGTTCATCCTGACGGCACCTTTGCCGTATCCAAGTTAACCGTCGGTTAAGCGGTGAGCCCAATTTCACAATCTCAACCCTCTCCATGCTTTGGGTCTTCACCGGAAAATCGATTATAACTGTCTTATTGATGTTTCA
>CAJUMI010000051.1:0-17139 GCA_910587545.1 uncultured Muribaculaceae bacterium | reverse complement strand
ATAAAAGACAACCGCCGCGAAATCAGCTATGGTGAAATTAGAGGCCGTTGAAAAATTTAGCTTGCATTATTGGGGCAAAGGTGTTAACTTTGCTTGATATTGTAAAGGATGGTCGAAAATCTGTTATACATATTGCCCCGCGGCCTAGCGATAGGCGCTCTGATATCGGCTCCGATGGGTCCGATCGGGATGCTGATTATCCAGCGGACGCTCAGCAAAGGGCGCTGGCCGGCGTTTTTCACAGGCATAGGAGCGGCGATCAGCGATCTGCTTTACTGCCTGCTCGCGGGTTTCGGCATCAGTTTTATCACAGACATCATCGAGCGCCATCAGTTTGCCCTACAGGTATTCGGCAGCATCGTTCTCGCTATCTTCGGGTTCTTTCTGTTCAGAAAGAACCCCACCAGGTCACTGAAAACCGCGGAGGTCGACAACCGCAGCTACTGGGGTGAGTTCATTTCGGGATTTTTCCTGACCTTCTCAAATCCGCTAATACTTTTCTTTATAATAGGTCTGTTCGCCAGATTCAACTTCATCCTGCCCGAATATATCATCTTACATTATATATGGGCCTATCTGACGATCTTCGGCGGCGCGATAATATGGTGGTATCTGGTAACACTGCTTGTCAGCAAGTTGCGCTCACGCTTCAACGTCAGATCCCTGCGACTTGTCAACCGTATCGTCGCCTCGATCCTTATAGCGATGGCTGTGGTCGGCGTTGTGCTGGCCATTGTGGATCATCTGCCAAAATAAGAAGGTGTCTAAAAACAGTATAAATTCAACAATAATGTCAGATTCAAAATTACTCGAAATACCTTTTCTGCCGGATCTCATCTCTGCTCAGGCTCCCGACGAGGTCATAAACCTACTTGAGGAAAAAGCTCCACGACGCACGATAGACTCGGTAAACTGGATAGAGGAATTTCCCTATCATCCGCTGACCACTTTCACAGTGGCTCATTCGGGCGAAAAACTGTATATCGACTTTTTTGTAAGATGCAATTTCCTGCGTGCCGAAAATTTCGAGAACCAGTCGCCGGTGAGCGAAGACTCGTGTGTCGAGTTTTTTGTAGAGCCGACAGGCAGTCTGCCCTATTGGAATTTTGAATTCAACTGCATCGGCACCATCAACGCATCGCACCGCACGGAGCGCAGGCAACCCACCCGTCTGACCGACGACCAGCTCGCCCGCATCGAGCGTTATCCGTCGTGCGGCACACGTCCTTTCCGCGAGCTCGAAGGTCTGTTCACATGGAATCTTCTCGTCGCCATACCGCTCGATATGCTCGGTCTGAAATACGAGGGTTTTCCAATAGAAATGCGCGGCAACTTCTACAAATGCGCGTCGGCAGCCACCCAGCCTCACTTTCTGAGCTGGAACCCGATAAAGACCGACAAACCGGACTTCCATCAACCCGACTTCTTTGGAAAGTTAGTGCTGCTCTGAGAGATTGTATAAAATTTATATTACTTTGCTTTTTAAGGCATTGACAGCGTCTTTCTGCTTGTTCCTCGGTCGAGTAGCCACGGCTACACTCCCTCATCACAAGCAAAAATCCATCTGACAAGCCACCCTCAAAATCTGCACCATATAAATTTAGACAATCTCTGAGAAACTGTCGGACGAGCCGGGCTATTCAGGACTGTCGGACTTTTCTCCGCATGAGATCGCGTTGTAGCCGATCCTGAAATACCTGCGGGAGAACTGATAGGGGTCAACTACTTCGTAATCCCATATTATCACATCTACGTCGAGAGGCATTATGCCTGCCGCTTTCGATCTGTCGTTACGCCCGAACTCAATTTCAAGCGCTTTCAGGCGAGCACACAGTTCGCCGTAGCCAAGCCGAGGCGTCACGGCAACGACCTGATTAAGATAGGGAGCACCGAGACCGCTTTCGTCAGGAGACTCATATAAGGCGCTTTCAATCTCGATATGGCATAGACATGCAAGAGCCTCTACGGCTCTCGGGATGATCTCGCGGCAGTCGGGAGTATTGCTGCCGAGGCAAAGCACATATCGCAGTGGTTCAGACATCTTTCATCGACAGTGACAGACGGCGTCGCTCGAGATCGATCCCTATGACTCGCACACGCACGATTTGATTGATTTTCACCACTTCGGCCGGCGAGGCGACTCGGCGCGAGGCAAGTTGCGAGATATGGACAAGGCCGCTTTCGTGCAGACCGACATCGACAAATGCCCCGAAAGCTGTGATATTGTTGACCACGCCTTCGAGCACCATGCCCTCGGCGACATCCTCGAGCTCTTTTATATTCGGGTCAAACGAGGCCGAGACGGCTTCAGTTCGCGGATCATGACCGGGCTTGAGAAGCTCGGCTGCGATATCGGAGACTGTAGCACTGCCGAAGGTCTCGTCTTCATATCTTGACAGGTCGAGAGACCGGAGCAGGGATTCTGAGCCGATCATCTCGTCGGGTGTGACACCGAGATCACGGGCCATGCGGTAGACGATGTGGTAACTTTCGGGGTGGACACCCGTATTGTCGAGTTTGGAGTCCCCGTCGGGGATCCTCATAAATCCGGCCGCCTGGGCAAACGCCTTGGCCCCCATGCGCGGCACCTGCAGGACATCGGCCTTGCGGCGGAAGTCACCGTGTTCGGCTCGATAGGCCACGATGTTGGCGGCCAGCTGCGGACCAATGCCGGCAACATAAGACAGCAGACGGCGCGAGGCGGTGTTGACATTGACACCTACAGTATTGACACAACTCGTGACCGTGAAGTCAAGGGAGGCCTGCAGTGACGACTGGTTAACATCATGCTGATACTGGCCGACACCGATCGACTTGGGGTCGATCTTGACCAGCTCGGCGAGAGGGTCGATCAGACGGCGGCCGATAGATACGGCGCCGCGCACCGTGACATCATGATCGGGAAATTCCTCGCGGGCGATATCAGACGCGGAGTAGACTGACGCACCGTTCTCATTGACTATATATATATCGACCGGACGCGGAAAGGCTATTGACCGCAGGACGTTCTCGGTGTCGCGGCTCGCAGTGCCGTTGCCGAGGGCGATGGCGTCGACCGAATAGGTCGAGACAAGGCGCTGGAGAGTACGCGTCGTGCCGAGTATGTCGCTCTGAGGCGGCGTGGGGTATATCACGCCGTGATAGAGCAGGTTACCCTGCGGGTCAAGACAGACGATCTTGCAGCCGGTGCGATAGCCGGGATCGACGGCAAGCACAGTCTTATGATGGAGCGGCGGAGCGAGAAGGAGCTGACGGGCGTTGTCGGAGAACATCGCTATAGCCTCGCGGTCTGCCCGGTCTTTAGTCTCTGACGAGAGTTCGTTCTCGATCGACGGACGTACAAGACGCTTGTAGGAGTCTGCCACGGCGGTCGAAACGATCTCAGCGACTTCACGGCTCATGCGGTCCTTGACGTAGAAGCGGGTGATTGAGGCCACAATTTCGTCGTCGGGCGCCGACAGGGACACTCTGAGTAGCCCTTCGCGCTCGGCACGGCGTACGGCAAGGTAGCTGTGCGAGGGTATCCGTGACAGGCGGCAACTGTAGTCAAAGTAGCTGCGGTAATTGCGGGCCTCAGACTCCTTGCCCTTGACAAGGGTGGATTTCAGTTCTGCCGCGCGACGCATGCGCGAACGGACAATGTCGCGGTTGCGGGGATTCTCGCTCACCCACTCGGCAATGATGTCCGAAGCACCTGCGACAGCAGCATTGTCATCGGGCACCTCGTCGGAAACATATCGGGTGGCTATCGATCTGACATCAGCGGCGTTGCCGGCAAGGATTATACGCGCGAGCGGCTCGAGACCACGTTCGCGGGCGACGGTCGCGCGGGTGCGACGCTTGGGTTTGTAAGGCAGATATAGGTCTTCGAGCCCTACGGCGTCGGCGTCGGCAATGCGCGCGGCGAGTTCGTCGGTCATGGCTCCTGCGGCCTTGATGACCTCGGAGACATATTGCCGGCGCTTGTCAAGTTCGCGTATCGACTCGGCGAGAGTCATGATATCGCGGATCTGCAGTTCGTTCATTCCGCCGGTGCGCTCTTTGCGGTAGCGACTGATAAATGGAATAGTGGCTCCGTCGTCGAGGAGTCCGAGAGTAGCCTCTACCCGATCGCGGTCGAGATGAAGCTGCGAAGCAATAGCTTTGGATATGTCGGTCACTTGCGTCGAAGGGTTATCAATGTGATTTCAGGTGTTGCACCGACACGTGCCGGAATGGCAACCTCACCTATGCCGATATTGACATAAAGCTGATGACAGTCGTCGTCGGAGTAAAGGCCACCCCATGTCGGATAGCGCAGAGCGGCGGGCGAAAGTCCGAATGCGCTGATCTGCATGGCATGCGTGTGACCCGACAGGGTCAGTGCGATGTTTTTATCGGGAGAGTCCTTGATGTCTTCGTCCCAGTGGGCGGGATTGTGAGACAGGAGAATTTTCACTACAGAATCGCCAAGCGCAGGATAGGCTTCGTCAAGATCGCCGTAAGTCTTAAACGGTGGATCACCGACATTCTCGACTCCGATCAGCGCGATAGAATCGTTGCCACGGCGCAGCATCTCCGTCGAATTGTTGAGCATCCGCCAGCCCATGGCGCGCTGCATGGCCTTCAGATCGTCAAGATTAGCGCGTTTGGCGTCAGAGGACGGCCATGAGTAATAGTCTCCATAGTCATGATTGCCGAGGATCGAATAGACTCCGTCGCGGCCACGGAGACGAGAAAGAGGAGCGACAAACGGTTTCAGCTCGGATGTGCGGCGGTTGACCAGGTCGCCTGTGAAAGCAACGACATCGGCATCAAGAGAGTTGACGCGGTCGACGACTTCGGCGACAAAGGCCGTGTCAGAGCCGTAAGTGCCGACATGCAGGTCCGAGAGTTGAGCGATAGTATAACCGTCGAACGACTCGGGCAGATCAGGAATGGCTATCTCGACAGAGCGGACATCGATATTGTAGCGGTTGATCAGTGCGCCCCACCACATGGCACAGAACACGACAGCCGCGATCACCGAGCCGGCTACCGTCAGCCATCCGGTCCGTCGGGCTTTCCACAGACGCGGCAGACCGCCGATAAGATCAAAAATAACAACGATACACTTGGGTATATAGACTGAGAAATAGGCATACAAAGCCCACATGATCCACTCAAGCCCCGGATCCGATCCTCTGCGTTTGGGCAGGCAGATCACAAGCAACAGGCAGACATTAAGCGCTATAACACTGATCATCTGCACTTTTGGCCATAGAGGTTTACGCGAGGCCGATCGTATGCGCCGCCATAGATAGAAGTCTACGGCGATATTGACGACGAATAGAACGAGTGAAGCTAAAAGAGGAAGACGCATCTCAGTCGGAAGAAGCCAGGATCAGAAGTGTCAGCACTCTGAAGCCGCAAGTTGGTTAGTGAGAGGATTTGCATACATGGTCAGCATCATGCGACGCATGAACGCGCGTTCTTCGGCAGTGACGTCAGCGACTTCGACACGGTCAAGCTGACGCTCAATATAGTCGTTGAAGCTGCTTTCATCTTCGGTCGTGTAACGCGAGGCAAAGCGATCCGTAGCGTTGATCTCGTCATAGGCGATATAATTGCCCGGATAGATTTTATATCCGCAATGTATCGCACGGTCGATCAACGTACAGGTATAACGGATGATCTCGGCACGGTCGGTCGACTGCAGACGGGCAAGGTCGGCGTTGATGCACTTGCCGATACGGAAATTCACCCTGCCCTTGTTGCTAAGCAGACCGGTTTCCATGCTGAAAAGGTCGTCGCGCTGCGATTTCTTGAACTCCGGATCGCGACGTCTGAGCAGAAATTCGCGAGCCTTGAGATAGTCGTTGGGATCAAATTCATAGCTGATTGATACAGGCATGAGGTTGACCTCGAGAATTTTTTCTTTCAGGTCCGCCGATTGCCCGGCAAGAGCGAGCATCTTTATAAGGCTCTCCTGAGTGACGTCATTGGAGTCTTTGGCTCGGCCCTCGCGTTGGGCGATCCATACAGATTCATGGAGAGTGTACAGTGTGTAGTGGATATATGCCGAGAGCTGTTTGGCCGCCTCAAGAGCCTGAACGACCTTTGTGTCGCGCTTGACAATAAAACTGCGGTTGACTTTGACAAGATCCGCGATCCAATCGTAGATCAGCAGGTTGTTGCCGATAGCGACCTGCGTGACAGGGAGTCCCGAACGTATAAAACAGAGATTAAGGAACGACGGATCGAGGACAATGTCGCGGTGATTGCTCATAAATGTATAGTTGCACCCGGGTTCGCAGTTTTCCTCGCCGTCGATCGAAAGGCCGCGAGTGGTCGACGCTGCAAGCATCTCAAGGAAACGACCCATCACCTGAGTCTGAAATTCGTTCTGATCTTTGACCTGCAGCAGACTCTTGACAAATTCGGGATAATCCACATCGGGCATGACATACCTGACGGCATGCTCGAAACCGGGATCATTTACCAGACGGTTGAGCGCTTCAAAAAAATCCTTGCCACGATATGGAGCAATTTCATGGAATTGCTCGGGAATTATTATATTGTTTGTCGATGACATTTCGCTAGAATCTTAATTCTGAATTTGGAAGTTCAAAATTAATACTTTTTTTTCACATTGCGCCAAACTGTCAATGCCTTTAAGGACATTTAAGGATTGAAATACCTCAACTGGAATATCTCAACAATACCCGGGGCATAAAACAAGGCCATCGTGGAATATTGCCAATCGGGAAAACATACCGCGAAGGATTGCTCTCGGAATTTTCCGGATCATTCATGGCTATCAACAGATCATTACCATCGATCTTGAAAAAGAAAGATTGCTTATATTGCCCCCCAAGTATCATAAACGGAAAAATTGCTCTCGCTTATCCGTAAATTTGACTGCATCCGATTTACTTTCGCTCGGCTATGCTCAAATAAATTTGGCATTGCTCTCGCTTATCCGTAAATTTGCAGCATGGGCAAATATTTCGCACAAGTAATACTGCCGCTTCCATTCGACAGAACATTCACCTACAGTGTCCCCGACAGCATAGGCGGCGACATAGCTGTGGGCGCGAGGGTGCTTGTGCCTTTCGGCCCCTCGAAATATTACACCGCCATAGTCGAGAGCATCACACCCAAAGCACCTCGGGAAGCGTTCAACATAAAGGATATAGCGTGTCTTATCGACAATACTCCAATCGTAAGACATCCGCAGCTGAAATTCTGGCGATGGATCGCCGACTATTATCTCTGTCCTGTAGGCGATGTGTTCAAAGCCGCTCTGCCCGCCGGTCTCAAGGTGGAGAGCGAGACCGTAGTGGAGATCAATCCCGACTTCGAGCCCGACGATGCCGATGGCCTCGAAAGTGACGAGGCTCTTGTGTTCGAACTTATAGGAAAGCGCAAACGACTATCGACCAGAGAAATATCATCGATCGCCGACATCTCACGCCCCGAAGCCATCGTCGACCGCCTGATCGAACGAGGATTGCTTGTGATCTCTGAAAAAATAGTCGAGCGTTTCAGCCGCAAGAAGATCCGATTTATCAGTCTCGCGCCGGGGCTCGACACGACCGAGGCTTTCAGTCGGGTCAAAGGTGCTCGGAAACAGGAGACCGCCCTGCTGGCGCTTATCTCGCTGAGTGAGCATGGCCGAAAAGAAGTGACGCTCGACGCCATGCTCGAGCGTAGCGGAGTGGCACGGCCGATAATCGCAGCTCTCGAAAAGAAAAGCATCGCCGTGATCACAGCGCGCGACATCTCGCGTTTCTCCGCAGTCGATCCTGTCACAGGCGAGCTACCGGTGCTTTCCGAAGCCCAGTCAGAAGCTCTCAAGGCTATCCGCGACGGATTCGGCGACCGGCAGACCGTGTTGCTGCACGGCGTGACATCAAGCGGCAAGACAGAAATATATATCCATCTCATCGACAGCATACTGCATAGAGGTGACCAGGCGCTGTTTCTCGTGCCCGAAATCGCGCTGACCACTCAGCTCACGCGCCGTCTGCAGCATGTTTTCGGAGAACGGGTAATCATCTATCACTCAAAATTTTCCGACGGCGAACGCGTTGATATCTGGCGCCGCCTGCTCTCGGGCAACGAGCCGAGTGTCGTCATTGGTGCGCGTTCGGCGATATTTCTGCCTTTCGCGCGTCTCGGGCTGGTGATAGCCGATGAGGAACACGAACCGAGCTATAAGCAGTTCGACCCGGCTCCGCGCTACAACGGCCGCGACGCCGCCATCATGCTCGCGTCAATGCACGGCGCCAAGGTTCTGCTCGGCAGCGCCACTCCAAGCGTCGAGACCTATTACAAAGCCGTCACGGGCAAATATGCCCTCGTCAGTCTCACCACGCGCTACGACAACGTGGCCTTGCCTGAGATAGAAATCGTCGACATGTCGCGTGAGAGGCAGAAAGGACGCATCATCGGCTCCTTCTCACAGACCACCGTTGAGCAGGCCCGCCACTCCCTGGCCGCAGGCAAGCAGACGATCTTTTTCCACAACCGCCGCGGCTACGCTCCGATGGCCAGATGCAAGGCATGCGCATTCGTACCCAAATGCGACCACTGCGATGTGTCGCTCACTTACCACCGCCACCCCGAGTCGCTCGTATGCCACTACTGTGGCGCAGTATATCCGGTGATGCGCACCTGCCCGTCATGCTCTGAGCCGGCAATCGAGATCGTAGGCTACGGCACCGAGCGCGTCGAGGACGAAGTGGCCTCGCTTTTTCCCGACAGCCGCATCATGCGCATGGATCTCGACACCACACGAAACAAAGACAGCTACTCACGGATCATCAGTGACTTCTCTGCCCACAAAGCCGACATCCTTGTCGGCACACAGATGGTCACCAAAGGCCTTGATTTCGCCGATGTCGACACCGTAGGGGTGATAAACGCCGACACGCTGATCCACTATCCCGACTTCCGCGCCGCCGAGCGGGCGTTCAACATGCTCGAACAAGTCGCCGGTCGCGCCGGTCGCCGCGATGCCACAGGCCACGTAATGATCCAGACCCGCGAGCCTAACCATCCGGTGATACGCCATGTCAGCACCCACGACTATCTCTCGTTCTACACCGATGAGCTTGAGGAGCGCCGTCTCTACAATTATCCGCCGTTCACACGCGTGATCAACATTTATCTCAAACACCGTGACCCAGATCGCCTCGTCGCCTTTGCCGATGACTACGCCACGCGTCTGCGCTCGCTGTTCGGCAACCGCGTCAACGGCCCCAAAGAGCCGCATGTGAGCCGCATACAGTCGCTCTATATCCGCGCAATCATGCTTAAGATCGAAACCGAAGCATCGATGGTCAAGGTCAAACAGATACTCCGAGATCTCTTCATTGAAGTCCAGGCCTCTCCCGCCGCGCGAGGCTTCACGATCTATTACGACGTCGATCCGGCGTAGCGCGAACCTCAACCGCGTTTTGCTCGTTTGACTGTTTTTTGTTATCTTTGCGAGAATATAAAACACTGCAGGCATGAAGACATCCGTAATTTTGCGCTTTGTAATCCTCGGGCTTCTCTGGTTCGGGCTTGTAGCATACATTGTTATGCACACCCCCAAGTTCACGCTCTACACGGCGTTTGTCATCGTTGCATCAGCGATTATCATTTTCGTCCCCCTCTATAAGAAATATGTCAAAAATGGCAACCGATAGCTCTTATACTCCGACACCGCTACTGCCGACGATAGATTCTCCCGACGATCTACGTCATCTACGGCCTGAGCAACTGCCTCAAGTCTGCGACGAGTTGCGTCAATTCCTCATAAACTCTTTGTCGGTCAATCCGGGTCACTTTGCCTCAAGCATGGGGGCCGTCGAACTGACAGTGGCTCTACACTATGTTTTCAACACACCCTACGACCGCATCGTATGGGACGTCGGACATCAAGCCTACAGCCACAAGATACTCACCGGCCGCCGCGACGCTTTCGCCGGCAACCGCAAACTAGGCGGACTGAGCGGATTTCCCAACCCTGACGAAAGTCCTTATGACACATTTGCCGCCGGCCATGCGTCAAACTCAATCTCGGCAGCGCTCGGCATGGCCGTGGCAAGCAAGCTCAACAATGATTCGCCCCGGCGCAACGTCGTAGCCGTGATAGGCGACGCCTCGATCAGCGGCGGTCTGGCCTTCGAAGGCATAAACAACGCCGCCAACACGCCAAACAATCTTCTCATTGTGCTCAACGACAACGACATGTCGATAGACCGCAATGTCGGATCGCTAAACTCGTATCTTGCCCATATAACAACATCCAAGACCTACAACAACATCCGTTTCAAGGTCTACAACATGTTTAGGAAGATGCATCTGATCTCCGACAACGGCCGTGGCTCGATCATGCGCTTCAACAACAGCCTGAAGTCGCTGATCTCCCATCAGCAGAACATATTCGAAGGTCTCAACATACGCTATTTCGGACCATTCGACGGCCATGACCTGCCGACCGTCATAAGGGTGCTCAATGACATACGCGACATGGAAGGGCCTCGCATTCTCCATCTGCGTACTGTCAAAGGCAAGGGCTATGCTCCGGCCGAGAAAGACCCTTCAACCTGGCATGCTCCGGGGTGTTTCGACGCCGTCACCGGCCAAAGGCTGGAAAAACCCGCGTCAGCCGACCATCCGATAAAATATCAGGATGTTTTCGGCCACACCCTCGTCGAGCTCGCCGAAAAGAACAAGGATATCGTGGCGATAACAGCCGCCATGCTGTCGGGCACATCGACAGCCACCATGCAGGAAGCATTTCCCGAGCGAGTGTTCGATGTCGGCATTTCCGAGGGACATGCCGTCACCTTCGCCGGCGGTCTGGCCAAGGAAGGTAAACAGCCCTTCGTGGCCATCTATTCGAGTTTTCTCCAGCGCGCCTACGACCACATAATCCATGACGTCGCTCTCAACCGCCGCCGTGTCACATTCTGCATCGACCGCGCCGGCATTGTCGGCGAAGACGGTCCCACCCACCACGGTGCATTCGACCTGGCGTATATGCGCACAGTGCCCAACATGACCGTGGCCGCGCCGCGCAACGAACACATGCTCCGCCATCTGCTCTTCACGGCCCAGGCCGTCGACTGCGGGCCGTTTGCCATCCGATACCCGCGTGGCAAAGGCCGGATGCCGGACTGGAAGTGCGACATGAAGACTCTCGAGACAGGCCGTGGCGAAAAACTCAGCGACGGCAGCGACATCGCCGTGCTCACCATCGGTCCTGTCGCCGACGAGGCAGCGGCGGCTATAGAGAAAGCGCGTGCCGACGGTATCTCGGCGGCACACTATGATATGATATTCCTCAAACCGCTTGACACGAAAATTCTCAGGGAGATAGCCGACAGACACCTCAACATAATCACCGTAGAGGACGGCACCGTCAACGGCGGACTCGGATCTGCCGTTGCCGAATGGCTTGAGGACAACAACATCACCGACATCCGTCTCGCCCGTCTGGGCTTGCCCGACAAATTCATCCCGCAGGGAACCCCGGCTCAGCTCGCGGATCTATGCGGCATCGACGCCGAAGCCATATACCGTGCAATAAAGTCCAACGTGACCGAAAAAACTGTTTGTCAGAAATGAAGATAGCCATAGCCGGAGCGGGCGAAGTCGGTTCTCATCTCGCAAAACTGCTTTCAAACGAGAACCAAGATATCATCCTTATCGACGAGAACGCCGACAAGCTCGCCACGCTCGATGCCAACTATAACATCATGACGCTAACAGGCTGTCCGACCAATTTCTCGACTCTGCGCGAGGCCGGTGTCGCCACTGCCGACCTTTTCATAGCGGTCACACCCTATGAGACCGACAATGTCGTGGCATGCTCGATGGCCAAGAATCTCGGCGCGTCGACCACGGTCGCCCGCATCGCGAGCTACGACTACATGAACCCCGCCAACCGCGAGCTGGTGCGGCGCATGGGTGTCGACCGACTTATCTACCCCGAATATCTCGCAGCGATAGAGATCATCACGGCTCTCCAGCACTCGTGGGTGCGCCACTGGTTCGAACTCCACGAAGGCCAGATAATCCTCGTGGGGGTGCGTGTGCCAGGAACGGCTCAGATCACAGGGATGCAACTCAAAGAGTTCGCGCATACCAACCACCACTTCCACGTCTCGGCGATCAAACGCAACCACGAGACCATAATCCCGCGCGGCGACGACTATATCCGCGACGGTGACATACTCTACATCACGACAACCCGCGACCATGTCCACGATCTGCTCGATCTCACGGGCAAAGTCAGCCAGCGCATACGCAAGGTCCTCATAATGGGGGGCAGCAAGATTGCTGTCAGGCTCACCAATATGGCCGGCGACGACTTCCGCTTCCGCATCATCGACTCGGATCTGAAACGCTGCTACGAGCTGCCGGGCAAGTGCCCGGAGTGTGAGATAATCCACGGCGACGCACGCGATCCCGAGCTGCTCGCCGATGTCGGTCTCGACGATACTGACGCGTTCATTGCATTGACCGACAGCTCAGAGACCAACATCCTCGCCTGCCTTACAGCCAAGGAGCACGGAGTCAAGAAAACCATCGCCGAGGTGGAGAACATACAGTTTATCTCGCAGGCCGAGGGTCTCAACATCGGCACCATAATCAACAAGAAACTCCTCGCATCGAGCTCAATTTTCCAGATGCTCCTCGACTCCGACTCCTCGACGTCGAAATGCCTCGCGCTCACCGACGCCGAAGTGGCCGAACTCGAAGCTCGGCCCGGATCTAAAATAACAAAAGCCCCGGTCAAAGATCTGAGGCTCACACGCGACATGACCCTCGCCGGTCTTATACGCGACGGACAGGGCATGCTGATATCAGGCAACACTGTCATTCAGCCCGGCGACCATGTGCTGGTGTTCTGTCTTTCAGGAGCAATCCATAAAGTCGAACGCCTCTTTAACTGATCTTCGCAGCAATGAAACGAAACGAGAAGCATCTGGTCAACTTCGCCCAACTCCTGCGCATCATCGGTCTGCTGATGATGTTCGAGGCTATGTTCATGGTGTTTCCTATGTTGACCTGTCTTTACTACGGCGAAAGCGACTGGCTGCCGTTCGCAGCTTCGGCTGCTGTCACCGGAGGCATCGGCGCGTTGCTGATGACACGTATACGCCCGCGCACCGGTCACATGGGCAAACGCGACGGCTTTCTGCTCACGGCTCTCGTATGGATAATATTCTCCATGTTCGGCATGCTGCCCTTCCTCACCTGTTCACTGCCTGTTTCTGTCAGTGACGCATTTTTCGAGGCGATGTCAGGTTTCACAACTACGGGCGCATCTGTACTCGACAACGTAACCGGCATGAGCCACGGCATTCTGCTCTGGCGCGCGCTGATGCAGTGGATCGGCGGCATGGGTATAATACTTTTCACCCTTGCCGTTGTGCCGATGCTCAACCATTCGGGTGGCATGCAGATGTTCAACGCCGAAGTAACGGGCATCACCCACGACAAAATACGTCCGCGCATCAGCCAGACCGCAAAAAGCCTGTGGATGATATATCTGTTGCTGACCGTAATTCTTATCACGCTGCTCTGGCTCGGGCCGATGGACCTTTTCGACAGTGTCTGCCACGCCTTCGGAGCAATCTCGACCGGAGGATTCTCGACAGAGTCACTCAACATTGTGTCATATCACTCGGTGTACGTTAAAGTCGTTCTGACAGTTTTCATGTTTTTGGGAGGCGTCAATTTCGGTCTGATTTTTAAAACCGTGTCAGGCAACTTCACTGCCCTGCGCCGAAATGATGTGCTGAGAGCCTATGTGACAGCTATTTTCTTATTCTACATTCTGTTTGTCATCTCTATTGTTTGTCGCGGACAGGTTCACTCCTGGCAGGATGTCACTATCAATCCCGTGTTCCAGATCGTATCGACTATGACCTCGACCGGCTACTCCTCGGCCAACTATGAAAACTGGGGATCGTTCGTGCTGTCGCTGATGTTCATAATGATGTTTTCAGGAGCTTGCGCCGGGTCGACCAGCGGCGGCGCCAAGATCGACCGTCTGCTATTCCTCTTCAAAAACTGCCGCAACGAAGTGTACCGCTGCATCCACTCCAATTCCGTGCTGTCGGTCAGGATCAACGGCAACATTGTCAACTCTGATCTTGTCAACAAAGTGATTGCTTTTCTTTGTATCTACATGCTTTTGGTCGTTGCAGGAGGCCTCGTGCTGTCAGCTCTCGATGTTCCGCTGATCGACTCATTTTTCTCAGCGTTCTCTTGCGTGTCAAACACAGGTCTCGGCGCAGGCATAACCGGTTACGGATCGTCATATGAAATTCTTCCCGATGCCGGCAAGTGGGTTCTTTCGCTGCTCATGCTGATCGGACGTCTCGAGATCTTCACCATGCTCGTGCTCTTCACTCCGGCATTCTGGCGCAAATATTGACAAGTAGCGAATTTTAACTATGAAACAGATGAGAAAAGCCGCCAGGCAGAAAGATGAAGCGTGGGCTCTCGACGTCTTTGACCGCGCACCTTATATTACAGTATCTATGACCCGTCCCGACGGATCGCCCTACGGCCTGCCTCTTTCGCTTGTCCGCAGCGACAGCCGCACATTCTATTTCCATTGCGCCGGCGAAGGCGAAAAAATCGACTGCATCAAAGCTGATCCAAGAGTGAGCCTCAGCGCCGTCAGCCGGTGCGCTCCGCGTTATGAAGCCGAGAAAAACAATTTCACAATGTACTATGATTCAGCTGTAGCCCTCGGCCGCGCTTCTATTGTCGACGACGACGCGGAGAAGACCGAGGCTCTCAGGCTGATCTGTCACCGCTTCCTGCCCGCGTTCATGGACAATTTCGACGAAGCCGTCGCCCGAAGCCTCTCGCGCACCACCGTCATAAAAATAACCCTCACCGAGCCCCCCGTCGGCAAATCAAAAGGTAGCACCTAAAAACATTCAGCCCACCAACATCTCCAAGCTATTCAAGCTAACTTAGCTACCATATTTTCAGCACATTGCTTAACTTTAATTAACCCTATTCCGACATTTGGCGGGGTTTCATGCCGATATTTGGCGAAAACAACAGCTAAATCTCATTATTTCATCAATCTAATTTCATCTCAAATAAAATAATTACTCCATAAGAGATTATCAATAAAATTTGCATAACTTTGCAAACAGAGTGGCCACGTCCATTCCGAGACATAATTATAAAGAAGCGTATGTCTTCATCTTGTAAGTGAGAAGCCTAGGAAACTTAAATCACGAGAACAAGAGTTGGCAAACGGTTTCCACGCATAGCGTGGAACTGTTATAACCATATCTGTTCTCAAAGGTTTTCCTAGCTCCTTCACTTTAGGATATGGCATTTGCAGTTCCACGCTTCTGCGTTATTAACGGCTCAACAGGGACTAAAAGAGCCATTGGCATAAAAAGAATAAGCATTTGGTTATTTCTTTATTATTTCAGCAATGCGATTTTCCGGCCTCGGACTAAATTAATTCTCAAAGATCGAATAAAAAAATCCGCATATTAAAGTTTCTTATTAAAATTTTGTTAATTTTGCGAATATAAAGCAAGTTATCAACCTATCAATAAAACTTAAAATTTAGCATTATGAAAAAGATTCTAACCGCAGCAATGCTCGCCGCAATCAGCTGCTTTTCGACGGTCGCTCAAAGCAGCATTTTCAACAACCCCGACAATAAATCTTATTTTGGAATAAGGGTCGGCGGTGACATTACCTGTCCGGGGAAAGTGACCTCAGGCAATGTTGGTCTCAGCGTATTCAAAAATGGCGGAGGCATAGAATTTGGCGGTATATATAACGTACCGGTTGTGGCGAATTTCTATATCGAACCGGGTCTCAAACTATATTACGACTCCTATTCTGTCAGCAAGGACTGGCTCGACCAGGATGATGTCATTCTCAACAGTCTGTCTATAAAGAAGTTTGGCATGCGCATACCTGTAATGGCCGGTTACCATTTTGATTTCACTCAAGACTTAAAAGTCTCAGTTTTCACAGGGCCGGAACTTGAGATCGGGTTTTCGGCCAAAGAGCATCTCAAAGGTCAAAATATAAGCCTGTCAGAAAGCGTATACGGCGATGAAGGAGGCATGAACCGTGTAAATCTTCTCTGGGGAATCGGCGCGGGCATAACATATCAGCACTTCTATTTTGGAGTAAACGGCGGTATAGGCATGCTGAATATGAACAGTGAGTCGGACGTCAAATTCCACGAAAGCCGGGTAACTTTCAGCGTAGGTTACAACTTTTAAAGCCGGTTAATATCGGCCAACTTTCCACTCTTCCCTCGCAGCGGTCAGGCTAATTACATTTCTAATTCGAGCTGATGTTGCGGGGGAAGAATCGCCATGCGCGGTAGGGTTCGCCCATGCGGCGCACAAACCGGTGCCAATAGGAGTCATCGCTGCCGGTGAGCAGCATCGAAAGATCGGACGGCGCGTCACTGACAGCCCACACTTCGCCCGTCAGCTCCTCATTGAGCTGCGGCGAGTCCCAGCCGCTGTAGCCTACAAAGAAACGGAGCACACCCTCGACCGGATAACCGCCGTTGACATATTCGATCGCTTTGTCGAAGTCTCCGCCGAGATAAAGCCCGGGAGCAAATTCCTTGGCGCCCGGAAACATCCCCGCGCCGAGCGTGTGCATAAACACCATACGGTCCTGTCCGATCGGGCCGCCGCTGTAGACAGGCACATCTGTGCCATCGTCGACTCCGTCGAGATACTCATCGAGAGTATGGCCGGTCTGATTGTTCATCACAAGTCCGAGAGCTCCGTCTTCGTCGGTATAGTCGACGAGCGTTATCACTCCGTGATTGAAATATGACTCCGAAAGAAATGGTTCGGCTATCAGCAACGATCCCGGCGCAATCGATTTCGGCGGAACAGTTTTGATTTTCAGTATTGAAGTCGACAGATCTTTCATCTCTCTAATATTAACAGTTGAACAAAGATACAAGCATCTCACTGATATTCCAACAAACAACCTCGCCTAATTGATTTTATCACATACACAAAAAAACATAATATAATCCATTTACAAAATATGTTATAAAACATATAAAAATATTTGCAAAAGTTATTTTAGACATGTTATCTTTGCGAAAAACCGACCCTCTAATTCCCATGTCGCCATGTCTCGCCTCCC
>CAJUMI010000050.1:11260-17630 GCA_910587545.1 uncultured Muribaculaceae bacterium | reverse complement strand
TTTTTCTCGGTGAAATAATTTATTTGTCAGATGAAGTCTTGTCTATTACATATAAAACGACCTCTTAGTGCTTGTTTGTGTGCAAGCACTTCGTCAATACAAATTTTTATTAATTTTGTAAGACGATAAATCGGTTTTTAGACATTATATGGAACTGACACCTAACAATATTGTGCTGGTATCTGCCGCTTTGCTTCTGCTGAGTGTATTAGCGGGGCGCACGGGCAGCCGTTACGGCCTGCCGACTCTTGTCCTATTTCTCGGAGTAGGCATGCTCGCCGGATCAGACGGATTTGGCATACGTTTCGACTCAGCGGAGATGACGCAATTCATCGGTATGGTGTCGCTGAGCATCATCCTTTTTTCGGGCGGTTCTGACACTAAACTGAGCGACATCCGGCCAGTGCTCGGGCCCGGACTCATGCTTGCCACGGTAGGAGTGCTGATAACGACGGCCGTGACCGGCGCGTTCATCTACTATCTGTTTCATCTTTTTGCTCCCGTATATGCTTTCGGATGGATTGAGTCGATGCTCATTGCCGCGATCATGTCGTCGACCGACTCGGCTTCGGTGTTTTCAATACTAGGCTCGGCCGGAACAGGCCTCAGGGAAAATCTCCGCCAGACGCTCGAACTCGAGAGTGGTTCCAACGACCCCGTCGCCTATCTGCTTGTCATAATGTTGATAAGCCTCACAGGAGTCGACGTTGCGGCCATATCTCCCGGCGACGTTGCAGTGTCGTCGTCTGTCATGCTTATGGTGCAGCTCGCGCTCGGCGCGCTCGGCGGCCTGTTGATCGGCTATGTTGCCGTGTGGCTTGTGCGGCGTCTGAAGTCTGACAACGAATTCATGTATCCGGTGCTGATGATCGCCTGTGTTTTCTTCTCGTTCTCACTCACCGAGCTTGTCGGTGGCAACAGCTATCTCTCGGTCTATGTGTCAGGTCTCGTCGTAGGAAACACACGGCTTCCCATGAAACGCACGATCACGACGTTTTTCGGCGGTTTCACTTGGCTTGTCCAGATCATAATGTTTCTTACACTCGGATTGCTCGTAAATCCGTCAGAACTTGTCGATGTTGCCGTGCCCGGAGTCGCTCTCGGTGTATTCATGATTCTTGTGGCGCGTCCGGTTGCAGTGTTTGTGAGCTTGTTGCCCTTCCGCAAGTTCTCGCTGCGCGCGAGGCTCTATGTCTCATGGGTCGGCCTGCGCGGCGCCGTGCCCATCATCTTTGCCACCTACGCGCTGATATCGACTACGGTCGAGCACGCCGGTTTCATGTTCAACATTGTCTTTTTCATCACCTTGCTGTCGCTGCTGATCCAGGGCACGACCGTCACTCACATGGCTCGTTGGCTGAATCTGTGTCAGTCTCTCAGTGGGTCGGCCTTCACCGGCGTCGAACTGCCCGACGACGTAGCCTCGACCATGAGCGAGATGGTGGTCAGCGCCGACATGCTTATCGACGGCGAGACTCTACGCGCGGCCGTGCTGCCGGAGAAATCATTGATAATTATGGTGAAACGCAAGGACGGCGCCTATGTCGTGCCTAAAGGCGACACACGCCTTCACGTCGGCGACGCGCTTCTGCTTATAAAACAGAAATGACGTCGTCGGCCGTGGCCGGCGATTTGATCCACACAACCGACGGGTCGCGCCGCAGCCATGTCAACTGTTTTTTTGCGTAGACCCGTGTGTTCTTTTTGATGCGTGCTACTGCCGTGTCGAGATCCCATACTCCGTCAAAATAAGCAAACAGTTCCTTATAGCCGACCGTGTTGAGAGAATTAAGTTCTCGCATTGGGTAGACGGTTCTTGCCTCGTCGACAAAACCATATGCTATCATCCTGTCGACTCGGCGGTTGATCCGGTCGAAAAGCTCGGCGCGCGGCATGTCGATCGCTATCTTGACCGTGTCGAAATCGCGCATGGCTTTGCCTCCGGTCCTCAGAGCCGAATATGCTGTGCCTGCCTGCATCGAGATCTCGAGGGCGTGGATCACACGCTTGATGTTGAAGCGGTCGACTTCGGCATAGTATTCGGGATCGGTGATCTCAAGCAGGGCCAGCAGGCCCTCGTTGCCCTGCTCGTCGGCAAGGCGCGCCACTTTTTCACGCACTTCTGTGCTTACCGTCGGCATCCGGTCAATGCCGTTGACTAAAGCGTCGACATACATCATAGATCCGCCACACACCACAGCATAGCCCCCCGATCGCTCGAAGATCTCCGGCAACAACGCAAGTGCGTCGCTCTCGAAGCGGGAGACGCTGTAGTAGTCGTCGAGTCGCAGTGTTCCGACAAGGTGATGGCGCGCGGCGGCGAGTTCGTCTTCAGTCGGCGCGGCAGTGCCGATCGGCAGATCGGCGAACAGCTGACGAGAATCGGCTGAGATGATTTCACATCCCAGCCGACGGGCCACGTCGATGGCCAAAGAAGTTTTACCCGATGCCGTCGGACCGGTGATCACGACGAGCAGCGGGCGTTGTCGCCGCTTCAAGACTGACCGACGATTTGAGCTATACGCACGATCACGCGCTCGGCCTTCTCCATCGAGGGGATGGGTACGAACTCGTAGCGGCCGTGGAAATTGAGACCGCCGGCAAAGATATTGGGGCATGGCAGTCCCTTGAACGACAGCTGGGCGCCGTCTGTGCCCCCGCGTATAGGCACCACGCGCGGAGTGACGCCTTCCTGACGCATCGCTTCTTCAGCGATGTCGATAATATGCATCACGGGTTCGATCTTCTCACGCATGTTGTAGTATTGGTCTTTGATCTCGAGTGTGCAGCAGTCGGGAAACTCGTGGTTTATCTTGCGCGCGAGATGCTCAAACTCTTTTTTGCGGCGTTCGAAGCGGTCGCGGTCGTGGTCACGGATGATATAGGTGAGCACGGTCTGCTCCACCGAGCCTTCCATGCCGACGAGGTGATAGAAGCCTTCATAGTCCTCGGTGTGCTCCGGGGTTTCCCAGCGAGGCAGCATGATCACAAACTGGTTGGCAATGCGCATGGAGTTGATCATCTTGTGCTTGGCGTAGCCGGGATGGACGTTGCGGCCCTTGAATGTCACCTTGGCCACGGCGGCGTTGAAGTTCTCGAACTCGAGTTCGCCGAGTTCGCCGCCGTCCATCGTGTAGGCCCAGTCGGCGCCGAATAGTTCCACGTCAAATTTATGGGCGCCCTGGCCGATCTCTTCGTCGGGGTTGAACGCTATGCGTATTTTGCCGTGCTTGATCTCGGGATGGTTTTTGAGATAGTCGACAGCTGAGATGATCTCGGCTATGCCCGCCTTGTCGTCGGCGCCGAGCAGCGTTCGGCCGTCGGTCACGATGAGATCCTGGCCGACATAGTTGAGCAACTCGGGAAATTCGTCGGGCGACAGCACAATGTTGTCGTCGGCGTTGAGCTCGATGTTGCCACCGGCATATTTTTCGACTATGCGTGGGTTGACATGACGACCCGACATGTCGGGCGATGTGTCGAGATGGGCAATGAAGCCTACGGTAGGCACATGACGGTCGGTGATGTTGCCGGGCAGGGTGGCCATCAGGTAACCGTTATCATCAAAAGTAATCTCGGTGAGACCCAGTTGGCGCAGCTCGTTCTCGAGATGGCGCGCAAAAATCATCTGGCCCGGTGTCGATGGCGTCATGTTGGTGAGCTCATCGCTCTGGGTGTCGAATTTTACATATTGCAGGAAGCGGTCAGTAACGTTCATTATTTATTGAGGTTTGACAGTGTGACGGTTGTTTTCAGTGAGGGTTTGCCTTCGCCGGCCGAGTAGACAAGATGGAAGCCGTCGATGCCGAGGGTTTTATACATGCCGAAAAGCACCGGTCGTAGCGTCCCCAGATTGGCATAACGTTTTTCTAACACTTTCAGCGCGCGGGCCTTGAGATTTGCTGTGGTCAGCTCTTTGTAACTGCGCGGGTTGGCAAACTCCACGTCGTAGGCGTAGAAGCCACCCTTGAACGATGTGGAAAAACCAGTGACCGGACCTTCGGTCTCGGGTCGGAACTGCTCTTCCGATGCTTCGAACGCTGCAAACAGAGCCGTCTTGGCTTCATTGAAATCGAGCTGGGCCAAAGGCGATTTCACCATGCGGCGTATCAGAGCCGGCGAGAGTTCGTAGGTCTTCGAGTCACCGTAGACGTCGGTGAGGTTAACGGCGATGGGCGCATCCTTCTCGCTGAGAGCGTTTACTGTCACTTCCAGATTTTTGTCAAGATGGTTTTTGATCTCGCAGGCTGTGAAGTAGTTGAACAGTGGCTCCGTTATCTGAGCCACCATAAAGAGCGAGTCGGCGAGTTTCACGTCGACGGTCATGCGGTTGTCAGCAAATGCGGCTTTGGCTTCGGCGATGAGAGCCGGATTTTCCTGAGCCAGTGTCTGTAGTTCGGAGTTGAGACGTTCGCCCTGTTCGATGAGAACCGGTGTCGTCTTGTCTCCACATGCTGTAAAGGCCATGGCGGCAGTCAATATTGCCGGAGCGATAGCCGAGCGTAAGATATTCATGGTTATAATGTTTAATTATTTATGTGACAAAATTAATGCACATCGGCGACACTGCCAAATTTCAGCTGTTTTAATTTCTCCCCATTCCCCGAAACATTAACAAGTCGCTACCATATAAGAAAAGACCGCCTTTGCCGCTTCCCGGAATCAACGGCCCGGAAACCATATATACCGGCCGCTCGGCGACAATGGTCGTGAGACGGTCTTCCTCTCCGTTGTAGAATATTGAATCTCCGTAGATTCCGTACCACGATCTTCGTCCCGCGACTGTTTCAGACAACAGCGGATCTCCATAGACATGAACCGAAGCGCCTGACCTGTCGTCGCCCGTCCATTGCTGTGAGAAATCCCATACGGCGTCGTCAAGAAGCTCGCTTTTGAGCGGATCTACAACGAGCGGCGGCAGTGCTCTCCCGTGCATGAGTGTGCAACGCGCAAATGGTTGCGAATACATATGCAAACAGTTTTATTGCGGTCGCTGACATGGCAAAAAAATTGATATGATTGGCTTTTGCAAAGGTAACATGTCTAAAATATCTTTTCCAAATTATTCGATGTGTTTTATAGCATATTTTTGACTTTCAGGCTGTTTGGCGGTTGGGAAACGTGCGGCGGGGTAGGTTTTAACACTGCGGCGGGGAACAATCGGGCAATAAAGGATGTTGGTAAATCATAACACCGCTTAACAATTATCAAGATGAAAGTCAAGACTCTTTTCTCAATCTTAATCATGGTTGTAACGCCTCTGACAGCGGTTATGTCGGCATGCCGCGACAATGAACCCTGGGGTGAGCTGCCTTCTGAAATTTCAGAATTTATAGCACAGTATTTCCCGAACTCCGGCATCGAGGATTTCTCGGCATCAGCCACGACCTATCATGTGAGGATCATCAATGGTCCGGGTCTGACTTTTAACAAGAAGTGTGAATGGGAGGCTGTCAACGGCTACGGTATGCCGTTGCCGCAGGTGTTGCTGTTTGACAGGCTGCCGCCGTCGCTTTACAGTTATCTCGAAGAGACCGAGAATCTCGGCAACGTGTTCAGCATCGAGCGTGACCGCACTACCTATACAGTGGTACTGCTCAACGAGACGCTGAGCTATGATGTCGCCACGGAGCAGATCACGGGCTCAAACCGTGTCAGGGCCTGACTTTGCAGAAGCGGATAGAGCCGCCGTGGAGCGGGAAGTTGAGCCGCAGAATCGAGCCGTCGGTGATGTCGGCGCAGGTTTCGGCGTCGATGCGCGATCCGTAAGCGTCATACCATACAAGATTGTAGTGATTGATAAACGTTGTAGGGGTCAGCAATCCTTTGAGCCTCAGCGGTTGCCAGTGGCCGTCGGCTGACTTCGCGCCGCCGAGGTAGATGATCTCTATGCAGCCGTCGTCGCGGGCGACGGTCGCCAGGCGGTAGTCGCCGCCGGTGTTGAGTGTGCGCGGGTCGGTGTCACGGTCGAGATAGACCCACCGGCCTTCGCGCTGATCAGTCGTCGCATCGAGGTAAGTGTCGAGATCGGCGACCGTAGCGAAGCCCGAGGCTGTCAGGCGCTCTGTTGCCACAGTGAAGCACGACAATCGGGCGAGTTTTATCGGTGTGCGGGTTTCGGCGGTGATATAGCGTGGATTTTCGGCTCCGGTGTCAAATTGGAGCAGAGCCGTGCGCTGCCCGACAGAGCATAGCAGGCCGTTGTCGCCGGGACGGCGTTGCAGCAGCAGCGACCATGAATTTTCGGCCGGGTCGATATTCTCGCTTACGGTGAAGCTGCGGCCGGCGGTGACTGTCGAGTCGGCTGCCGGACTGCTTACAGAGATTTCCAGCGGCAGGGCGTAGTCGTTTTCGGTCGCAGACTTGCCAC
>CAJUMI010000050.1:0-11250 GCA_910587545.1 uncultured Muribaculaceae bacterium | reverse complement strand
CGGCGGTGTAGTTCGATGGCGACGGAGTGGCCCTCGGCACAGCCTATGGTCACGGCCCACGCGGCATCGGCTCGGCCGCGCGGTATTTCGACACGCAGATGATAGTCACAGTCAGTCATGGCTTCGGGCAGCGTATCTGTGGCGATAATGCCGGGAATGATGTCGATGGCCGGTGAGTTGTAGATCTCGCGCGATGAGGCCGGTGTCGCCCAAGGCAACAGGGTGACAGCGGACAAGAACGGCAGGCGGCGGAGAATGACTGACAAGATGTTACTCATCGGATGCAAGAAGTTTTTTGATTTCATCTACGAAGCTGTCGTCATCCATGTCCCAGGGCAGCCAGCGAATGGAAAATCCGCGGCGTTCCATGCCGCGGAACCACGTCATCTGTCTTTTTGCAAACTGGTGGATGGCGGTCTCGAGCGAGGTGAACATCTCGTCGCGACTCATGCGGCCGGTGACATAGAGGGTGAGATACTTGTATTCGAGGCCGTAGTAGATCAGATCGTCGGCCGCGATACCCGAATCGAGAAGCGCCTTTACTTCGTCGGCCATGCCGGCATCGAGGCGCGCTTTGAGCCGCGCGCTGATGCGTCGCCTGCGGTCGTCGCGGGGAATGTCGAGCCCGACGGTGACGGCGTCGGTCAGTGGCGATGGCTTGGCTTCAGAGGCCGCTTGGGGATGCTCGCGGTAGTAGGTCTCTATCTCGATGGCGCGGATGGCGCGCTTGGCAGTATCGACATCGGTCGTGTTGTGTAGACTTTTCATGGAAGCCAGCATGGCAGTCAGCTCGTCGAGGCTTTTGCCGGCGAGCGATGCTCTCAGTTCAGGGTCAGCCGGAACTTCCGGCAGATGTATGCCTTTGAGCGCCGATTCGATGTAGAGTCCTGTGCCGCCACATACTATTGGAAATTTACCCCTTCTCTCGATGTCGTCTCGCGCGGCGTCGAAATCACGCAGATATTCGAAAAGGTTGTATTTATAGCCGGCCGGGGCAATGTCGATTAGGTGATAGGTTATGTCGCCGTACTCGTCGAGATCTTTGCCGGTACCGAGATCCATGCCGCGGTAGATCTGGCGCGAGTCGGCGCTGATGATCTCGCCGTCGAGCCGCGAGGCCGCAGCGACTGCTTTGGCAGTCTTGCCCGAGGCAGTCGGGCCGGTGATGAACAGTATGCGCGCCATGTTCTGTGTCAATGATGGTCAGTGTCGGAAATTTTTACGCCAGAAGCGGCGCAGCCTGAAGAACGGCCTGTCCTCGTTGTTGGTCGCCACGTCAAGCCAGTGGATGTCGTTGTAGTCGACGTCCCACTTCTTGAAGTCACGCAGCCTGAATGTCGGCTGATAGTTTTTTATCGGGTATATCCTGTGGCCTTCGCGGTCGTAGGTCTTCCACGCCATCGTGACACTGTAGATACGGTGTATCTCACGCGCCAGCAGCGGAGTCAGTGCGCCTTCCTTTAGCCATCGATCCAGTTTGTCGATTGAGCACCATTCGCCGGTCAGTTTTCCGGCTCCGGGAGCGTCGTCGGGCAGGAATATGGCGTAGTGGAGCACATTGGCGCCGTTGAGATAGCCGGTGTCTGTGTAGAGATAGCGGGTGTTGAATTCGTCGCAGCCAGATATGTCGTTGAACTTTTTCGAGGCGTCGTCTGCCGTCATCCGGTCGCGGCGGGGTATGATCAATTGAGCCGGAGTGTCGATGGATTCATCTGTACCTTCCGACAGGAATATTCTGTCGCCTGACAGGACAAGGAAACGTATCACTGTCATCATCGGGCGCAGGCCGCGCTCTGACTTGTCGTCGAGCAATTCGTCGCTCATTGACATGTAGCGCACCGACATGTATACCAGCGACAGTAGATAAACGGCTATCGGCATCACGATGAAGTAGAATTTGTCGGGCTTGTTGAAGTTGACGTTGATGTAGAAAAGGTAGTAGTAGGTCCAGTCGACCACACTCAGGACCAGCGACAGCCAGAGCAGCATCCTCAACTGATAGCGGGCTTCGCGATAATAGAGGGTGGCGATAGGATTGGACGGTACGTAGTAGCCGAAACGAGCCTGACAGTTGCTGCACAGTTTCGACTTCAGCCCGCGGGTCAGAAAGTAGATGCTCACAATCAAGGCTATGGGAAATATGATCAGACTGCACACATAGGGATGCTTCGGGTTGAAAGGCTCTGCCGTCAGCAGACCGCCGAAGAACCATTTGGAGTGGAGCAGATTGATCACGAGCATCACTATCGCCGACCAGAATATTGTGATAGCCATGACCCACAGCATCAGATAACATGCCCCCATCTTGCTGCGCGCATGGTCGGATTTCATCTTGGCCATCAGCGCATAGGCGATGGCGAGCAGCAGCATTGGCAATATGGTCTTCGACATGAACAGCGAGCAGAGCATTACGAGCGCGATAGAGCCGAAGGCGAGCGCCCAGTTGTTCCATAGTCCGCGGATTGTGGCTGTCGATATTTTATGATGTTGGGACATTGTTGTTCAGTGTTTGTCTTTGAGATTTCTGTCGAAAAAATCGAGCATTTTTGCATATACCACTGCGCGGGCGTTGCATCCGTTGATCGAATGGTTCATGTTCGGGAACACGAACATGTCGCATAGCGATCCCTGGCTTTGCAGACGTGAAACAAATTCGAGTGTGTTTGCCGGGTGGACGTTGTCGTCGGCTGTGCCGTACATGAGCAATAACGGACAAGTGAGGCGGGTGGTTCGGTTGATCGGCGCAGAAGTGCGGTAGCCATCGTCGTTCTGGCGCGGTGTGAGCATATAGCGCTCAGCGTAGACTGTGTCATAGTAGCGCCAGTCGGTGACTGGTGCGATGGCCACGGTAGCCGCGAAAGGCGATCCGGCTTCGGTGGCACACATCAGTGCCTCGTAGCCTCCGTAGCTCCAGCCGCAGATGCCTATTCTGTCGCTGTCGACGTATGGCAGCGAGGCGATATGGTTGGCTGCGTTGATCTGGTCGACGGTCTCGAAATGACCGAGCTGTTTGTATACGACGTCGGTGAATTTGCGTCCTCGTCCGCCGGTGCCCCGTCCGTCGACACAGACGACGATATAGCCCTTGAGGGCATAGAAGTAGTCAAAGTCCATCTGCCAGCGGTTGACCACGCTCTGTGAACCCGGGCCGCTGTACTGAGTCATCACAACCGGATATTTTTTCGACTCCGAGAAATCAGGCGGCATGATCATATAGGCATTGAGCTCGTAGCCGTCACTGTTGATCGTGAGAAACCGTTTGGTCGGGATTCGTCCGTCGTAGCGCCGGCTGTAGACGGAGTTGTCTTCGATTGTGCGGAGTGTCTTTCCGGCGGTGTTGCAGAGAGTGATCACGGGCGGAGTCTCGGCGTCGCTGTGGGTGAGCATCATGAAATTCTTGTCAGGAGAGAACGATGCCGTTGACCAGCCTTTTTCAGGGCTGACTGACTTTGTCAGGCCCTTTTTGTCAATGCGTCTGACCGTGCGGTCGAGCGGGGTTGGCGCTGCGGCCTGATAGTATTGGTTGCCGAGTGCGTCGCTGCCATAATAGGCAGTCACGTCAAAATCGCCCGAGGTGAGTTGCCTGAGTTCTGAGCCAGTGTAGCTGTATTGGTAGAGATGGGCGAAGCCGCTTTTGCTTGACATGACTGTGAAGCGGTCGGTATCGTAGTGAATATTCTCATATGTCTCCGGCGATATCCAGGCATCCGACTGCTCGACATAGATCGATTTGACCACGGTCGACTTGGGGTTGACGCTGTAGATCTCCAGGCGGTTCTGTTCGCGGTTGAGGGTGGGGACTATCAGAATGTTGCCTGACGGGGCATAGTGAATGTTGGGGATGTATTCGATGTTTTTGTCGGCGAGGGCGATGTCTTTGACCTTACGTGTCTCGACGTCATAGCTGTGGAGAGTGACGCGGGAGTTGTTCTCGCCTGCGACGGGATATTTGTAGGAGTAGACCCCGGGATAGAGTGCGTAGCGCTGATCGGGCTTGCAGCTCCCTGAATAGATAGGCAGCGTATAGGTCGGCACTTCGCTCTCGTCATATTTTACAAAGCAGAGAGTCAGATTGTCGGGCGAGAAAGCCATCGAGCAGGTCGTGGCAAATTCCTCTTCGTTGGTCCAGTCGCTCACGCCGTTGATGATCTCTCCCAGTCGGCCGTCGTCGGTGACGGCCACTTCGGTGTTGTAGTCGAGTTTCTTGATATAGATGTTGTTGTCGGCTACGAATGCGACCATGCGGGCGTTGGCCGAGAATATCGGCGAGCGCTGTGTGCTGTGCTGTGTCGAAAGCGGACGCAGGAGGCGTGTGCGCACTTCATAGACATAGTACTCGGCCGTGAACGAGCGACGGTAGATAGCTGTGCGGTTGCGGTAGACGAGTATCTTCGAGGCGTCGGCGCTCAACGTGAAGCCGTCGATTTCGGTCAAGGTCGTCTCGCGGGCTTTCGAGAGGTCTGCAAAGACCTCGATCTCTTTGCCGGTCTTTGTGTCGTAGCGCACGATCGCCGAGCGATCGGCCGACATTGTGAGATAGCTTAAACCGTCGGGCATATAGACGAGATCCGACAACGAGGCCGGAGCGTTTTGAGGATACACATAGTCAGCTATTTCAGATACATAAGGCGAGCGTGCGCCGGCGGCTGACATCGATAATGTGCCCGCTGCGAGGGCAAGGGCGAAAAACATATGTTTCAGTGTGATTGAGGTCATGATCAGTCTTTATTAATGGTTTCATAACTTTCAGAACAAGGAGAGCTGTGCGTCGTTGTCGCGATGCGGAGTCTTCTTGGCAGGCGCCTGATAGCCAAATTCAGCCTCGGACACGCCGGTCCTCATGGAGGGCGTGTCGGGTGGATCGGTGCGCATCCATCCGGTGTCTTCGAAGCTCTCCTCGATCGCGGCAAGGTCGGTGTCGGAGATCTTCGGGGTGTCGGCCACGGGCTTGTTATCCTGCGCGGTCACGGTATATTCAGACTGGAGGTCGGCGCTGACGATAGGCGAGGTCGGATCGGCCTCAAGTTCAGCGATACGGGCGTTGAGGGCGTTTTCGGCCTCGGTGTGGATCTTGAGATTGGCGGCTATGGTGTCGCGCAGTGATGCGTTTTCGTTGCGCAGTTCCTCACAGGTGTCTTTGAGTCTGGCGATCTTGCGGTCGCGCTTCTCGATGACCTCTTCGATCATGTTCATCTGAGTGTTGAGCTGCTCTATGTCGGTCTGCAGGCTGCGGGCTTCCTCGATCTGAGATCTGAGTTCGGCTATCTCCTGGCCGCGGGTCGCGAGTTCATTGCGAGCCGCTGCCGACTTGGACTGCATGCTGTTGAACATTTCGGTCGACAGCCGGTCTTTCTCGGCTGCTTCGTCGAGGGCTTTATTGAGTCGCTGGATCTCGAGCCCGAGCTCGGTGATCTTGTCGTGGAGAGCGCTGTTGGCTTCGGCAGTGTCAGGCACGACTGCCGTGTCGCCGTTGCGCATGGCAAGTATCTCCGAGCGCGCGTCGTTGAGTTCGTTGCGCAGAGTCTCGGCCTCATGTTCGTAGACCGACGCGACTTTGAGTTTGTTGATGAGGCTTTTATTCTCGAGATCAAGCTGTTCGCGTTCGGCGTCGAAAGCTGCTATCTGGTTTTCGAGGTCGCGCACTCGGTCGTTGAGCGCGCGCCGTTGACGGTCGGAGCTGAGTTGCTGCTGCTTGATGTCGAAGCGTTGCTGCTCGATCTCTTTGGCTTTGGCCTTGAGATTATCCATCTCGCAACGCATCGACGACTGTTCATCGACCCATCGGGCCTCGCAGTCGAGACGTGTCTGCTGCGATACCTTTGCGAGATAGTCTTTGATCGAGGAATCGAGGCTATCGTAGAGTTTGCGGCGCTGTGCTTCGGGGTCGACTGTGTCGCTGAGAAATGATGGCAGAGCCTGATTGAATGTGCTTACGGCATGTTCGAATATGCGGTCGACCATAGCCGGATCGATCTCGGTTTCGGCAGTAGCCTGACGTTCGGCTCCCGCGGTGCGCGGGATGTCGGCCGACGACGGCTCTGCGGCAGGAATGTCGGCGCTGTCGTCAAGCAGGCCGTCGTCGACATCGTCGCCGAAACCTAAAGACCTTTTTATTGAATTGAGAAAAGACATCTGTGCTTATGGAATTTTAGGGATGGTTTAACAGTCTGTGTCGTGTAGCGAGGTCCCGTCGTCGCCGGCTTGCCCGACCGGGTTTCGGTCGGGCCTGAACACCACTCCGGCGCCTTTGCGTCCGTCGATGGCGACGGTCAGAGGCCTGTCGAAGCTCACTACGCGGATGCGCTCCGAGTCGTAGATGGCCGGCTGTGCGTCGAGGTAGCCTACATCGTAGATGCCGTCGTCGCTATGGGGGTTGATGGTGAAATAGCCTACGCCGAACGATGTGAGATTATGGAAGAAGTGAGTCCCCTGACTCGGCTCTATGCGATAGTTGTTGAGCGACGACTCGACGATCAGGCGCGAGCCCGAGATGTCGGGCCACTTCACGGGGATGCCGAGAGCCGGATCGCTCGAACCCCAGCGTCCCGGACCGATCAGTATATAGCTCTCGCCGCGGTCGATCATGCTGCGGTTGAGCCTGTTGAGCTCAACGGCGACTTCGGGATTGTGGAGCGAGTCGAAGGTGTCGGGCTTGACATAGACGACGGTTCTCAGTCCGTCGAGGTTGCCGTGGCCCAGAGCCGTGTTGCTTCTGAGTATTAGGTCTTCGTCGGCGGCTCTGAGGGAGGCTTCGTCGACGTTTTCTTTTTTGTCGATGATCGGACGTATCTGCAGCCAGTAGATGTGGCCCTTGATGCCCTCGGCCGATGGAACAGCCGAGATATTGCCCGCGAATTCGATCTCTACGGGGCGCTGCATTGCCGTCTGGCCCTCGCGGAGCATGAAGTCGATAGCGGGAGCGAGTGGAAACACTTTGTCACGTAGTACATTGGCAAAGGTTACGACCTTGCGGCCACGGCCGGGCGCGTCATAGTCCATGAGTATGCCGTTCTGCGGATCGAAGGTCGACACAAGGTAGCGTAGGGCTCCCGTTCCGGCAAAATCGCGCACCGGCTTGCGCACTATGTTGAAGCCGTCGTCAGACGACATCTCGAGAGAGGCGTCGTTAGGACCGAGTACATAAAGCTCGTTCTGAGTGTCGCGTAGGGCGAGATCGAGCGTCGACGTCTGGAGAACCTTGTCGGGATGGACCGGAGAGAAACGCAGACTAAGACCGCCGTCAACGATATATTTGCCGAGACCGACGGCGATTTCGGCGACACCGTCAGCTGTGCGCTCCTCGCCGATGGGGTAATAGTTGAGCGACCGGCCTACACCCGAGAACGACGGGAAGTAGTATGGCCCGTGGTTCTCGCCTACGACTTCCTGAATGATCACGGCCATCTTCTCCTGATCGATCACGTTGCTTGTAGCTGACATATAGGCCTTGCTGGCTTGATAGAAGACCGACGCATATACACCCTTGACCGACTCCACGAGCATGCGCAGACGTTCGTCGGGGTTTTCGTCGTAGGGGACCATGTAAGTCGAGTAGATGCCGGCGAACGGCTGATAGTGGGAATCCTCAAGCAGACTCGAACTGCGGATGGCAAGCGGGCGGTCGACGACCTCGAATAGGGCATAGAAGTCGTCTATGAGCTTTTCGGGCAGTTTGGCGGCGAGAAAGGCGTGCAGGATGTCTTCGTCAGACGCGTCGCTGAGCGCCATCGGATATAGACCGTTTGTGGCCATGAACTCGTCGAAAATGTCAGTGCAGAGCACTACGGTGCGAGGGATCGATATCGTCACTCCGGAGAAGTTGTCGCATACCGGATTTTTCTTGATGATCGAGTCGACAAACGCCAGGCCGCGGCCTTTGCCGCCGAGGCTGCCCTCACCGATTCGGGCGAAGTTGGAATAGTGGTCGAAACGGTCCTTGCGGAACACTGCCACCACGCCACGGTTTTTCATCTTACGGTATTTGACGATCAGATCAAAAAACAACTGTTTCACAGCCGGAGCTTCATCGAGCGAACGGAAACGATGCTGCTTGATCACCTCGGCTATCGGGAATAGCGCGCGCGAGTAGAACCAGCGTGATATATCGTTGGTCGACGCATGATGGAAGAGAGCCTCGTCGGGGATGGCGAAAATGCTTTTCTGCATGTCTTTCAGTTCTTTCAGGCGCATTATCTCCTCGCCCGTAGCGGGATCGCGCACGATGAAATCGCCGAAACCGAAGTTGGCCATGATTGCTTCGCCGAGGTCTACGGGCAGTTTCTTGGAGTTTTTATCAAGAAAGACGCCGTTGAAAGGCTTGACCTTATCAGCGTTCTCGACATCGCTCGACTCGATGATGATAGGCAGATAGTGCGACTGCTCGCGGATATATTCTGCCAGCCTGAGGCCTGCCATGGAGTCTTTTTCGCCGCCCCGCTTGAACGACACATCGCTGATCACGCCGAGCAGGCTGTCCTTGTAACGGTCGAAAAGCTCCGTCGCTTCCTCGTAGTCGCGCGCGAGCATTACTTTGGGACGGCCGCGCATACGCAGGCGCTGCTCGTGTTCGTTGAGCGCCTCGGTCGAGAATACCATCGACTGTTTGAGCAGGAATTTGTAGACGGTCGGCAGTATAGACGAGTAGAACCTTACCGAGTCCTCGACCAGCAGCAGCATCTGTACACCGACATCAGTGATGTCGTCGGCGTTCATCTTGTCCTCGATGAGTTTGATGATGGCGAGCAGCAGATCCATGTTGCCGAGCCAGCTGAACACATAGTCAACATGGGTGAAATCCTCGTTTTCGAGCCGACGCGACACTTCTTTGGAGAAAGGCGTCAGCACGACCACAGGTATCGTCGGATCGACGGCCTTGATGTCTCTGGCTCCCGAGAACGTTTCTGATATATCCATGCTCGGCATTGTGATTACCAGATCGAAATGAGCCGATCTTATCGTCTCTACGGCCTCGGCTGACGACGATACTCGTGTCACGCGGGGCGGCGAACTCAGGTTGAGTGACACGTATTCGAAGTAAAGTTGTTCTTCGACTCGTCCGTCCTCTTCCATCATAAAGGCGTCGTAAGGCGACGCTATAAGAAGCACATTGAATATGCGGCGCTGCATCAGTTTCTGAAACGCAGTGTCTTTGAGATACAATTGGCTTAGGGCTCCTTCATTCATTTCAAGGCTGGTCTGTTTAAACGTCTTCCCGTCTTCTTAGGATAAGCAAAGTTAATCATTAATGCCGACAATAACAGATTATTGTCGCAATAAACTGAAATTTTTTGCTAAAAATAATTTTTACAGCCCCGACGCCTAATATTCGCGGAAGCGGATATGGTTAATTCAAAATAAATGAGTAAATTTGCAACCGCTTGACTGCGGGCTTATCAGGTATGTCTGCGGCGGCGCATAAGCGAAAAATAAATCAAAGCATAATACAACCAATTCATTTTATGGCAACTACAGCTGATTTCAAGAATGGCATGTGCCTCGATATCGACGGCAACTATTTCTTTATTGTTGAATTTCTCCATGTCAAGCCCGGCAAGGGCCCGGCCTTCGTCCGCACAAAACTCCGCAACGTCAAGACAGGTCGTATCATCGACAAGACCTGGAACTCTGGAGTGAAAGTCGACGAGGTGCGCATCGAGCGTCGCCCCTACCAGTATCTCTACAAAGACGATATGGGCTACAACTTCATGCACACCGAGACTTTCGAACAGGTCGCAATCCCCGGCGAGAGCATCGAAGGAGTGCAGTTCCTAAAGGAAGGCGATATATGCGAGGCCATGGTTCATGCCGCTTCTGAAACAATCCTCACCTGCGAAATGCCTACAAGCGTTGTGCTCGAAATAACCTATACCGAGCCCGGCATCAAGGGCGACACCGCCACCAACACTCTCAAACCCGCTACAGTAGAGACCGGTGCCGAGGTACGTGTACCGCTGTTTATCAATATCGGCGACAAGGTGCGTATCGATACCCGCGACGGCAGCTATGTCGAGCGCATCAAGGCATAACCCCGTTTTTGCGAAAAGAATTATCAGTGTGATGGCTGCGGCGTATAAGGCGCAGCCATCGCTGTTCTTATCCGCTGCGCCTGAACTTCAGACGCGGTTTTTACGTTGTAGTTGCTGATTAAATATGATCGATTATGAAAACTCAGGAAGAAATTAAAACACCGCTGTGTCCAGCCAAAGAACTGGAATATAAAGCCGGTGAGGTTGTGACGAAGGAAATATTCAGCAACGGTAACGGATCTGTCACTCTGCTCGCTTTTGCCGGCGGAGCCATGCTCGCCCGCCACTCCGTGCCTTTTGACGTGTTTGTTTATGTCATGGAAGGAGCTGTCGAGTTTGAGGTCGAGGACCAGCGTCAGCATCTCGACGCCGACGATGCGATCCTGTTGCCCGCAAATTCTCCCCACACGGTCCTTGCCCTCAAAGATTCAAAAGTTCTGCTCACAAAGGTAAAAGCATGACGGCTGACTGGGCGCGCATGATGCCGCACTCGGATCCTGGCGGATGTGCCAGGCCGGGTGTGGCATCGTCGTACAATGATTCGGCGGGGATAGCGTTATATGAATATGGAAGATAATCTGATCGAAACCGAATGCCATCCGTGGCAGCCTTTTATTCCGGCCGATGCGCGGGTGCTGGTGATGGGTACATTCCCGCCTCAGCAGCGACGCTGGTCGATGGATTTCTATTACCCTAACCGCACCAATGATTTCTGGCCGATGATGGGTCTGATATTTTATTGCGATCGCAATGCCTTGCGTCTTGAGGGAAGCAAGGATTTTGATCTTGCAGCAATCAAGCGTCTGCTCAACGACAAAGGCATAGCTCTTAATGACACCGGCCGCAGGATCCGCCGTCTCAGGGGCAATGCCTCCGACAAGTTTCTCGAGATTGTCGAGCCTGTGCCTCTCTATGATCTGCTCGCGCTGATGCCGCTATGCAGAACTGTGGCGACTACAGGAGAGAAGGCTGCCGGCGTGATAGCGGAGATAACTTCCACACCTCTGCCGCGGATGGGCGGCCATGTCGTGGCGGCCGACGGTCTCGATATCTGGCGCATGCCATCGACAAGCCGGGCATTCCCGATGAAGCTCGAAGACAAGGCTGAGTACTATGCCGGACTGTTCAGAAGTGCCGGAATCCTATAAAACAAGTCGTGCGGTAAGCCTCATCTGTAATAGACAAGACTTCATCTGACAAATAAATTATTTCACCGAGAAAAAAA
>CAJUMI010000049.1 GCA_910587545.1 uncultured Muribaculaceae bacterium | reverse complement strand
TGCTATTTCTGTGAAAAGAGAAATAAATCATTATCTCGACCTCAATGTGATTGACGAAAAAGGAACCGTGATTGATCGTGGTAATCTTTATATTGAGCGAGTATGGATTGATGAGGACGGAGAAGAAGATTCCAAACATTTATCACCGGAATACTTTGACGAGAAGCACTCATGCCGAATTTATTGGGATTATGACTATGGGTTGCAGGACGAAGATGGCAAACTTTTGAAAGAAGCCACACTCCGTATCGAAGCCGAGGGCTACGATGACCCGGTGATAATCAAGGTCAAATATCCCAAGCACAACGCCAAGAAAACCATCAGGTTCAAACACAGGAAAAAATAAGCGCCCAAGAACATATTCGGCAAAAAAACAAATCTTTTGCGGGCGGCGTTACATAGGAGAAATAAATTTTCTTTTGCTCTCACTTATTAATATCTTTGCAGACAAATAGAATTACTATGTATATCGCATCAGCAAAACGCAAAGAGAATATAGCCGAATATCTGCTGTATATGTGGCAGATTGAGGACATTGTCCGTGCTTATGGACCTGATATAGAGAAGATCAGAAAATCGATTATCGACACGCAGTCGCAGCTCGATGACAATCAGAAGAAACAACTCACCGAGTGGTATGAATCGCTGATCGACATGATGCGCCGCGAGGATGTGGTGAAGTCAGGGCATCTCCAACTCAATAAAAATGTGCTGACTCAGCTTGTCGAACTGCACTCCGCCCTGCTGAAAGATCCGCGCTTTCCGGAATACACCAAAAAATTCTATGAGGCGTTGCCTTATATCGTCGAACTGAGAAGCAAGTCGGGCGACGACCGCAAGGGTGAGATAGAGACCTGCTTCAACGCTCTCTACGGCATGCTCATGCTCCGTCTGCAGAAGCGCGAGGTCAGCGCCGAGACCATGGATGCGATCAACAAAATATCATCGTTCATCGCCCTACTCTCCCGCTATTTTCATCTCGACGAAGCCGAGCAACTTTTCAAGGACGACGATAACCGTGACTGACAAGGCTCGCCTCGCGGTCTAAAACGGGGCTGTCTATGCCGGCGGCGTCGAGCACGGTGTGGAAAGCCGATGTCGTCTTTGCGCGGCGATGACGGTTGGCACGCATGGCCTCGACCCTGGCGGGATATGTTTTTTCGTACTCGTCTGACCACCATATCATCGCTGCAGGATGATGTAGGGGGGCGTTCTCGGCTCCGTGCAGGTATCGTCCATTCTCTCCCAATGACTCACCGTGATCCGAATAATAGATCATTATGGCCCGGCGGTCACGCAGCAGATCGATTATGTCGGCAAGAAAATCATCGGTCGCGAGGATAGTGTTGTCGTAAGAGTTGATCAGTTGCTCATGGCTCAGAGCCGAGATTTCGCGGCTGTCGGCGTCGGGTCTGAACAGATCGTCGCGCTCGCCGTAGTGGGAGCCGTACCACCAGTGAGACCCGATGCTATGAGCTACGACCAGTGTCGCGTACGAGGGGGTGCCGCTGTCTGTGAGCAGGCGCTCTATATGGGGCAGCATGTCGCTGTCGCGCCACGGTGTGAACGAGTTCAGCGAGCGCGTGGCGTTGACAGGGATTATCGAATCTGTCTCGTGTGCGAAATAAATGTAGCTTGGGCCGAGGTCCTGATTGGCGATCCACGCGCTGCGATAGCCGGCCATGCGGAACAAGGTGATGAACGATTGATCGTCATATCGCGCGTCGGGCCTGTCGGGATCGTCGCGTGTCATCAATGCCGGCAGTGCGGCATAGGTGTGAGTATGGTCGCTGTATAGGCTGTCGAACGACACTAAATTTGTCTCCCGGCTAAGCCGCGGCAGAGTGTTGCGGCCGTAGCCGTTGAGCGGCAGATGGTCGGCACGCAGAGCCTCGCCGATGACAAATATGACGTCGACAGCCGTCGTGTCAGCCACGGCAGGCGTGGCGGCGTAGGTGTCACGGACTTCCTTGACGGCGCTGCGGTTGCTGAAGTATTCGTCTGTAGCGCAGTAGATCACATAGGGCAGACGGCCGCCTACGGACCGTCGGAGTCTCTCCGAGGTGTGCAGCGGTATCATCATCACGACAATGTCGGCGGCACACAGCGCGACCGTCAACTTGTGTCCCGGGGGGGTGACATAGCGCCAGCGCACGAATGTCAGTCCCGCAGCGACGAATCCAGTTGCCGCGAGCAGCCATAGGAGTGTAGGTGTGATGATGGTCATCCACATGGCCGCGTCATTGACTGCCGCAATCTCGATGGCTGTAGCGCTAAGTCCAGAGCCGATGGTGACGAAATAATAGACTGACGCTGTGCTGACGAGGCAGAGCGGTGTGAACAGCACGGTAAAGACCCATCTGCTGAGACTTATGATCTGCAATACGGCAGAGGCAAGCACAGTAACAGTAAGCCACTGAGCCGCGCAAACTGCAAACGAGCGCAGGCCGTTGACCGGCGTCACCGCAAACTCAGCCACGGTGTAGACGCCGCAATACAAGGCCGTAAGCACCAGCCAGAAAAGCGGAAGACTGATTTTATGACAACGCGATAATCCCATAGACATCAAAAAAGCAAGAACCCTGACATGAATTCAAGGTTCTTGCACAATTGATAATTCTTGATCGAAAACGGCTATCAGCAGACGCCTTCGCCCATCATGGCGTCGGCAACTTTCATGAAGCCGGCGATGTTGGCGCCTTTCATGTAGTTGATGTAGCCGTCGGGTTCAGTGCCGTAGGTGACACACTGGGTGTGGATGTCGCGCATGATAGTGTGAAGTTTTTCGTCTACTTCTTCGGCGCTCCACTGGAGATGCATGGCATTCTGGCTCATCTCGAGGCCAGAGGTCGCTACACCGCCTGCGTTGACAGCCTTGCCGGGGGCGTAGGTGATGCGGCTTTCGATGAAGGTGTCGATGGCTTCGGGGGTGCAGCCCATGTTGGAAACCTCGGCTACGAGTTTCACGCCGTTGGCTACGAGCTGACGGGCGTCATCGCCGTTGAGTTCGTTCTGAGTTGCGCAGGGCAATGCGATGTCGACTTTCTGTTCCCAAGGTTTGTGGCCAGGGAAGAAGGTGCTGCCTTTGAACTTGTCGGCATAAGGAGCGACGATGTCGTTGCCCGATGCGCGGAGTTCGAGCATATAATCGATTTTCTCGGAGTTGAGACCTTCGGGATCATATATGTAGCCGTCGGGGCCGGAGATGGTCACAACCTTAGCGCCGAGTTCTGTCGCCTTGAGAGCAGCTCCCCACGCCACGTTGCCGAAGCCCGAGATGGCGATAGTCTTGCCCTTGATGTCCTCTCCCTTGGTGTGAAGCACACTCTGAACGAAGTAGAGCGCTCCGAAGCCTGTCGCCTCGGGACGGATACGGCTGCCGCCGAACGACAGACCTTTGCCTGTGAATGTGCCGTCGTGCTGATTGACAAGACGCTTGTACATGCCATACATGTATCCGACTTCGCGGCCGCCTACGCCGATATCACCTGCGGGCACGTCACGGTCGGGACCGAGATTCTTCCAGAGACCGAGCATGAAAGCCTGGCAGAAACGCATGATCTCGCGGTCGCTCTTGCCTCGGGGCGAGAAGTCGCTGCCGCCTTTCGCGCCGCCCATGGGGAGCGTGGTAAGAGCGTTTTTGAATGTCTGCTCGAAACCGAGGAATTTAAGGATCGAGAGGTTGACAGATGCGTGGAAACGGATACCGCCTTTGTACGGGCCGATGGCGTTGTTGAACTGCACACGGTAGCCGATATTGTTCTGAACCTCGCCTTTGTCGTCGATCCAGGTCACGCGAAATGTGACGATGCGGTCAGGCTCGACCATGCGTTCGATGATCTTGTTACGCTCGAATTCAGGATGCTGATTATAAACGTCTTGAACTGAGAGCAGAACTTCCTTCACTGCCTGAAGGTATTCTTTTTCACCCGGATGCTTGGCTTCCAGGTTGGCCATGATATTGTTAATATCCATGATTGAAATGTTTTTATGTGCCTGATTACAGGTATAGATGAATTTTTGGTTTTCTTGACCAGGCAAAGATATGTATTTTTTACAAGTTTAAGTCTTGAAAAACGTTAAAAAGTATAATATCTTATGACAACTTATGAATTATAAGTCCCGAACGGAGTTTCGGCTCAAACCATGTGGTCTTCGGGGGCATGATGTTGCCTGTGTCGGCGATGTTGATGAGCTGTTGCATGGAGACCGGATAGAGGGCAAGCGCCACGGCCATCTCGCCGGAATCGACGCGACGGCTGAGTTCATTCAGGCCGCGGATCCCTCCGACGAAGTCGATGCGCTTGTCGGAGCGGAGATCAGTGATGCCTAGTATGTCGCGCAGGATGAGGTCTGACGATATCGTCACGTCGAGCACACCGATCGGATCGCTGTCGTCATAAGTGCCTTTACGCGCGGTGAGCGAATACCAGCGGCCTTCGAGATACAGTGAGAAGTTGTGCAGACTCTCGGGACGGTAAGGCTCCGTGCCTTTGTCGATGACTTCGAAATCATGATCGAGCTTCTCAAGAAATTCGGCGGGCGAGAGGCCGTTGAGGTCTTTGACCACACGGTTGTAGTCGATGATGCTGAGGTGAGATGCCGGAAAAGCCACCGCGAGAAAATAGTTGTATTCCTCGTCGCCTCTGTGGCAGGGGTTCTGTCGTGCTTTCTCGTTGCCGACAAGGGCGGCAGCGGCTGTGCGGTGATGGCCGTCGGCAATGTACAGCGACGGTATACGGTCAAACTCCGATGTGATAAGTTCTATGGTCTCATCATCGCTTATCACCCAGAAATGATGGCCGAAACCGTCGGCCGAGACAAAGTCATATTCAGGCTCGCAGTCTGTGGCCTTTCGGATGATATCTTCGAGCACCTCATTGTCGGGGAACGCGAAAAACACCGGCTCTACATTGGCGTTGTTGACGCGCACATGTTTCATGCGGTCCTCTTCTTTGTCACGGCGGGTCAGTTCGTGTTTCTTGATGCGCCCCTGCATGTAGTCGTCGACGCTGGCAGCGACCACGATGCCATACTGAGTGCGGCCGTTCATGGTCTGGGCATATATATAATAGTGCTCTCTCTCGTCCTGCACGAGCCATCCCCGGCGCTGGAAGGCCTCGAAATTTTCTACGGCCTTGTCGTAGACTTCGGGGGCGTGTTCGTCAGTTTCGGGCGCGAAGTCGATCTCGGGTTTGATGATATGATAAAGCGACTTGGGGTTGCCTTCGGCTTCATCTCTGGCTTCGGCGCTGTTGAGCACATCATAGGGGCGCGAGGCCACTTCGGTGACATACTCGCGCGGCGGACGCAGTCCTTTGAACGGTTTTACTTTAGCCATGGTATTTTAAGGATATTATTTATGTCGTTCGATTGTCTGGGTACGATCCGGGCCGATTGATACGATAGAGATCGGGGTGGCCAGTTCGCGTTCGAGGAATTCGATATACTGCTTGAACTCGGCGGGAAATTCGTTCTCGCTCTTCATTCCGGTCATGTCGGTCTTCCAGCCAGGCAACGTCGTGTAGACCGGAGTGAGTTTGCCGTCCTCGATAGAGTACGGAAAGTCGCGTGTGGTCCGTCCGTCGATCTCATAGGCCGTGCATGCTTTGATCTCGTCGAAACCGTCGAGCACGTCGCTCTTCATCATTATGAGCTGAGTCACACCGTTGATCATGATCGCATATCGCAGAGCGACGAGGTCGACCCAGCCGCATCGGCGCTCGCGACCTGTGACGGCGCCGTATTCATGACCGAGATCGCGGATGCGCTTGCCTGTTTCGTCGAACAGTTCGGTCGGGAACGGACCGCTGCCGACGCGGGTACAGTAGGCCTTGAATATGCCGAATACCTCGCCGATGCTACGCGGAGCGATGCCGAGTCCGGTGCAAGCACCGGCGCAGACGGTGTTGCTCGAGGTGACAAACGGATAGGAGCCGAAATCGACGTCAAGCATCGTTCCCTGGGCGCCTTCACAGAGCACACTCTTTCCGTCGGCGAGAGCCTTGTTGATGAAATGTTCGCTGTCGATCAAGTCGAAACGGCGCATATAGTCGAGCGCTTCCATCCACTTGCTCTCGGCTTCGGCTAGCGCGGCTGTGTCGGCGGGTGAGCCGAGAGCGACGAGCTGTTCGAGATGGCGGTTGCGGGCGGCCTCATATCTTTGCTTGAAGTCGTTTAGAAGAATGTCACCTACCCTCACGCCGTTGCGTGAGATCTTGTCGGTGTAAGTCGGGCCGATGCCTTTGCCTGTGGTGCCGATCTTGCCTTTGCCTTTGGCTTTTTCGTTGGCGGCGTCGAGCAGACGGTGAGTCGGAAGTATGAGATGAGCTTTCTTTGATATTTTGAGTACGCCGGTCAGTCTGTTGCCTGATTCCTCGAGTGCTTTGGCCTCATCGGCGAAAAGAACCGGATCGAGCACGACACCGCTGCCGATAATATTGGTCTGCCCGCTCTGGAATATGCCGGAAGGAATTGACCGCAACACATATTTCTTGCCTTCGAACTCGAGGGTGTGACCGGCATTCGGTCCGCCCTGAAAACGGGCTACAATATCATAACGCGGTGTGAGCACATCGACAACCTTACCTTTGCCTTCGTCGCCCCATTGGAGGCCTAATAGTACATCGACTTTCATTTTTTTCGATTTCGTATGGTGTTTTATTATTGTTGGGTATTCTTGGGTGATTTGCGGTCCGTCGCCGCGTTTTTGCGTTCCCGCTTCTGACACGAACGGCAGAGGCCGTAGATGTTGAGCGAGAAATAGCTTGCGGCAAAGCCGGGATAGCGGATCGACGATATGGCGTCGCTGAGCGACGCGTCTCTGACTTCCTTGACTTTTCCGCATCGAGAGCATACGAGGTGATGATGGTTGGCCGACCCGGCCGTGCGCTCATATCGCGCGCTGTCGGACCCGAAACGGTGACGACGCACCAGACCGCAGTCGACGAGCAGTTCGAGCGTGCTGTAGATAGTGGCGACAGACACATGGAACCCCTGCTCCTCAAGTCTGTCGTGGAAACAGTCGATCGTGAAATGATCGGGAGTGCTCATCGCACTGTCGAGTATCGCGAAACGCTCGGGTGTGCGGCGTTTATGATGCCTGGCGAGATAGTCAGAGAAGATATCGCGCGGACACTGCCTGATATTTTTGTCGTAGCTCATTACAAGGACAAAATTAAAGAATTTAATCCGTCCTGCAAAGCGGATTGCCAAAAATCAGAGAATAGAAGAGTAAATCGAGCCTGCATCAGCAAATTGCGCAAACTGTTACGGATATTTTTGATAGAATTTCACGAATCCATGGTGGCAGTGTCTGCTCCACGAATCAACACCACGGATCCACTCTTCGGCATAGAGTTTGGCGTTGATCGGAATATCCTATTGTTGCGGGCGTTTCTGCTGTTCCTGCTGTTCCTGCCGGCCGCGCTCCAGCGAATACCTTTGCAAAGGTGTCAGCTGTGACCAGCTTGCAAATTCGACGTATGGCTTGTCGGGATCGATGATGGCATACTGAGGTTCTTCGGTCTTCTTTTCGGGGAGCGGCACGGCGGTGTCGGCCTGCGGAGTGTTTTCCGATGGCTCGGTGCCGACCTCAATCATGCTGTCGGCAAGATTGGCGAGCGAACGGTCGACGGCTCTGGTCGAATCGTGAGACAGAACGATCAACGATATGCCGCATCGAACCTGAATGGCGACAAGGCGTTTCATCACGTAGGCCGCCGACGCATTGCGTCCGAACGAAAGAGCCGCTATACGGGAGACCGAATCCACGACGAACACCCTTACGTCAGTCTCTGCGACGGCCTCTTCGATTGAAGAGATCACAAGGTCGGCGTAGTCTGTCCGATCATCGGGCGACTGATATGAGGGACGGAGTATCAGCATGTTTTCGGCCAGGGAAAGTTTGTCCCGGTGATCGTCGAGGATGCGCTGAGTATCTACATAGATTACCTTTGTGTTCCGCGGCGGCAGCGAGAGCGCTATGTCGAGCGCGACGGCTGTCTTGTCGGCTTCGCGGCTGCCGTGGATCAGCAGTGTGGTGTGTTCTTTCCAGATATTCCTGTAGAGAAATGTCGACCGGGTTGTGTCTTTTGCCATGTCGATGGCCGGGAGAAGTCTGTTGTTCATTGTTGTAAGTTGTTTGGTTGAAGAATTTGATGCAAAGTTACCGCTCGCTGCGGCTGTATTTTTAGCAAAATTGCATGGTTGCTCCGTTTTACACTGTTTAACAATGATTATATCCGCTGTGATAAATTGCATTTCTGACGTTTACGCGTCAAAAACGGGCAATTGTCAAAATTGCGGTAAAATAGAATTTTAACATTTTTATCACAATATTATATATGACCTTATTGTATAATCAGTCCGAAACTCCTACTTTTGTAAATAAGAATGAAAAGAAGCAGAAACATATCAGCAGCGTTGGCAGTGGCTTTTGTATTGGCTCTGTCTCCGTTTGCGGCTTTTGCCGACACGACGAATGACGGAGTCGAGATGACTCCGGCTCCCACGGTCAACGTCGTCGGCAATCAGGTCGAAGTGGAGATCAGCGATGATGACGAGCACACGGTGACGATCTATGCTCTGACCGGCAGCATCGTCAGGACCGAGCGTGTCACCAACGGCAAGACTGTGATAGATTTGTCGCGAGGTTACTACATCGTGAAAGTCGACAAGACAGCCAAACGGGTGATCATCAGATGACGGCATGCCACATATCACTCCATTCGCTTGCATTTTTGATTTTAAAGATAGAGATTATACATAACTGAAAAGATTGAAATCATTGTAACCGTGGTTACAGGCCTGCATCCCGATCGGCATCACAACACAATGACGTAGATTTCAAACCTTAACCAAAAGTATTAATGAACACAAACTGCGCAAAAGCATTTACAGCCATGTGTCTTGGCTCCTTCTTAACACCATGGGCGCTTTCAGCCGTCGAAACCGCAAATGACGACCAATATCTGAGCTGGCCGGTCTATTCAGGTCAGGATCTCGAACTTGACGCGACCCCCCGACAAGCCAATTTCCGGCTCTGGTCACCCAAGGCCGAAGCTGTGAGACTGATGATATATCCGACCGACCGCAACAGCAAGGCCATAGAGACCGTCGATATGAAAGCATCGGAAAACGGTACGTGGACTGCTTCGCTGGCGGGCAACTACTATGGCAAATTCTACACATTCAGCATCAAGCATAACGGGCGATGGCTCGACGAGACTCCAGGCGTGTGGGCCAAGGCCGTCGGTACCAACGGCCACCGCGCGGCCATAATCGACTTCGACACCACCGATCCGGCCGGGTGGAGCGATGACCGCGGTCCTGTGGTCGACAATATCACCGACGTCGTGCTTTATGAGATGCATCACAGGGATTTCAGTGTCGATCCGTCGTCAGGAATAGTCAACAAAGGCAAATTTCTGGCCCTGACAGAGGCCGGCACACACAATCAGACCGGAGAAAGCACAGGTATTGACCATCTGAAGGAGCTCGGCGTGACTCACGTGCATATACTTCCGTCGTATGATTACAACTCTGTCGACGAAGCCAACCTGCCCTCAAACCAATACAACTGGGGCTACGACCCTTACAATTATAATGTGCCCGAAGGCTCGTATTCGACCAATCCGGCGGATCCGGTCGTCAGAGTGCGTGAGATGAAAGAGATGATCAAGGCGCTCCACGATGCTGGTATAGGTGTGGTCATGGATGTTGTCTACAATCACACAGCCGACAACGACGGTAGCAATTTCTCTCTGACTGCTCCCGGCTATTATTACCGCCACCGTTCCGACGGATCATACAGCGACGCATCGGGATGCGGCAACGAAACCGCGTCGGAGCGCAAGCAGATGTCGGACTTCATCGTCAACTCGGTGAAATACTGGGCCAACGAATACCATGTCGACGGTTTCCGTTTCGATCTTATGGCTATCCATGACACCGAGACGATGGATCGTGTCGCCGCCGAACTCAAGAAGATCAATCCGTCGATCTTCGTATATGGCGAAGGCTGGACCGCCGGAGACTCCCCTCTGCCCGCCGAACGCCGCGCCCTGAAAGAAAATGTAGCCAAGATGGAGGGCATAGCCGTGTTCTCCGATGATATCCGCGATGCTGTCAAGGGTCATTACAGCAATGCTGCCGACAGAGGCTTCGCGACCGGTAAACCCGGCAACGAGGAGACTGTCAAGATCGGCATTGTGGCTTCGACCGCCCATCCTCAGGTAGACTATTCCAAGGGCAACAACTCTAAGTTTGCCTATGCTTCAGCTCCGACGCAGATAATCAATTATGTGTCGTGTCACGACGATCTCACACTCACCGACAAGCTGGCAAAATCAATGCCAGAGGCGTCGGAGACCGAACGCCAGCGTGCGGCGCGTCTCGCCCAGACGATAGTGTTCACCTCGCAGGGCACCCCGTTCATGTTTGCCGGCGAAGAAGTGTTCCGCGACAAGAAAGGAGTCCACAACTCATATAAATCGCCTGATTCGATCAATGCGATCGACTGGAACCTGAAGCACAAGAACTCTGAACAGTTTGAATACTACCGTCAGCTCATAAAACTGCGCAAGGAACATCCTGCGTTCCGAATGACAACCGCCGATCAGATCGCGCGCCATCTGGTGTTTGACGAAAAGACTGATGAGAATGTCATTTCATATACACTGCGAGATCATGCGAACGGCGATGTCTGGAAAGAAATCAAGGTCGTGTTCAACGGCAATCCCAAGGCCATGGAAGTGAAGGTGGCCAAAAGAAACTGGACTGTCATAGCCGAGGACGGACGCATTGACGCCGACGGCCTCGGATCATCACGAGGAGGCAAGATCTCGGTTGCTCCAACGAGCGCTCTGATCCTCGCCCGGTGAGCCATATAGCCCGGTAGGCTCCGAACAACTTGCGCCCGCGTTACCATTTCGAGTAACGCGGGCGCTATCTTTAGAATCAATTCAATAAATCGGCGTTGGCTTTAGTCCGATAGATAAATATGTGTGTTTAGCGAGGATCTTAGGATGACTTGTCATCGGTAGTCGGCAAAGCGCGTTTGCAGTCTTTTGCGGGCTGTGAAGATGCGGCTCTTGACGGTGCCGAGCGGCAAGTTCATGTGTTCGGAGATCTCGTCGTATTTGTATCCTGCGACGTGCATTGAGAAGGGAATGCGGAAGTCATCCTCGAATTCATTGATGGCATCTGAAATCTCTGCCACGCTGAACGTGCCTTCGGGAGATTCAACACCTGAGTCATGAGCGAGGTTGAGATGATAGAGATTGTCGGTTGTATCAACAAAAGCTTTGGCACGGCCGACACGGCGGTAATTGTTTAAGAAAATGTTGCGCATGATGGTGAAGACCCAGCCCTTGAAATTAGTGTTTTCGGCAAACTTCTCCTCGTTGTCGAGCGCTTTGAGGGTTGTGTCCTGGAGAAGATCATAGGCATCGTCACGATTTGATGTGAGCATATAGGCAAAGTTGAGCATATTGCTTTGCAAATCCATAAGTTTTGATTGAAATTTGTCAGATCCCATTGTAGTAATTTTTATTGTTTTTTACAGTCTAAAGTCGTTGATGCTTCATGTTCACGCCCCAAAATTACGACGTGGAAAATTATTCAAAAAATTTTAATGTTAACAATTGCAAATGTATGGATATTTGTATAATATCCGGTGTAATTTATTAATTAACAAAATATTATAAAGGCAATATATTTGTTACATAATTGTTACAATGGGACATTTGTGCGATTTTAACCCGAAAGAAACAACCTTTTCAGGACGGAAACGTTATTACAAATGACATGTAACCCGATAGGATTAATATGACTAAATTATTTTTGAAAAGAGCATACGACAAGGCCGGTCCGGACGACGGTTTCCGCATCTATGTCGATCGCCTTTGGCCGCGTGGACTTTCTCACGAGACATTCACCTATGATATGTGGGACAAGGACATCGCTCCGAGCACGGAGTTGCGAGAGTGGTTTCACGCCGATCCAGACGGTCGATGGCCCGAGTTCGAGAAAAGGTATGCCGAGGAGCTGAAAAACAATCCCGCATTCCCGGCTCTGAAGAAAACAGTCGATGAGCATGGAACCGTGACATTGCTTTACTCGTCACACGACAGCATGCGCAACAATGCGGTAGTCGTCGGCAAACTGCTCACCTAAGGTTTCTCCCCGCGATTGCAGATCCAATATTGTGGTCGGTGAGGGTTATTGCTACAATTATTTTTTGTAATTTTGCAAAGCATTATCTTTCACTTAAAAATTATTATGGCAAAAATTGGATCAGTAATGACCCCGGTCGGTCGCAAAGCCCTGCTGCTCGGCAGCGGTGAGTTAGGAAAAGAAGTAGCGATGGAGCTTCAGCGTTATGGCGTGGAAGTCGTCGCATGTGATAAATATCCGAATGCTCCGGCGATGCAGGCCGCCCATAGGTCGTATGTATTCAACATGCTTGACGGCGAGGAACTTCGCCGCGTGATCGAGCTCGAGAAACCCGATCATATTATTCCCGAAATAGAAGCTATCGCAACTACTACATTGCTCGAACTCGAGAAGGAAGGCTATAATGTTACACCGACCGCCCGCGCAGCATGGCTGACAATGAACCGCGAAGGCATACGTCGTCTTGCGGCTGAAGAGCTTGGGGTGAAAACTTCCAACTACCGTTTCGCATCTACTTACGATGAGTTCAGACAGGCGGTCGAGGAAATCGGCATACCTTGTGTCGTTAAACCGATCATGAGTTCTTCGGGTCACGGTCAGTCGGTCATTAAGAAAACCGAGGACATCGAACATAGCTGGACGATCGCTCAGGAAGGCGGTCGCGCAGGAGCCGGACGCGTGATCGTCGAAGGTTTTGTGGATTTTGATTATGAAATCACTCTTCTGACTGTCCGCAATCTGGCCGGAACTGTGTTCTGCGAGCCTATCGGTCATATTCAGATCGATGGTGACTACCGCTATTCATGGCAGCCCCAGCCGATGAGTTCCAAAGCGCTTGAAAGCGCTCAGTCCATAGCAAAAAAGGTAACTGACGCCCTCGGCGGCTATGGTATATTCGGCGTCGAGCTGTTTGTCAAGGATGATGAAGTGATCTTCAGCGAGGTGTCGCCCCGTCCACACGACACAGGCATGGTGACGATGATCTCTCAGGATATGAGCGAATTTGCCCTTCACGCCCGTGCATTGCTCGGCTTGCCGATCCCGGCCATACGTTTCTACGGACCTTCGGCGTCGCGTGCGGTCGTTGTCGAAGGCGATACAGACCAGATCGAATTTGACAATCTTGAAAATGTGCTTTCAGAGCCCGGCGTGCAGATGCGAATTTTCGGCAAGCCAGAGATCAAGGGTCATCGCCGTATGGCCGTGATCCTTGCTACGGACGAAAGCGTAGAGGCCGCCCGCGACAAAGCCGAGCGCGCTTACGAGAAACTGAAAGTCAACGTGCTTCCCCGCAAATGAACGATCGAAAAGAGTGTCGCCGTCTTACGGTCATGATGCGTGTGGCCGATGTCGCGCGCGCAGACATAGCGCTTACTCCTGACAGAATATATTATCGCTTCGCGACCGACGATTCTATAGAGGATGGCGAACTGCCGGCCTCAAAAGAGGATTTCGGAGCGTTGGCCGCACGTCTGAACGAATGTGCGGTTGCGCGTGAAAACGAATGCCCGCTAAAGCAGGATGTCGGACTGAGTCTTTTTGTAGACAACCGGATTTGCGATGTAAAGGCGAGCGAGGAGTCGTTGCGTCGTCTTGTCTGCGAGCTTAGGCGTGTGGCCGATGAATTTGCGTTTCTTGCGGGATTTTGCTGACGGTTAACATGAAGGCTGTCAAAGCATGGATAGAGGCGATGAGGCTACGTACCCTTCCGGTGTCGGTGGCCGGGGTATTCTGCGCGTTCGCGTTCGCACACCTCGACGGATCGGCTCAGTGGCTTCCCGGCTGGCTGTGCCTGCTGTTTGCGGTGCTTGCGCAGATATCATCGAATTTCGCTAACGAGTACTATGACTTCAAGGCAGGTCTTGACAAGGCCGGCAGAGTCGGTCCGAGGCGGGGTGTGACAGAGGGCGATCTCAGCGCGCGTGCGATGAGGAACGCGACTTTTGGAGTGCTTGCTCTCGCATGTGCTGTCGGATGCTCACTGATATATTGGGGCGGCTATTGGCTGATCGCTTTAGGTCTGATGATCGCTATCGGAGTGCTCGCCTACAGCGCTGGGCCCTACCCGCTTTCCCGTCACGGACTCGGGGAAGCGGCCGTGATAATGTTCTTCGGCATCATACCCGTCAACATGACTTATTATCTTATGTGCGGCAGGTGGAGCACAGATGTCGCCATCGCTTCTCTTTCGATGGGCCTGTTAGGCGCTAATGTGCTTATTGTAAATAATTACCGCGACGTTAATGACGACCGCGAGGTAGGCAAGATAACTCTGTGCGTGAAATGGGGCCGAAAAGCCATGTCGGTCATCTATCTTGTCAACGGACTTGTGGCCATAGTAATGATGGCTGAGGTCTGGAACGCGGCAAGCGACGCTAAGATCATAGGCATCGTCGGCTTTTTCCTGTATCTGCAGATCTGCCTGTATGTGCGTCTTGTCCGTAACGACGGAGCGAAACTCAACAGACTGTTGGGCGCGACCGCCGGCATCATGCTGCTATTTGCTCTGACTTTTCTGTTCGTCTCAATTTTTAAGATAACCAATCTTTAATATGGAAAATAAAAAATACATGCTCGATATGACTGTGACCGGGAACACTGCTCTCGGATCATCGTACGGGTTGCTGAAACTTGTACCCACCGACGGGTCCAAGTTGCCGCCGATCAAAGCCGGCCAGTTTGTGCAGGTTGAGGTCGCAGACTCCAAGACGACCTATCTGCGTCGTCCGATTTCGGTCAATTTCGTTGACGATAAATCAAACTCCTTGTGGCTTCTGGTCCGCAAGGCCGGAGATGGCACACGTAATCTGACGGCTGCTGTTGTCGGGCAGGTAATAAATGTCATCCTGCCGCTCGGCCGGGGGTTCGGAACTGATGTGAAAGCAACCGACAGGCTGTTGCTCGTGGGCGGCGGCGTCGGTGTGGCTCCCCTGCTCTATCTTGGTCATGTGCTGCGTCAGGCCGGATGCGAGCCTGAATTTCTGCTCGGCGCACGGTCGGCCAATGATCTACTGATGCTTGATGAATTCGAGAGAATCGGCAGGGTGTATTGCTCGACCGAGGACGGCACAGCGGGCGAAAAGGGTCTTATCACCGGCAACAGCGCCTTTGACGGCCATTATGACAGAATATACTGCTGCGGGCCTATGCCTATGATGAAGGCTGTGGCCGCGGTCGCAAAAGAAAAGAAAACCGACTGCGAGGTGTCGCTCGAAAACCGCATGGCCTGCGGTCTGGGGGCTTGCCTGTGCTGTGTGGAAAAGAAGGCCGACGGCCATAATGTGTGTGTCTGCACCGACGGACCGGTGTTTAATACAAAAGAATTGCCATGGTAAATCTATCGGTTGAACTTGGAGATCTGAAACTGAAAAATCCGGTGCTGACCGCGTCGGGAACATTCGGTTATGGCGAAGAATATGCCGACTTTGTAGATCTCAACCGCTTGGGCGGTTTCATAGTCAAAGGAACGACTCTCGAGCCTCGCGAAGGCAACGACTATCCGCGTATGGCGGAGACGCCGTCGGGTATGTTAAACGCTGTCGGCCTACAGAACAAAGGGGTCGACTATTTCATCGAACACATCTATCCGCGCATACGCCGCTATGACTCTGAGATAATAGTGAATGTGTCGGGCAAGTGTATCAAGGATTATGTAGCGGTGTGTGAAAAGCTCAGTGAGCTTGACAAGATCAATGCTGTCGAGATCAATATTTCCTGTCCAAATGTGAAGCAGGGCGGCATGGCCTACGGTACGACCTGCGATGGAGCGGCAGAGGTGACATCGGCCGTCAGAAAGGCATGGGCGCGTCACATGATAGTGAAGCTTTCGCCCAATGTCACGTCTATCGCCGACATCGCCCGTGCGGTCGAGGATGCCGGAGCCGACAGCGTCTCGCTTATCAATACCCTGCTCGGCATGGCGGTAGACGTAGAACGCCGCAGGCCTTATCTGTCGACTGTTACAGGCGGACTGTCGGGCGCGGCTGTCAGGCCGATAGCCGTGCGCATGGTCTGGCAGGTGGCAAAAGCAGTGTCGATCCCGGTGATCGGCCTCGGCGGTATCATGAACGGTCGTGATGCCCTCGAGTTCATCATGGCCGGCGCGCGTGCTATCGAAGTCGGAACCGCCAATTTCATCGATCCGTCGGTGACGATGAAGATCATCGACGAGATCACCGAATACTGCGAGCGTCAGGGAGTGAAAGACATCAACGAACTGACAGGTATAATCTAAATTCAAAAGCATTGGATAATAAAGTAGATCTGAAGGGAAAGACAATATATTTTATCCGGCAACACTTACTGCTCCTGATCTCATTATACCTGATGACATTGGGAGTGGCTTTTTGTGTGAGGTCGTGTCTCGGCAGCAGTGTGATATCCTCTCTGCCGTTTGTGTTTTCGCTTGCCGGCGAAAAGGGTATGGTTCCCGATCTGTCGATCGGAGACTATACCATCATAATGAATTTTGTGCTTGTACTGTGTCAGATAGCGGTCCTGCGCCGCAGATTCGAGCCTGTGCAGCTGTTCCAACTTGTGATAGGGGCTGTTTTCGGTCAGCTGATCGACCTCAACATGTATCTGACTGACGGGCTCGAATGCGTGACACTGCCCGCGCAGGCGCTCGTCCAGTTTGCAGGTTGCACGATAATGGGTATCGGCATAGCCTTCGAAGTGAGGTGCGGGTCAGTGACGATGCCAGGCGAAGGCATATCAATAGCCATAAGCCAGGTGTCGGGCCGGCCTTTCGCTAAAATCAAAATATGGGTTGACACGACTCTCGTGGTGCTTGCGATAGCGTTCAGCTATCTTTTTTTCGGTGGATGGCTGTGGAATGTCATCGGCGCAGGCACTCTCTTTGCCATGATATATGTCGGATTAGTTGTCAGGATGCTTTCGCCCTATCTGGGTTGGTTTGACAGAATTCTGGCTTCCGGCCCGGGCTTCCGCCGCTATCTGTTCGGCCTCGCCCGACTGGTATGTCGCAAGGATTAATTGCGGACGGAGTAGTAAGCCAGGTACATATATGTCTGTCTTAATTTGCCTTGGCCGTTGATCGTTGATGATTCTTGTTTCAAAATCGAATAAGGCCAACCATCGCCAAGATATTCATTGCGAAGATATGAACCCACTATGCCTATGAGTTTGATCTGAGAATCCATTTCATTTTTTACGGCTTCAGCCAGATCGTCACTCATCATAGTGCCCACAACTTCTCCGAGAACGGCTTTCAATGCTGACGGCGGTATAATATTCTCAACATCGGTGGCAATGAAGTAGGAGCCGTCCTCGGAGTCGAATCCTACGGTCGTGCATACGTCATTCTCATATTTTGTCTCCGTAGCATCCTCATGGACACATCTTTTGCCTAAGTAAAACCGCGAGCCATGATGCAGAAACATTAGTTTCAGTTCTTCGAGGTAGCCTTCAACAAGTTGGTCTGAGTCTATTTTATCGGCAAGTTTTGTGATGTCGATACCATACTTTTTGACCTCTTTTATTTCAGGTATGGATGCAAGTTCAGACATAGCGGAATTGAAGAGTGATTTCACCTGTTTTTTTATTTTATCGAGATTTGTGATACGGGTTATCTCGCCCAATTCATCCGTCTCGAAATGTACGGTGTGACCGATAATCTTCCGCCCGAGTTTTTCGGTGATACGGTTCTGGATATTATTTAACGGAGAGTTTTCAATTGTGTCTCCCTCTATTTCAAGAAAAGTATAATCCATCTTATACCCTTCGGAGGTAGAGTCTGTAACTACGATGCGGACTTTTGTGGCAATACCGGTAGTTTTTAAGGTGTCGGCGCCGTCTATTTTCCACTCACCCTGAAGGATCCAATATTCGAGGGTGTCGCACTTTGAGAACCATCCTATGACCGAGACGGTGGAGTCGACATCGGCGGTCTCATCAGAAGATTGGGATGACTGAGCGCGAGAAACGAGGTATCCCGCTGCAAACAACAGTCCGAAAATCAAAATTACAAGTTTTTTCATGGCAAAACCGGTGTTGATATTAATAATTGACACAAAGATAGATCATTTATCCGGTTTATGTCAAATATTGAATAAAAAAAGTATTGCTGTCCGATAAAACTTTTTGAGGTCTCAAAAAATTAGGACTGATTCCATT
>CAJUMI010000048.1 GCA_910587545.1 uncultured Muribaculaceae bacterium | reverse complement strand
TTACTCTCCGAAAACTCACTTCTGTTAACAATCGTTTTTAAACAAGCTCTAAAACGATTTTAGTAAATACAGCCATATTGATGGCTATAGTGTCATGTGGTCAGACCGCAGAAGCAAAAAAGGCCGTGCTTGTGTGCCATTATGGAAGTTCGAATGACGATACGCGGTCCAGGACCATAGACTTGATAACCTCAGATATAGCCGTAGCGATGGACGGTTATGAGGTCAGGGAGGCATATATCTCGCCGGTCGTACGCCGTAGTATGGCGGCTCGTAATCTTCACATAGACAGTCCGACAGATGCGTTGCTGAGACTTAGAGCCGATGGATATGACACGGTGTATGTGCAGAGTACGACGTTGATAGACGGAGCCGAGACTGCAGAAGTGCGGCTGGCTTGTGAGCGGACGGGAGCGTTTTTCAGTAAAATAAAATGTGGTGAGCCGCTGTGCTACAGCCCCTGCGACTGTGAGGCTCTTGTGTCCATACTCGCCGAAGAGCCTTGTGGCAAAGGCGAGGCGGTTGTATATGCCGGTCACGGCAATATGCTACCGAGCACAGCGACCTATTGTATGCTCGACTATATGCTTGCGGCCAAGGGACATGATAATTACCACGTCAGCACGATCGAAGGCTATCCGAGTGCACGCTGTACTGTCGGGGAGCTAAGACGAAACAAGAATGTCAGGCGTGTCAAGCTTGTGCCGCTGTTGCTTGTATGCGGGAATCACACTAAAGGCGATATTGCCGTGGATTTTGCCGGAGAATTGTCAGCCGAGGGCTATGAGACGGAGACAGTGATGCGCGGTCTCGCTGAGAACGCGGCGGTCAGGGCTTTGTATGTAAATAAGGTGAGACGTCTGACCGGCGAACATCAGTGACAGATGAGCCAAACCATATAGCCGCCGTAGCAGACCAACATCAACGCGCCTTCCGGACGCGTGATGGTGCGTCGGTCGAAAACCCATCCACAGACGAGAAACAGCATGCTTGCGCCGACGAGAGTCCAGAGATCGGCGAGAGTCACTCCGTCAAAAGGCAGTGGGGCGACAGTAGCCGCCGAACCAAGAACGAGAAGGATGTTGAAGATATTGCTGCCTATGACGTTGCCGATTGCGAGACCGGGACGGTTTTTCATCGCGGCCACAACAGAGGCGGCAAGTTCGGGCAATGAGGTGCCGATAGCCACGATGGTAAGACTGATCATGGCCTCGCTGATACCGATATGACGTGCAAGCGCAGATGCTCCGTCGACGAACTTATCGCCGCCCCAAATGAGTGCCGCGAGTCCGGCGACCACGAAAACGACCGATTTCAGGACTGAAATATGACTGAGGCGCTGACCGTCGGCCTCTGCGGGATCATGTTCAGGTGTGGCGGGCCTATGACTCGCGCTTGCAAAGGTGTAGCGCATGAATAAAAGAAAGAATATCAGCAGGAAGAGGCCGTCGACACGGGTTATGGTGGCTGTGGCGAGCCGGTCAAGATCTGCGCTGTAGCCGAGAATGAGCAGAATGGCCGACGATAGTATTACCATCGGTATTTCGTTGGTCATGATGCTCTTCTTTATCTTGATCGGCTTTATTAGCGCCGTAAGGCCAATGATAAGGAGTATGTTGAGTATATTGCTGCCGACTATGTTGCCGACGGCTATCGATGAATTTCCGTCGGCGGCGGCAACGATGCTGATGACGAGTTCGGGTGTGGAAGTGCCGAACGCGACAACAGTCAGACCGATGATCAGATCGCTGATGCCTATCCGTTTGGCGATAGCCGAGGCTCCGTCGGTCAGAATGTTGGCTCCCGTCAGTATTAGCGCGAGGCTTGCGACGAGCCAGAAGACAGATGCGAAGAGAGACATATTACAGACGTTTGTTATATCGATATTTGCGGCGGTGACGTATCAGCCATACGCGTGTGTAGACCGTCAGAAAAAGGCTGACAAGGCAGGTCACACCGAAGGCGCGGTAGAGCGGAGTAGGGAATGAGACGGCATCGAAGAGATTAAGCAGCAGCACGGCTGAAGATAGTGCCAGAATCACGACGCACACTCTTAGAAGCACCCGCATCAGATAGAGAGGCGACGTAGTGTGCTGAGGAGTTCACGGTTGATAGGCTTGTCGTTTTTGATCGCCTTGGAGAATGGAACATAGACGATTTCGTCGTTCTTGATGCCTATCATGACATTGCGCTGGTCTTCCATGAGCGCGTCTATGGCGGCTGCGCCCATGCGGGAGGCGAGGATGCGGTCGTGAGCTGTCGGGCTACCGCCGCGCTGCAGGTGTCCGAGGATCGAAACACGGACATCGTAGCCGGGATATTCGTTTTTGACGCGTTCGGCCAGGCCCATCGCGCCACCTGTGACGGGGCTCTCGGCAACAAGGACTATCGAGGAGTTCTTGCTCTTGCGGAAACCGTTCTGGATAAGTTCGGCCAACTGGTCGACCTCTGTGGATATTTCAGGGATTATCGCGGCCTCGGCGCCTGAGGCTATCGCTCCGTTGAGGGCGAGGAATCCTGCGTCGCGACCCATGACCTCGATGAAGAAAAGCCGCTCGTGACTTGTGGCGGTATCGCGTATTTTGTCGACACATTCCATTATGGTGTTGAGGGCGGTATCGTAGCCTATCGTTGTGTCGGTGCCGTAGAGGTCATTGTCGATGGTGCCGGGCAGACCGATGATCGGCAGATTGAATTCGTTGGCGAAAACTCTCGCGCCGGAAAGAGATCCGTCGCCGCCTATCACGACAAGAGCATCGATTTCATGACGTCTGATGACATCGTATGCGAGCTGGCGCCCCTCGGGAGTGAGGAATTCCTTGCAGCGCGCGGTCTTGAGTATCGTGCCTCCCTGCTGGATGATGTTTGACACATTCTGAGTCTTGAAATCGACAATCTCATCGGAAATAAGGCCGCGGTAGCCACGATAGATACCTTTGACTTTGAGACCGTTGAATATGCCGGCGCGTGTGACGGCACGGATTGCAGCATTCATTCCGGGCGCATCTCCTCCAGATGTGAGGATGCCTATACATTTGATTTCAGACATGAGAGAAAATGTGTTATGTTGTAATAATGTTTCGAAGTAAGTATGACGCTTTTAACAGCGATTACGAATGCAAAGATAGTAATTTGATAGTGAAACGTCAAATATTATACGATGTATATTTTAAACATCTTCATCGAGGCTATAGTTCAGAAAGTCGATCAACGGTTTGAGCACCAGGAAATCTTCGGCTGCACGCTCATACCAGCGGTCGTCTTCGAAATAGCTTCGGTTGCAGTGATGGAATTTGCCGTAGCATTTGAGCCTGAGCAGATCGATGCTGGGGTGATCCTTGGGCCAGCCTTTAGGAGCGGTCTTGAGTTTGTCTCCGAGCCAGCCGGGGTATAATTTTCTGATATCCGGTGAGTTGATTATCTCCTCAAACTCCTCGCAGTTGTCGACTATGGCATGGCGTATCTTTGAAAGCATCCTGGCATCGAGACAATACATGCCGCCATAGAGTCCGTTCTCGGCATCGCGTGCGTCGATCTGAAGGTAGTAGGCGGCATACAGTGTCTTGCGGCCGAACGGTGATATGGCAGCCGAGAAAAAAGTCTTATAGGGCGATTTATCGGGCGAGAAGCGGGTGTCGCGGGCGAAGCGATATGTGGCGTCGCGGCCGTTTTGGCGGGCGAAATCGGGTTGCCATACGCTCATACATGCTATAAGCCGGTCGAGATCATCGATCCAACGGGCGCGCAGGTCGCGGTACTCGCTTTCGTGGGCGGCGAGCCACTGTCGCGAGTTGTCGGCTGCTATGCCGTCGAGAAATTTATAAATATCTTTCATTTCAGATCCTCCCATTCGACATCCACGACCTGTTGTTCGATAACAGTCTCCGAGGCCGAGGTATGTCCGGCTGAGTTGTCGGCCGGCAGATCCTCGAACTGAACGAACTCGCCGTCGTCGGGGTTGATTTTTTTGCGTTGTCTGCGGGGCTCGTTGGGTGGAGTCGCGCGGCTGTTGCCTGACGACGGAGCGCTCTGGCGGAACTGTTCGAAGAATCGCCGCGCGGCCTTGCGGGCGCGGTATATGGCGGTCATGCTTTTTATGAGCGGGATGACCACAAAAAATATCAATAGGAGAAAGAGAAAAGTTCCCATAAAAAAGATTGAAGATTATTTTGACTTATGAAGGGAAACCCGAAATGTTATCCGGCACTTTTGCGGCGGGCCATAAGGGATATGAGTATGTAGAGTATTATAGTCCACGCGAGACCTGAGAGTCCGTATATTATAACAAATATGACTGCGGCAAGGATTATGGCGTAGCGACGAAAATTCTCACTCAGATCAAAGTTCTTGAATTTGAGCGAGAACATGTTGATGCGCGAGACCATTGACAGGGAGATTAGGATGATCAGGATGACCAAGGGTGCGGTGCCTGGATAGCCGTAGCGGGCGATCCAGCCGTATATGCCTATCCAGAAAATGGCATTGCCGGGGATCGGCAGCCCCTTGAATGATGTAGTCTGGGAGTCGTCGATATTGAATTTCGCAAGTCTTAACGCGCCCATGGCCGGGATCAGCAGCACGGTATAGGTGAGCCATTGGTGTTGGCTTTCGGGGTGCATAAGATTGAACATCAGCATCGCCGGAGCCACGCCAAAACTGACAAGGTCGGCGAGAGAGTCGAGTTCCTTTCCTACGGCTGAGTATGCGTGTAGCAGACGGGCTGATGCTCCGTCGCAAAAATCAAAAACAGCGGCGAGTCCGATGAAGATACACGTCCAGTCGGCTCCTTTGAGCCCGGACATGGTCTCGTCGCAGTGGAAGGCGGACATTACAGCCAGACATCCCGATATCAGGTTAAGACAGGTGATCGTGTTGGGGATGCAGGATATGAGTTTTCTGATCATTGTTTCTGAGGTTTTAGGCGGCCCACTTCGGTTACGCCGCCGATGGTAGTGTCGCCGATGTTGACAAGAGTCTCAGTGCCGAGAGGCAGATAGATGTCGACACGCGATCCGAATTTGATGAAGCCCATATGGTCATGGATCGATGCTTCATCACCCGGACGGGCATAAGTGACAATGCGGCGGGCCATAGCGCCGGCGATCTGTCTTACGAGGACGAGTTGTCCGTCGGGTGTGCGTATGACGACGGTAGACCGTTCGTTCTCAGTGCTGGACTTCGGCAGATATGCAGCCATGAATCGTCCGGGATGATGCTTTGTATATATCACCTCGCCATTGACCGGAAACCAGTTGGCATGGACATTGAGTATGCTCATGAACACAGAGAGCTGAATCGCCGGGGCATGGAGATATTCGTCCTCGAAAGTTTCTTCGAGTGCGACGACCTTGCCGTCGGCGCTTGCGACGACCACATCAGTCTCTTCGCCTTTAAAGAGCCGACGCGGGGATCTGAAGAAGTTTACCAACAGAAAATACAAGACACCCAAAACCAAGGTTGACGCAACCGGCCAGGCTATCGGTCGCACCCAGATCCATAGCGGTACAATGGCTGCCAGGATAAAAATGAGTGTGACTATTAATATGTTGGTACCTTCATGGTGTATCTTTACTCTCATTGAGCTAAAGCGTAATATACTTGTTGATAAAGTTAACAGCGCAAAGATAGTCTAAATTTTTATAAATACGTAAAACAGGTCTGTTATTTTGTGGTTTTTTAAACTAAACGCTATCTTTGCGGACGAATACCGTCATTAAAGGCGTATATATTGAATAATGATACCTAAAATAATACATATCTGTTGGTTCAGCGGCGAGAAATATCCCGTAGAGATAAAGCGTTGCATGGATACATGGCGCCGGCTGTTGCCTGACTATGAGATAAAAGTCTGGGATGCGTCGGCCGCACGCGCGCTGAACTGCCGCTATGTCGACGAGGCGCTTGACCGTCGCAGATGGGCTTTTGCCGCAGATGCCGTGAGGTTTTATGCCGTCTATCTCTATGGCGGAGTCTATATGGATTCGGATATATATCTGTACAGGCGTTTCGACGAATTCGTGCCCGAGCACGGTTGTGTAGTGTTCAGAGAGGTCGCGCCTTATTTCTATCTTCAGGCGGCGTTTATTATTGGAGAGAAAGGCAATCAGTTCTGCAAGGATATGGTGGATTTTTATTCGTCGCGAACGTTTGTGCAGTCAGACGGAAGCAATGACGAGACGATCTCGCCGCTGCGCATGCGAGAGGTCGCAGAACTGCGCGGACTCAGGGCCGATGATTCTGAACAGCATATCGAGGGCTATCTGTCGGTCTATCCGACGGTCAATCTGTTGCCGTGCCGCAGCTACGGCGGTCGTCATGATCTGGCGTTCGGCATGCACATGATCTATGGAAGCTGGCGCAAACGCAGTTTCGGACGTAAGATCGAACTGGCTGTTAAGCATTGGATTTCGGTGCTTAAATATGCATTATTAAAGAAATAAAAACAGTTATGGACACACGACGGTATGATTTTCTGATAGTGGGAGCAGGATTGTTCGGAGCTACATTTGCAAGGATCGCCACTGACCGCGGTTACCGGTGTCTTGTGGCGGAGCGCCGCGATGTCGCAGGCGGAAATATAAGATGCGAGGAGATAGCCGGGATCAATGTCCACCGCTACGGAGCGCATATCTTTCATACGTCTGACGACGAGGTATGGAAATTCGTGAGCCGTTATGTTGATTTCAACCGTTTTACAAACAGCCCGATGGCCCGATATGGCGATAAGGTCTATAATCTGCCGTTCAACATGAATACTTTCTGCGGACTATGGGGTTGCACGTCTCCCGACGAGGCTCTGGCTAAACTCGAGGAGGAGAGGGCGGATGCTGCCTCGAGACTCAAGGCCAACGGTGTCGGCGAGCCGCGAAATCTTGAGGAGCAGGCGCTGACGCTTGTAGGCCGTGACATCTACGAAAAGTTGATCAAGGGCTATACCGAGAAGCAGTGGGGCCGGCGCTGCACAGAGCTGCCGGCATTTATCATCAGGCGTTTGCCGGTAAGACTGACTTTCGACAACAATTATTTCAACGATAAGTATCAGGGAATACCGGTCGGAGGCTACAATCCGTTGGTAGACAGATTGCTCGAGGGGTCGGATGTCAGGCTGGGATGTGACTTTTTCGAACATCGAGAGGATCTGGAGAGAGTGGCCGACAAGGTGGTGTTTACGGGCAAGATCGACCGATACTACGGATATTGTTTCGGCAGTCTTGAATACAGGTCTCTGCGCTTTGAGGACGAGGTGCTTGACAAGGCCAATTATCAAGGCGTGGCAGTGGTGAACTACACAGAGCGAGAGCCTGCATGGACGCGAGTGATCGAGCATAAGCATTTCGAATGTTTTGGCGACGATGTCTATCGAAACGGCCGAACTGTGATCACGCGAGAATACCCGGCTGAATGGTGCGAAGGCATGGAGCCGTTCTATCCGGTCAATGACGACCGCAACACTCGGCTCTACGGCCGATATAAGGCTTTGGCTGACGAAGAGAACCGTGTGTTCTTCGGCGGCAGACTCGCCGAGTACAGATATTACGACATGGCGCCGGTTGTCGCTCAGGCTATGGCTCTGGCCGACCGCATAGCGCCTCAAAAGAACTGACAGGATGAAGTGCTACATTTCAAAGAATTATCGTCATACTCAAAGCGCAGGAGACAAGGCCAAGACCGACATTGAGTCGATTATGGCGTCACTGGGCTACCGGAATCTCGGCTTGAGGCAGAATAGAAGCAAAAATGCGGTTAAAGCGTATTTTACGACTCTTTTCAGTGAGATGCTCGGGGTTTTGCGTCTCCACAAGGGCGATATGGTTGTGGTGCAGTATCCTTTGAAAAAATATTATGATTTTGTTGTTGCCCGTGCATTGAAACGCGGAGCCAAGGTGGTGACAGTAATACATGACCTCGGCAGTTTCAGACGCAAGAGGCTGACTGTCGAAGAGGAGATTGCGCGCCTCAATCGTTCGTCGGTCGTTGTTGTTCACTCGCCGGCGATGCGCGACTGGCTCAGGGCGCACGGACTGAAAGCCGAAATGGTCGTGCTCGGACTGTTTGACTATCTTTCCGACAGCATTCCGCGCCGTAAACATGAAAAGCCCGGCAACAGGCCGCGGCTGATGTTTGCCGGCAACTGTTCGCAGTCGGATAACGGCTGGATATATGAACTCGCCCGGACCGAGCCCGGGGTTGATCTTGTCCTTTACGGGGGCGGGGTTGACCAGGATAAGGCGACAGGCAATATTCATGCGATGGGTTATGTCGATTCTGACACTCTTATCGCCGGGGCGGAGGGCGATTATGGAGTCGTGTGGTACGGGAGTTCGCTTTATGAGGGCGCCGGTTCGCTCGGCGAGTATCTGAAATATAATGCGCCTCACAAGACATCGCTTTATCTGCGCGCCGGTCTGCCTGTGATAATCTGGGACAAGGCGGCTCTTGCTGAAATTGTCAGCCGACTTGATATAGGCATCTGTGTGTCGTCGCTCCGCGGGTTAGGAGACGTGCTTTCCGGTGTCAGTCCGGCGCGCTACGAACAAATGCGCGCCAATGCCGCAGCTGTAGCAGAGAAACTGTCGAAAGGCGGTTTTGTCAGCGAAGCGCTTTCGAGTGCGAAAAAGATAGCGTATAGGTAAAAAACCGGATAGATATGATAGGGTTAAACGTATCGTTCGGTATCTTTGCATTTATGCCGTCTTGCTTTCGGTTGCGATAGAGGGGCCTTGTAAACTGCCTGTGTCTGTCAGGCAGATTTAAAAAGAAACAGATATTGACCGCGAGTGTAAAGGCTAATCTGTGGAGCTATCTGTTCGGCTCGGTTGTGCTGTATGTGATTTCTTTCCTGATTATTTAAGCCTCGCATATCAGTCGTTTTTACGCAATATAATCGCTTTCAGGCGATGTCGAAGTGCGCGGTTGCGTTCGAAGCGGGCGAGCATGGAGAATATGCAGTCGATGGTCCGCACGGGGTCGAGGCCGCGGAGTGTGGCATAGCGCCCGGCGATCCGGCTCATGAGGTCGCGACGATGGGTGACGCGCATGAGGTTTTTGAGGCATCGGCGTCGGGACATGCGGCCGAATTTCGAGCGGTTGGTGTCGATCAGCGACATTGAGACAGATCCGTCAGGTTGACGCTGATAGAGGATATTGTTTAGATTGGGATCGCCGTGTACGGCGCCTTTGGAGTGAAGGTCTGCCATAAGCGCGGCTACCTGATCGGCGAGAGAGGTGTCAAAGCGTTCGGCTTTGACCAGAGGGATAAACAGGGGCGTGAACGAACTGTGGAGCGACACGAAGTAGGCGTCGGCGAGTATGCCTCGCCGATATATCTCGATACAAGCGACAGGTTCCGGGGTGTTGAAGCCGAGAGCGATAAAACGGTTGCCGTTGTCGAAAGCACGTCGTGCCTTCGAACGCTCGACTGTGGAGTAGATTAAACGTCTGAACAAGGGAAGATGGCCGAAGCGTTTAACTGCAAGAACAGAGCCGTCGGGAGTCAAAACGCGCTTTATCTCGTTGCGGCCGCGGAAGATGGTTTCTCCCGATGTTGCAAAGACGTCAGGAATGGCGCGGAGCCATTCCGCGATTGCGTCATAAACCGGATTGATTTTCACTTGCACCTTCATAACGAAGACAAAATTAGCAATTTCCCGGTAAATCTTTTGTGGTAACCGCCGATTTTAATTACTTTTGACGGCGATGGAGAAACTGATGCACTATGTGTGGCAGCATAAACTGTGGCTGCAGAGCGATATGACGACCGTCGACGGCCGTCGGGTGCAGGTCATTGACCCCGGTCTCCACAATAGTGATGCAGGCCCTGATTTCTTCAATGCCAAGCTGCAGATCGGCGGCGATATGTGGTGCGGCAACGTCGAGATACATGTTAAGGCTTCCGACTGGTACCGCCATGGCCATGACAAGGACATGGCGTATGATTCGGTAATACTTCATGTTGTCGGTGTGGACGATATGAAGGTGAAGCGCGCCGATGGCCACGAGATAGCGCAGCTTGTAATGCCGTGTGCGCCGGATTTCAGCGTGAGTTATGACCGGCTTGTCAATAACGGCGAAGAACCGTCGTGTCGCGGCGAACTGCATAACCTGCCGCCGCTGTATGTCACAGACTGGTTGTCAAGTCTTGCATATGAACGGCTCTATCAGAAAGTCGATCATGTCAAAGATCTTTACAGGCGGCTTGACGGTAACTGGACCGAGGTGATTTACGTGATGCTCGCCCGCGGACTCGGTTTCGGCATCAACGCCGATGCGTTCGAGAGGCTTGCGCTCTCCGCTCCGCTCCACTGCCTGATGAAGCATCGCGATTCGTGTGAGACGGTCGAGGGAACTCTTTTCGGTCAGGCCGGTTTCCTCGACAATCCGCCTGACACGTCCTTCTATGTGGGGCGTATGCAGCAGGAGTTCGCGTTTATGACCGGAAAGTTTCAGCTACGGCGTCCGATGTCGCTCGGATGGCGAATGGCGAGGATGAGGCCTCAGAATTTTCCCCATAGGCGTATCGCCACTCTGGCGGCTATGATATGCCGCGGGTTCGGCATTGCCGCGGATATCTTCAATGTCAGAACCGAGACCGACGCAAGGCGGCTGTTCGACATCGAGCTTACCGGCTATTGGTCGCGCAGATATAATTTCACATCAGAGACCGCAGGCTCTGTGAGGGCATTGAGCCAGGACTCGATCACAGTGCTGATCATCAATGTCGTTGTGCCGGTTCTATATGCTTATGGCCTGACATTTGACGACGGTGACAGAATGGAGACGGCTGTCGAACTGCTTCACGGCCTGAAAGCCGAGGCCAACACGATTGTCAGGATGTTTGCCGAGGCAGGGATAGACTGTCGCGACGCCTTCACATCTCAGGCTCTGATACAACTCCGGCGTAACTACTGCGAGCCGCGCAAATGTCTGTACTGCAGGCTGGGACACCGCATACTGGCGTCAAGGGCGCGGCAGAGCACATCACCTGTCTGACGCTGGATCGGCGAGCATCAGTTCGTAGATCTGACGTGTGTCTTTGGCTGTCAGTCGGTAATATCCGCCGATCGTCTCACCCTTGTCTTCGTGGAGCTTTCGGACAAGCAGGTCGATGTCGGGTTCGGCAATGCCGAGGGCTTTGAACGTCAGTGGCATACGGAGTACGGCGCTGAAGAAGGCGCGCAGCGACGCCACGGCCTCGATTGCGGCTGATCGGTCGTCGGGAGCGTCGACGCCGAATACACGCCGGCCTAACTGTGCGACTTTCGATGGCTTGTGATGTGCCATGAAGGCCATCCAGGCCGGGATGACGACCGCGAGCCCGGCTCCGTGAGTCACGCCGTAGACGGCGCTTATCTCATGTTCCATGAAGTGTGACACCCAATCCTCGCGGCGTCCGCAACCTACCAGTCCGTTGTGGGCGAGTGTGCCCGCCCATTCGATGTTGGCGCGTGCCTGATAGTCGGTCGGGTCGGTGAGTGCTTTGGGTGCCTCGTTCACGAGGGCCATTAGAATACCTTCGGCAAGACGGTCGGAGACTTCGACGCGGCTTGTCGGCGAAAAATAGCGTTCCATGATATGTGACATCATGTCGACAATTCCGCAGGCCGTCTGATAGGCACTGAGGGTAAATGTCAGTTCTGGGTCGACTATGGCGAAACGCGGCTTCAGTATGCTGTCGGTCCGCAGACTGATCTTCTGCAGGGTCTCGCGCTTTGTGATGACCGCATTGCCCGAGCCTTCGCTGCCTGCGCCGGGGATAGTCAGGACCACGCCGACTGGCAGGGCGTTTTTTACAACCGATTTGCCCGAGAAAAAATCCCAGAAATCACCGTCATAGGGGACTCCGGCGGCGATGGCCTTTGCCGTGTCGATAACCGATCCGCCTCCTATGGCGAGAAGGCCGTCGACATGTTTGTTGCGGGCCAGATTAATGGCTTCATATACCTTGTCGTCTGTCGGGTTAGCCTCAATGCCGCCGAACTCGACATATTCGATGCCGATAGTCGACAGAGAGGTCTCTATGCGGTCGAGCAAGCCGTTGGCTTTGACATATTTTTTACCGAAAACGATCATGACTTTGTTGACTCCCATGAGGAAAGTCAGCATGCCCGTCTTTTCTTCGGCTCCGCGTCCGAATTCATAGAGTGTCGGGCTATAGAAGGTGAAGTTATCCATATGATGAATGCTATTTGGTCGATCTTATTGATTATAAACCGCCTTAAGCGGGCGATGGTTCGAAATTCCGAACCAAAAATGTGAACAAAAATAGTAATAAGGTTACAAGTGTGAAAGTTTTTTACTAAATTTGGCGCTGTGATGGATTATGACCGTCATGTAAATAACTAATATTAATGAATATGGAAATGTGTGACCCTTCCGCTGCCGGCTTGGCCGCAGAGGAACAGACCTTGAAACAGACGCCCGTCGAAGGCGCCATCGAGAATGCTGAACTTGAAACAGTCAACCCCGCTGACGGTCAGCAGTCAGATCCCGAAGCTGCAGCCGAAGAAGAAATGACCGAAGGCTTGGACGAACAGGTTTCGACAGATAATGAAATTTCAAAGGATTCGCTGCTCGCAAGGGCTCGCGAACTCGCTGACAAAGATCCGGCCGAAGTGTCGGGCGACGAGTTGCGACGTATGCGTCAGCAGTATGTCACACTCCACAAGAATGAGACCGAACTTGCCCGTGCCCGCTGGATCGAAGAAGGCAATGCGTCCGAGGACTTCGTCGAGGATCAGGATGAGGCCGGCAAGGAGATGCTTGCGCTGCTTAACGTAGCAAGAGAGCGCAAGGCTGCTTATGCCGCCGAGCAGGAAGTGCTGAAGGCCGACAATCTCAGGCGTAAGAATGAAATCATCGAAAGTATTATAGCTCTTGCCGAGGATACGGACAACGTCAATCGCACGTTTGCGCGTTACAGAGAGCTCCAGGACGAGTTTAACGCGACAGGCGACGTTGCCGCGACAGAGGAGACAGGTGTATGGAAGCGTTTCCAGGAAGCACGTGAACGTTATTCCGACAATCTTAAGATCAACAAGGAACTGCGCGACTATGATTTCAAAAAGAATCTCGACAGCAAGCAGCTGCTTCTCAATGAGGCCGAGGCTCTTGTGTCTGAAGAGGATGTGATCACCGCATACCGCCGCCTGCAGGAACTCCATAACAAGTGGCGTCAGATCGGTCCGGTTGCAAAAGAGATCAGAGAAGAGATCTGGGATAAGTTCAAGTCGGCGTCGGCCGAGGTGAACAAGCGCTATCAGGCCCATTTCGAAGCCCGTAAAGCCAGAGAAGCGGAGAACGAGGCCGGTAAGATTGCTATCTGCGAACGCGTCGAGGCTCTCGATTATTCGTCTCTGAAATCGTTTGGAGCATGGGATGCGATGACCAAAACAATAATTGAGGCGCAGGCAGACTGGAAGAAGCTCGGATTTGCATCACGCAAGATGAACAATCAGCTCTTTGCCCGCTTCCGTGGGATATGTGACAAATTCTTCGCAGCCAAGGCCGAATTTTATGCTAACACCCGCGACGAGCATGCTAAGAATTTCGCAGCCAAGACGGCTCTTGCCGAGCGTGCTGAAGCGTTGAAAGACAGTACTGACTGGCGCAAGTCTACCGACGAGTTTGTAGCCATGCAGAAAGAATGGAAGACCATAGGCACCGTCGGTAAGAAAAACAGCGATGCGATCTGGCAGCGCTTTCTTGCCGCATGTGACCATTTCTTCGAGCAGAAAAAGAAAGCCACGTCAGGAGTACGTCAGACCGAAAATGCCAATCTCAAGGCAAAGCGCGACGTGATAGCCCGTCTGGCTGAGATTGATCCCCGGCAGGACCGCGACGAGGCTCTCGCCCGGCTTCATGCGTTGCAGGACGAATGGCAGCAGATCGGCCATGTGCCTTTCAGAGAGAAAGACAGGGTATATGATGCATACCGCGAGAAGGTCAACGAGCTCCGCGATGCGCTCAATGTGCGCGAGAACCGTGCGAGGATGAACCGTTTTGAGACTTCAGTCGCTGAGATCGAAGGCGACTCCAACAAACTCTACCGCGAGCGCGAGAAGCTGTTGCGCGCCGCCGACGCCAAGCGCAACGAGCTGAGAACTTACGAGAACAATATGGGCTTCCTGTCGTCAAAAAGCAAGACCGGCGACTCGATGTTGCGTGAGTTCCAGCGAAAGGTCGAACGTATCAAAGCTGATCTCGAGATGATTGATCAGAAGGTTAAACTGATAGACAGTAAACTTTAAAAGAAAACAATACAAGTCAAGATATACAGTGTTATGTCTGTGAGACGCCATCAGTCAGGGTGGGGCAAGTACCTCAGGTTGTGCTACAGCCTGAGCGATCTTGCATTGTTTGATCTCGTCTTCGCATTGGCTTTGTGCGTTTCTGAGCCGGTCGATGCGGATGATCACAAACTGCTGTGGGTGCTTGTCAACGTCAGCTATATGGCTGTGCTTGTCAGAAACCGCGGGCTAAGACATAAGGATAGGACGATACTGCTTGACAGGGTTGTGGCGGAAGGGCTGGTCAATGTCGGCCTTCATGCCTTGTTTTTCCTGTCGCTCAGCGAGATACTCAGCCGGTCAATCATACCTGTCTTGCTCTACCTGGTCTATTATGCGATGATGATTGTCGCATTGCCGCTGTGGAATGTCCTGTCGCGTCGACTCGTGAAGAATTACAGGAGGCGCGGCTATAATTTCACCCGGGCCGTGATTGTCGGGACTAACCGCACCTCGGAGCGGCTGCGCGACGAACTGAATTCCGATCCCGGCTATGGCTACCGGATGCTCGGCTTTTTCGGAAGGCGTTGTGACGACGGATTCGGGTATGGCGATGAATATGTTGGCGATATAGATGAGCTTGAGCGTTTTGTCATCGAGCACAGTGTCGACCAGATATATTACACCGAGTCCAATGACAGCGACGGCACGATGCAGCGTGTGATCAAGCTGGCCGACGGCAATCATGTCGAATTTTTTCTTGTGCCGAATGCCGATCCGTCGCTCGGACGAGGTTTTGATCTTCACAGCATCGGTTCTATGACTGTACTTGCCGGGCGGCGCAATCCGTTGAAAAATCCCTTCAATGCGGCAAGTAAGCGCGTGTTCGACATAGTCGCGTCGTCGATTTTCCTTGTGACGCTTTATCCGTTGATATTTATTCCGGTGGCGATCGCGATAAAGTTGTCATCTCCGGGACCGATCTATTTCCGGCAGAAAAGGACAGGCTATGAGGGCCGTTCATTTGAATGTTTGAAATTCAGGACTATGAGGGTCAACAAAGATGCCGACACATGTCAGGCTACGGCCAACGACAAACGCAAGACACGCCTCGGCGACATTCTGCGTAAGTCGAGTATCGACGAGTTGCCGCAGTTTATCAATGTATGGAAGGGTGATATGTCGGTCGTTGGTCCGCGTCCCCATATGCTCAAGCATACCGAGGACTATTCAAAACTCATCACGCATTATATGGCGCGTCATATCGTGAAGCCCGGCATCACGGGGTGGGCTCAGGTTAACGGCTACCGCGGTGTGACCGATCAGTTGTGGAAGATGGAGCGGCGCGTCGAATATGATGTCTGGTACATCGAGAACTGGACATTTTTGCTGGATATGAAGATAATTGTCCGCACTGTTCTGAATGTGTTTCAGGGTGAACGTAATGCTTATTGATGTGTGCTGTTTGAGAGGATGTTAACCGGTGACGAAATATTCAGTCGTTCGCGAAGATTGTTGGGCGACAACGTAATGGAACGCCTTTCGCGATGCAGAGTGATCGTGTTTGGCATTGGCGGTGTAGGGTCGTGGTGTGCGGAGAGCCTCGTCAGGACAGGGTTGAAGCATATCACGGTCGTCGATTGTGATCGGGTTGCCGTTAGCAATATCAACCGTCAGTCAATCGCGACGCTCGACACCGTAGGACAGATCAAAGTCGAGGCCATGAAGTCGCATCTCCTCTCAATCAACCCGACAGTCGAGATCGATGCGCGCTGTGAAGTCTTTTCAGCGGAAACTGCCGGGCGATTTGACCTTGATGGCTACGACTATGTCATAGATGCAATAGATTCCCTTAAAGACAAGGCTTTGCTTATCGAATTGGCTACGCGTTCCCGGGCTAAGTTTTTTTCGTCTATGGGGGCGGCTCTTAAACTTGATCCGACAAAGGTGAAGGTCGCCGAGTTCTGGAAGGTTAAGGGCTGTCCGCTTGCACGTGCGCTGAGACAGCGTTTCAAGAAAAGCGGTATGGGACCGAAGCGTAAATTTCAATGTGTCTATAGCGATGAACTGCTTAGAAACAATGCAGGGACAGACGAATCACTCGTCGCGGGCTATCCGTCAGGTCTTAAACCCTCGGATAAGGCTCGGATCAACGGCTCGCTCATGCATATAACCGCTATTTTCGGGCTAACACTGGCCGGGTTGGTAGTGGAGAATATCGTAGCCGGGGATGCTGTTAAAATAGTTTAAATTTTAAATTAATGTCTCTTGTTTGTTGTGATCTTGTAACTTTTTCGTAACTTTGCGTTGTCTTGCAGCAAAATGAAAATGTATAGGTTACCGATCATATTATTTACAGTTTTATTGTTTCAGGCATCATTGTATTCATGCGGAAAATCCACGCAGACAAAATCCGATCAGGAAAGGACGGCCGAAAAGCCGGTATTGCTCGGATCTTTTGACAAGGACAGCGCATATCGTTATATAGCTGATCAAGTTGCGTTCGGCCCGCGCGTACCCGGAACCGAGTCTCATAAGTCATGCGGCCGCTATCTCGTTGATCGTCTGGAACGTTTCGGGGCAGATACCGTAATCGAGCAGAAAGTGGTAGTCGAGGCATTCAACGGAGACAAACTTCCGATTAATAATATTTTTGCAAAGTATAACAGCGATGCGGTCAATCGTGTGCTTCTCGTGGCGCATTGGGACACTCGTCCTTGGGCCAACATGGAGTCGACCGAAGAGCATCGCGAACAGCCTGTTCCCGGTGCAAACGACGGAGGTAGCGGGGTAGGTGTGATCCTTGAGATCGCCCGTAATCTCGGGCTTAAGGCTCCCGAGTGCGGCGTTGATATCCTGTTTACTGATGCCGAGGATTACGGCAACAGCAATGGGTTTGTCAATAATGATGAGACATGGTGTCTCGGCACCCAGTATTGGGTCGAGCATATGCCCTATAATAGGGCCAATCGTCCTTCATACGGCATACTGCTTGATATGGTCGGAGGTCAGGATGCTCGTTTCCATCGTGAACAGTTGTCCAACAGCAAGGCGCGTAGCGCGACGGTTAAAGTATGGGCCGAGGCCAGATCGCTTGGCTATGACGATATTTTTGTCAATAGTGTCGGTGGCGCGGTGGTCGATGATCATGTCTTTCTGATCGATGCAGGCATACCGACAACAGATATTATAGAGAATATGAGTGATCTGACGGGTAGCTTTCCCGCCACCTGGCACACGCTTGACGACGACATGCAGCATATCAGCCGAAAGACGCTCGAAGCCGTCGGCAATACTGTGCTTAATGTCATATATAAAGAAAAATCAATATAATGAGCATAGAAGAACGTCAGCAGGAGCTTGCGGCCGAATTCGCCGATATCGACGACTGGATGGACCGCTACGGATATATAATCGATCTCGGTAATGCTTTGCCCGAGATCAGCGAAAGTAAAAAGACTCCGCAGAACCTTATCGAAGGATGTCAGAGCCGGGTATGGCTTGACGCGGAGATTGATGGAGACGGCCTGGTACACTTTGCCGCCGACAGCGACGCTATAATAGTGAAGGGTATAATTTCATTGCTGATCAGTGTCCTCAATGGACATACTCCCGATGAGATAATTGATGCCGATCTCCATTTTATCAATGACATCGGTCTCGGCGAGCATTTGTCTCCCACCCGCAGCAACGGCTTGCTGGCTATGGTAAAACAGATGAAAATGTATGCGATGGCGTTCAAGGCTCGCTCGCAATCTCTTGGAACGGACCTCTGAAATATTTTCGATTAAGATTAATTTCGGTAGCTTATGAGAAATTCATAGGCTATTTTTTTACCCGATAATACTAAATTTGCGCAATGATATAATTAAAAACATATAATAAACCCGTTGGTTGAATTAAAATTCTAAATATTTATAAATTAAAAAGTTGCACAATTTACAGATTATTAGTGAATTAGTGGTAACCACACCGTTGACTACTAATGCACTGCTTATGCGCAACTTCATAGCAAATCTCGTCAGAATCCTCAGAATCTGCAAGGATTTTGCCGGAAATCGAGTTAATGAACAAGGAAACGTACCCAGATGCGGTGTTGTTCCCAGGTTTTCCGACCTTGAAGTCATTGCTCCCGGGATAACCGCCGAGTCCTTCGGCTTCG
>CAJUMI010000047.1 GCA_910587545.1 uncultured Muribaculaceae bacterium | reverse complement strand
TCAGTTAGCGGCTTAGACAAGGCTGAACAACCTCAAATTTTACCGAATCATTGAGATTGCATAAATCGCACAAATATATTCCCAAAAGATGAACTATTTCGCACTTTCTTACTTGATCGTAACCACAAAGTGATTGCTATTGGGAATCCATTATACAACCATGAAATTGAGAATTTATACACTTCAATTATCACAGGTGGAAAAATTTTTAGTTCGAATTATAGATCCGGCATTTCTTTCGATAGAACATTCCATAATTTCGGAAAAATAAAGATCGGAGAGATAGTTGAAAATACGTTTGTAATTAATAATATCGGAACAGATACAGTGATTATATCTAACATAGATTCATCTTGCGACTGCACTACTGCCATTCCTTCTTCTACCATTATAAATCCCAAAGAAAGTATTAATTTAACAGTAAGATTTAAAGAGGACAGTTTAACTGGCGAATTCTATAGAACCCTAAGCATCAGCTATAATAATATTCCAAGACCAACCATAATCACAATAAAAGGAGTAGTTATAGACAATTAACATAATTTTTAACTAAAAACCCAATTATTATGAAAAATCAATCATCACAACATTTGTTGTTTGTGCCGCAATCGGATCATCTATTGCCATTACTTCAACCCGACAAAACGACATTTCAGACCTTAATCCAATCGAATTAGCAAATATAGAAGCTCTTACTCGTGGCGAAAGTCCAAACACAGCTGATGGATATTTCTTGACAAATTGTTATGCAAATACTGCATATCCACATTATCCTACTGGAGCTACATGTAAATTAAGAAACTACTATGATCAATGCTTATACTCCATGTCATACGGAGATGGCAGTGATCAATATGATGAATAAACATGAAACACAATTTTTTTGCTACGGCTCTGCTGTCCTTCGCGCTTTGGAGCTGCAATTCAACGCACAACGACACCGCTGCAATCATCACGATTGACATTGACACCGTCACTAACGACTCTCTCGACATAGCCGACTTTGCCGATTCGATAACATATATCGACCTCAAAACGCCGGAAGATGAGTTCATCGGATACATACATAATGCAAAAATCAAAGACAAGCATATCATAATCAAGGACAACAATAAAAAATCGCCGGTGGCGCTTTTCGACATTGACGGAAACTTCATCAGCCGCATCGGCCACAAGGGCCAGGGTCCGGGCGAATATATCCTGGCGACTGCTGTCGACATCGACCGCGACACTGTCTATGTCTACGACATCCGCTTCGGATATGCAATGAAATATGACTTCGAAGGCCGCTATCTCGGCAGGGATAGCATCGGCGTTGGCGACGACTTCGCCGTGACTCGGATCAATGGCGACAAGCGTTATCTTCTGGCTAACTACAACGTCGCCCACGACGACATGGCCGGAGTGTTTCTTGTCGATCCTGATCCTTTCAGAAGTGAGAGGATCCTCGGCCGGCGCGATAACAAGATTGAGAACAACAAAGTAAATGAGTTTTCTACCGACGGCGGCACTGTACGCATGATGACCAACGATTTTGAATACAAACTGATGCGTCTCGACGGCGACTCACTTGTCTGCGAGTATGAGTTTGATATCACGCCCTGCCCCGACAGCAACGAAATAGATGATTGGGTCAGAGGCTACGAGACTGCAAAAAAGCACTATCAGCGCACAGCTCTCTACGACGCAGGGCGATGGCTGATTCTTGCCTTTTCAAAAATCGACAATCCCCGCATGGTGCTTTTCGATAAAAAAAATGGAACGTATAAAGTATCACAGTGGCTCAAAATTCTGTTGACGGTCTTGGTTTGTTCTATTTTCAGCCAAGCGTCATCGACGGTGCACTGTTATGCGTGACAATTCCTGAGAACGACGAGAATCCACGCTTAATGCTGGCTCATTTGAAAAAATAGCCCGATATTGAAATTTATTACCATGAGGTTGTGCCGGAATTGGCGCAACCTCATTTCATATTTCACACATAGGGATTCGAGCGTTTTTCATCTCCGATAGTTGTAAAACGGTCATGGCCCGGCAAAACCGCCGTGTCGTCGGGCAAAGCGAACAGTTTGTTGCGTATGCTTGCCGACAGTTGCCGGGCATCGCCCCCCTCAAGATCCGTGCGCCCCACTCCTCCACGGAAAAGCGTGTCGCCGGCAATCAGAAATTTACCATCTTTACAGTAGAGACAGATACCGCCGCGCGAATGTCCCGGGGTCTCGATCACCTTGAGCGAATCCGAACCGACTCTGATTGTATCACCGTCGCGAAGCTCGACATCGATACTGACGCCCTCAAGATCTCCCCGCCCGCCGAAACGCCGTATCTGCGTGCCGAGATCGGCTCCGAGCGGAGCGTCGCCGATATTGGCCGCCACTTTCACCCCATAGCGGTCTCGCACATAATTGTCACCGAAACAATGGTCAAGATGAAGATGCGTATTGACCACCTGAATTATCTTCAGCGAATTGCTCTCGATATAATCGTCAAATTCCTTGCGCTCGGCCTGAGTGAACATGCCTGGATCGACAACCACAGCCTCGCGGCTGTCAGAATCAGAAACCACAAAAGTGTTTTCGGCAAACATATTGAACACAAATTGCCTGACTTTCAACATAACACAAAAAAATTAAAGAGATGATCCGGATAATTGTCTAAAATTCTATCGGCACATAGACGACCTTCTTGGTTTCAAAAAAGTCCTCGCGAAAAAACTCGTTGATCGGAAACTCGAGAACGGGATATTTAACACCCTTGCTTTCGTCGGCAAGGTCGCCGCCCTTCAGGCAGATAAGCCCTGGAGCATAGCGGTTATCGATATTGTCCTTACATTTTATATTCTTGACTATCAGCGGCACCAAGCCATTGAGAGGCATCACGGCGCGGCTGACCACATAATCATACTTTTCGCGGCATTCACCTATGTCGCCATGCTGGAACGTCACATTCCCAATGTCTGACGCGGCCGCGATCTCGCGAGCCACATTGATTTTTTTGCCTATGCGGTCAAGCAGATGGAAATGACACTCGGGATAAATGATCGACAGCGGTATGCCGGGAAAGCCTCCGCCTGTCCCCATGTCGAGCACAGCCGTTCCGTCGGCGAGCGGACCGAGAAAACGCGCGATGGCGAGCGAATGGAGCACATGCTTCAGATATAGATTATCTATATCTTTGCGTGAGATGACGTTTACCTTGGAGTTCCAGTCTGAATACAGATCGCCGAGCATCGCAAACTGCCTCTGCTGCTTCTCGTTAAGGGTTGGGAAGTATTTAATTATATTTTCCATTAAATCATTTATTTTAAAACAAATACCCGCTGAAAAATGTTGCCTTCGCAAAGCATTGTCATCGATGATAGTGCAAATTTAAGATTATTTCATTAATTTTGTAAATATAAGTATTACAATTATGATTAAAATAGGCAATTATAATATCCTGCGCATTGCGCGATTTGTCGATTTCGGTGCTTATCTCGCCGACGACGACAACAACGAAGTTCTTCTGCCGTCGAGATATGTGCCCGACGACGCTGCCGTCGGAGACGAGATCGAAGTGTTTGTCTACACCGACTCCGAGGACCGGATCGTAGCCGTCACCGATCGCCCTTATGCTCAGGTCGGCGAGTTCGCCTTCCTCCAGGTCGCAGAGGTCAACCGCTTCGGCGCTTTCCTCGAGTGGGGTGTCCCCAAACATCTGTTCGTCCCCTTCTCAGAACAGCGTCCGCGCATGCAGGCCGAAGGCATCTATCCCGTATATCTTTACCTCGACCATATCACCAAACGAGTCGTAGCCTCGGCCAAACTCGAGAAATTTCTCGGAAACGTCATTCCTGAGTACCGGCCCGGAGACAAAGTCACAGCCCTCGTCTGGCAGCACACCCCGATCGGATATAAGGTCATCGTCGACAATCTGTTCCAGGGCATGATCTACGACAACGAGATATTCGCCCCCCTCGAGCTCGAACAGACAGTCACAGCTCTGGTCAAAGCGGTGAGAGACGACGGCAAGATCGATCTAACCCTCGGAGACAAGGCATCCGCGAGAGTGTCGGATCTCGCCGAAGACATCATCGAGAAGCTCAGGGAGCATGGCGGATCAATCGGCATCAGCGATTCATCGTCGCCCGACGAGATAAAAGCCATATTCCACTGCAGCAAAAAGGATTTCAAAAAAGCCGTCGGGAAACTGTATAAAGAACGTCGCATTCTCCTTGAAGACGGCGGCATACATCTTTCAGACAACAATTAGAATGTAATCCTAATCCCGATAAAGCGACAAAAAGCGCGGTTTTGCGCTTTTTGTCGCTTTATATTAACTCTATATGAATTTTTTTTCGCAACTTTGCGCTAAGAAACCAATTCTAAATTTGTCGACAAACTCTTATGGAATTTTCTGCAGACCTGATCGCTCAACAAGTCGGAGGCATCATTGAAGGCGACGGCTCGGTGACGGTCAGCACTTTTTCGAAAATCGAAGAGGCCGGACCGGGTTCTATAACCTTCCTTGCCAACCCGAAATATACACATTTCATTTACTCCACGGGCGCATCCATCATTTTAGTGCGCAAGGATTTCATAGCCGAGCGACCCGTCAAGGCCACGCTCATAAAGGTCGATGACCCCTATGCCACCCTGTCCGATCTGCTGACGATGGTGGCTAAGTTCATGTTCGTCATGCCGACCGGAGTCGAACAGCCATGTCATATCGCCGACGGCATCGAAGTCGACAGTGACTCATACGTCGGAGCGTTTGCATATATCGGTGATGGCGCCCACCTCGGCAAAGCCGTGAAAATATTTCCCCAGACATATATCGGCAGAAACGTCGAGATCGGCGACGGCTCAATCATCTATCCGGGCGTGAAGATTTACGACGGATGCCGTATAGGAGCCCGATGCATCATCCACTCAGGCGTTGTGATCGGCGCCGACGGCTTTGGGTTCGCACCTGCAGCAGACGGCTATCACAAGATACCTCAGATCGGCATTGTGGAGATAGCCGATGATGTCGAGATCGGAGCCAACACGACAGTCGATCGCGCGACTATGGGAGCAACCCGCGTCGGTCGCGGAACCAAACTCGACAATCTCATTCAGGTAGCCCACAACGCCGAGATCGGCGAGTCGACCGTTATCGCCGCCCAGGCAGGCATCGCCGGATCCACCAAACTCGGCAGCCGCTGCATGATCGGAGGCCAGGTCGGTTTCGCCGGCCATATTACAGTCGGCGACAACGTAAGCATCGGAGCCCAGTCAGGCATACCCAACAACGTCGCTGACGGCAGCCGCGTCATGGGCTATCCAGCCGTACCGGCCCGCGACTTCATGCGCCAGAGCGCCTATATCAAACGCCTCGGCGAACTTTTTGAACGCGTCAACCGCCTTGAGAAAGGCACCGGCATCGAACAACCTACATCCCACTGATAATCAGAAATATATATACATCTCATGAAGCAACAGACCCTTAAAGACAGTTTCAGCCTCAGCGGCAAAGGACTGCATACAGGCGCGATGATTGATGCCACATTCTGTCCCGCACCTGACAACCACGGATATAAAATCCAGCGAGTCGACCTCGAAGATCAGCCAGTGATCGACGCTCTCGCAGACAATGTCGTGGCAACAAACCGCGGCACGGTGATCGCAAAAGGCGACGTCACCGTGAGCACAATCGAACACGCGATGGCCGCGCTCTATGCCGCAGGCATCGACAACTGCCTCATTAAAGTCAACGCTCCCGAGCTCCCCATACTCGACGGCAGCGCCAAGATCTACGCCGACGAGATCGCCCGCGTTGGCATCGTCGAGCAAAACGAAGACAAGGACTATTATATCGTCAAACATAAGATCGAGGTTTCCGACGAAACAACCGGCTCAAAAATCATGATCCTGCCCGACGACGGGTTCAGCGTCGAGGTGAAAGTTAATTTCGAATCTCCGGTGCTTTCCAACCAGTATGCCTCGATGGAACACATCGAAGACTTCGCACACGAAATCGCACCATCTCGCACATTTGTATTCGTGCGCGAGATCGAGCCACTCGTCACCGCCGGACTAATCAAAGGCGGCGACCTCGACAACGCTATCGTCATCTACGACTCCGAACTGCCCCAGGACCGCATCGACCAAATAGCCGACATGATGAACTCACCCCGCCGCGAGGTGTCATCGTTCGGCTACGTCAACACCCGTCCGCTAAGCCATGACAACGAACCCGCACGCCACAAGGTAATAGACCTCATCGGTGACATCGCCCTAATCGGCCGCCCGCTCAAAGGCAAAGTCATAGCCACAAAACCAGGACATACGATCAACTCCGTCATGTCGAAAAAGATCCGTAGCAACATCAAACGCCAGGAAGTCCAGGCCCCCGTCTACGATCCTAACGTTGAACCCATAATGGACAACAACCGCATACGCGAGCTTCTCCCCCACCGCTACCCCTTCCTCCTCGTCGACAAAATCATCGAAAAGAGCGACAATTATATCGTCGGCGTCAAAAACGTCACCACCAACGAACCATTCTTCCAGGGACACTTCCCCCAGGAACCAGTGATGCCGGGCGTACTCCTCGTTGAGGCTATGGCACAGACCGGAGGCCTTCTCGTTCTGAGTGTTGTCGACGAACCCGAACGCTACTCGACCTATTTCATGAAGATCGACAACGTCAAATTCCGTCAGAAAGTCGTTCCCGGCGACACCCTTATTTTCCATGTTTCATTCATGACCCCGCTCCGCAGAGGCATGGCCATAATGAAAGGTCTCGCTTTCGTCGGCGAAAAGATCGTCTGCGAATGTGAGTTCATGGCACAGATCATCAAAAACAAATAAATGAATTATGAAACAACCTCTCGCTTATATCCATCCGGCCGCCAAGATCGACCCCTCAGTGGTCATAGATCCCTTCGTGACCATCGACCAGAACGTAGAGATTGGTGAAGGCACACGCATCGGCAGCAACGTCACCATACTCGAAGGTGCGCGCATCGGCAAAAACTGCAACATCTTCCCCGGAGCAGTCATCGGTGCTATCCCTCAGGACCTCAAGTTCCGCGGTGAGGAAACCACCGCGATAATCGGCGACAACACCACCATCCGCGAATGCGTCACCGTCAACCGGGGCACGGCAGCCAAAGGCAAGACCATCGTAGGCAGCAACTGCCTCATAATGGCCTACTCCCACGTTGCCCACGACTGCATCGTAGGCGACAACGTGATCATCTCAAACGCCTCACAGCTCGCCGGCGAGGTCGTTGTCGACAACTTCGCGGTGATCGGCGGCGGATCTCTCATCCACCAGTTCTGCCACATCGGTCCTCACGTAATGCTTCAGGGAGGCGCCCTGGTCAACAAGGACATCCCCCCCTACGTCAAAGCCGCCCGCGAACCTATCGCCTACGCCGGCGTCAACTCTATCGGTCTGCGTCGCCGCAATTTCACCAACGACACCATCCGTGAGATACAGGACATCTACCGCTACCTCTATCTCTCAAGCATGAACGTCAGCGATGCGATCGAGCGTATCGAAGCCGAACTCCCGGCCACAAAAGAGCGCGATGAGATAATCCTATTCATTAGAAACTCAAAACGCGGCATCATCCGCGGATATATGTAATCCAACAAAAACTATAAAGCCGCGCCGGAGGGTCCGTCGCGAGTCGGCTACGCCCGACGCGAGGAAAGTCCGGGCAACACAGAGCACCATATTTCCTAACGGGAAGCTGTCGGCAACGGCAGAGTAATGTGACAGAAAACAACCGCCGGGCATAGCCCGGCAAGGGTGAAAAGGCGAGGTAAGAGCTCACCGGGCGCGATAGCGATATTGCGCGCCGCACATCTTATGGGTTGCAAGGTCAAGTATACCGGCATTCAAGGGTTGCTCGCCCATTGCCGGGGGGTAGACCGCTTAAGCCCGTTGGCGACAACAGGCTCAGATAAATGACGGACGGAGCCGCGTAACTCTTCATCGAAAGTGCGCGCTCTACATAACCCGGCTTATACTCCGTGCGAGGCTTTTTTATTTTAACACTACACAGCAGATGGCCGAAAGCAACGACTGGTGGACATGTCCCACCGAAAGCGAGGACGGACGACTGATAATAGTCAGCGGCCGCCGCGACATCGACATTTTCCGTCGTAACCCCAAATTCTCGATACGCGTTGAGATAACCTGGCGCTACTCCGACGCCCTTTCGGCCGACATGCCCGACGACGCCACCGCGCAGATGATGGGCGATGTCACCGATGCACTTGAGGCCGAGTTCACCAAAGATCCGGTAGCCATAATGACAGGCATCTATACTGGAGCAGGCGAACGCAATTGGGTATTCTACACCCTGAGCACCAACATTTTCAACAAAAAGATCAATCAGGCGCTCTCGTCATTTCCACTTCTGCCGCTGTCAATCTACGCCGAAAACGATCCCGACTGGCTCGAATACAGCGAGATGCGAGACCTGTCGGAAATTGCCACCGAATAAAAAAACGGCGGGAGGGACGCGATTAACAAACAAATAATAATAAAGGCGATGTGAAACCAACACACCGCCTTTTATCATAATAATCGGTACACTCTATTCAGCGACCTGCTCGAAAACATAGCGTATGACGACCGTGTTTTCCTCGTTGGGATTCATAAGCGTGAATTTCAATTTGTGCGGTTTGCCGTCAAGACCGTAATTCCAGTAGACATCATACTTTCTCGTCGCGAAATCAGCCGGCATCTTTACAATCTCCACAGGCTCGTCATCTATCCTCACCTCGACCTCAGCAACATATCCCGACTCCGCATTGCCGTCGACACCACCCATCACGACCACAGCGTTTCCTTCAACAGGGACTTCCACAACGCCGTCGTTAAGACTGAGGGCATAGGAGCTTCGCCTCAATGGCTTCAGCCCTTCAAAACTCTGTTCCAGCCTCACAGGAGCCGGCTCCTGGCATTTCACTGTGATCTCATCATCGCCGGCCTTGCCGCCGTTGCGCCCGATGACCTGCAGAGCCTGTTCAAAGCCCATCCTGTATGTATCGTTGAGTGAGATTGTCGTGAAGGCAAAAGCCATATCCTCGGCCTCTTTCAGCGGGGCGATCCACTCCGCCGGGATATTACTATAACCGAGCATCGTTCCAAGTATGCCGCCGGCCGACGCCGGATTACAGTCCGAATCCTGACCGCAACGGGTTGCGATCTCTATCGTCTTGCCGAAGTCGCCATTGCCGTACAGAAGACCTATCACCACATAAGCACTGTTGAGAGCTGCGTCGATGTTGTACGGCTCATAAGCGCCTGTCGGACAGCCGAGCGTCTTGTCCCAGTTGTCCGCACAGCGCTGCCATGCTTTTTTCCAGTCGTCGGGATACTCATGATAAGCGGCTATGACATCAGATATACAACTGCGGTAGCGGCTTCCCTCTGGGATACACTTAAGAGCCTCGGTGACGACAAACTCCACACTGTCACTGACAAACGCGAGTGAATACATCGCAGCCATATACACTCCGCCATACCAGCCATCGCCATAGTTCATTATGTGACCTACACTGTCGCAGATCACAGCAGCTGTGTTGGGCATGCCCGGGCTCATCAGACCGGCGAAATCAGCCTCGATCTGAAAATCTATATCGTCGGCATGAGGATTATTTTTCCAATATCCGGACGCCGGCGGCATAACGCCGTTGAGTATGTTGTAACGGGCCGTCTGATTGGCTTCCCACAGATTATAACCGGCATGGGCGAATGCCGATGCCAGTGAATCGACGGGAGCATCTATGCCCAGACGGTCAAAAACATCTACAAACGTGAGATCCATGTAAATATCATCATAAAGGCCGGGGAATTTTTCCATCCAGCTCTTGATATAATTCGGATCACCCCAGGATATGTCGACCGAATCGGGGATATAACACCCGCGGTAAACAAACTCTGTAGGAGCCCCATAGCTCACTCCGATAGTCTGGCCTGCCCATCCGCCCTTGATTTTATCCATTAACTCTTCCCGACTGAAAGTCATCTGCTTTGGCAAGCCTGACTCATATTTGTCCGAACACGAACTGAACAGTGCTGCCGCCAACGCAAACACCGTCATACAGGTTTTAAAAGAAATGTGCATAACTTAACTATTTTCATTTATTTCACAAAGATACAATTTTTTTAATATCCACGGTAATGTTACAAAAAATTCAATTATATTTGCATTGAATACGTTTAATATAAAAACAATGAAACTGCTCACAAACATATTCAACAAGCGCTTCACCTTGGATATGTTGGAGGAATATCTTAGCAAGAGGTGACAGACGATGCAGACTGACCTGTCGTCTCGATGCAAGATATTGTTCATCGATGATCTTATCGAGACCCCTGAATATCCTCTGCGCGAAGAACTTGATTTACTACGTCAATCCAACAAATACAACATCACCGTAAAGACTGATCTCGACAGTCTTACCGATGCTGCAGGATATGACCTGATTATATGCGACAATCACGGCATCGGCATTAAAATATGCGGGCGTAGCGGCAATGGTATCAGCCTTTTGAAACAACTGACGGGCGAATTTCCCGGAAAGAGATATGTCATGCTGTCTAATAAAGACATTAAGATCAACAGACTTGAATCTTTTTCGAAATTGTCAACCAAAATATCTGTCTGGGATAAAGACAAACTGTCGGCTGCATACAATAATAACGGACAAGGCGGCCTGATCGAGCACGTCAAAAAAGAAGTGGACCGAACTCTTAATCCTATCGTAAGATGGAAAGAAATTCGCCGAAGTTTTGTCGTCAACACCAATATCAATCTCCACGATCTTGCCAGGATTGAAGAGGCTTATATCAAATCAATCATCAAGAACAGGCCACAGCTTTACGAGAAAGCCACTGCAAGGCTTTCAAGCCTCGACGACAATAGCCACATCAATTCCTACCTGAAGGCGACAAAGTATATAATTGAATTCACCATCACCATTTTGTCAATTATTTAATACCGGATATATGACTGCCAACAACGACACATCGAAGAACACAAACAAGAATGTATGTCTGAAACTCGACGACACCGAAAGTGCAAGACTCGGTTACATCATGCATGAAATCCACGGGACTTTGACCAGCATCGACAGAGAAATCAGCGACATCGCAAAAGCCGACCTTTCATTTCCGAAAAACCATGCTGAAATCAAAGAAAAAGCAGTCACCGCACAACGTTTGTCCACCGAGCTACGCACACTTCTTGATTTTTGGCAAATCTCAAACAGCAACAATTATTTCGAAAACTCCGTTGCCCATCCTCAGGCACTATGGAATAAATTCTATCACCTGAACTCCTACCAAAAATCATTTATCCGCAACAAGCATCTGACCTATACCCTAATTCCGCAACCTGATTTTAACCGACGGGCTCCGATAGCCGACTTTGTCGGTTTTCCAATCATCAATGCAATTGCCAACATCCTGATTGACAACGCGACAAAATATTCGCCGGACGGAGATGAGATCATCTGCGAGTTTGAAGACGGTCGCGACTATCTGACCATTACGATGGAAAATAACGGTCCGCATATCACCCCGGAAGAAATCTCTCAAATATTTTTATGCGGAATGAGAGGTAAAAATGCCGACCTTATAGAAGCCAACGGTCACGGCTATGGCATGAATTTCCTCAAGCTAATAGTTGACGCTCACGATGGGGAGATCAATATCAGTTCGTCGCATGACTATTCACTCAATGGAATCCCCTACGGCAAATATGTATGCACGATCAATCTGCCTAAATACGTCTATGAAACGGATGATCAACAGATTGACGATGATAGTGATGATTATTACAATGATTGATCATGATCAATCATTGTAATAATCATCTTATTTAACTTTGCAGTCAGTTTTTCACTTTGTAGCCGGCGCCGGTGAGAGCCTCGCGTATCGACTTGATGTGATCATGGTCGCGGGTCTCCAACTCCATGCGGATAGTGCACCCGTTGATCGCCGAACTTGAATTGATGCGCTCATGGGCTACGGAAATGACATTTCCGCCCTGCTGCGCCACGACATTGCACACACCCGAAAGCTGACCGGGCTTGTCGTCGAGATCGATGATAAACGAATAGTTGCGGCCACTCTTCGACAGTCCGCGGGTAATGACTCGGCTCAGGGTATTCACGTCGATATTACCGCCCGAAACGAGACATACCGTCTTTTTACCCTTGATCGGAACCTTGTTGAACATAGCTGCCGCCACAGATACCGCGCCTGCGCCTTCGGCCACCAGTTTCTGCTGCTCGATCAGAGCGAGTATCGCCGCGGCAATCTCTTCGTCGCTGACAGTCACCACCTCGTCGACATAACGGTTGCAGAGCTCGAACGTATTAACTCCAGGCTCCTTGACTGCGATGCCGTCGGCTATCGTCGAGACATTGTTGAGATGCTGTATGGCACCCTCCTGAAGCGATGCGGCCATAGACGGAGCGCCGGACGACTGCACGCCGTAGACCTTGATCTCCGGACGAAGCGTCTTTATGGCAAACGCCACACCGGAGATCAGACCGCCGCCGCCGATCGGCACTATCACAGCCTCGACATCAGGCATCTGATCGAGGATCTCAAGTCCGATCGTCCCCTGACCGGCTATAACCTTGGGATCATCAAACGGATGGACAAAGGTATAGCCGTGTTCGTCGCGCAGCTGAATAGCCTTGGCATAAGCGTCGTCATAGACTCCCGGCACAAGACATACTTCCGCGCCGTAGCTCTTCGTGGCCTCGATCTTCGACATCGGCGCTCCGGCCGGAAGACAGATCAGGGCCTTGATGCCGTTGTGGGTCGCGCCGAGAGCCACACCCTGGGCATGGTTACCGGCCGAACATGCGATCACGCCGCGGGCCTTCTCCTCATCGGTCAGCTGTGATATCTTATAGTATGCCCCACGGAGCTTGAACGAACCTGTAAGCTGAAGATTCTCAGTTTTCAGATAGACTTCCGACTCAGGATTGATACGTGGTGCGGGAATAATTGCTGTCTTGCGTGCCACATCCTTGAGAACCGCGGCAGCGTTGAAAATTTCACTGATTTCAATCATGGCTGTAAGTAGATTTGTTACACTGCAAATTTACGATTTTACCACGGTCAAACCAACACTTTTTTGTAACTTTGTAAGGCGATAAACACAACTTAATGTTTGTTCGTTATTAAAACGATAACATAAAACACATCTATTATATGTCTAAGGATATCAAAGAAGAGGCTTTGCGCTATCACCGCTACCCTATGCCCGGTAAGATTGAAACCGTAGCGACCAAATCCACGTCAAACACCGACGACCTTTCCCTGGCCTATTCGCCCGGAGTCGCTTACCCGTGCAAAGAGATCGAGAGAAATGCCGACGACGCTTATCTCTACACAAACAAGGCCAACCTTGTGGCCGTGATCTCCAACGGCACTGCCGTTCTGGGGCTCGGAAACATAGGAGCCGCGGCCTCGAAACCGGTAATGGAAGGGAAAGCCCTGTTATTCAAAATATTCGCGGGACTCGATTGCTATGACATCGAGATCGACGAAAAGAATCCCGATCGCTTTGTCGCAGCCGTAAAAGCCATGTCGCCGACTTTCGGCGGCATAAATCTCGAGGATATAAAGGCGCCCGAATGCTTCGAGATCGAGGACAGACTGAAACGCGAATGTGATATCCCGGTGATGCACGATGACCAGCACGGCACAGCCATTGTGAGCGGTGCAGCCTTGATAAACGCCCTAGAGATCCAGGGCAAGAAGATCGACGAAGTCAGCGTTGTCGTCAACGGCGCCGGAGCCGCCGCAATATCATGCACCCGGTTATACACACGCCTCGGTGTCAGGAAAGAAAACATCATAATGTGCGACAGCAAGGGCGTGATCTCGACGACACGCAGCGATATCAACGCACAGAAACGCGAGTTTGCCACATCGCGCCGGGTCAGCACTCTGGCCGAGGCCCTCAACGGTGCTGACGTATTCCTCGGTCTTTCAGTTGCCGACGTGATGACTCCGGATATGCTCGAGGCTATGGCTCGGCGCCCTATAGTGTTCGCGCTCGCCAATCCCAACCCTGAAATCGCCTATGACAAAGCAATGGCTACACGCGACGACCTCATATTCGCGACAGGCCGTTCGGACTATGCCAACCAGATCAACAACGTGCTCGGCTTCCCCTATATTTTCCGTGCCGCTCTCGACTGCCGCGCGACAGAGATCAACGAAGACATGAAAGTAGCCGCCGCACGGGCCATCGCATCGCTCGCCAGGCAGCCGGTTCCTCAATCGCTTTGCCGCGCATACGGAGTCGACCGGCTAACATTCGGCCGCGACTATATCCTGCCGAAACCATTTGACAAACGCCTGCTCAAGACCGTTGCACCCGCCATAGCCAAAGCGGCGGCCGAATCAGGCGTCGCCCGCCGTCCGATCGAAGATTATGACATATATGCCGATCATCTGACTACCCTTATCGAAGATAATGATGCATATATCGTAAGGCTTCTTGACCCTAACGGAGACCACTGCGACTGCAAATAAGCATCCGACAGGTCACAAAACAGATAACGCGCGGTTCAAGAATGAACCGCGCGTTATCTGTTAATTGGCTACAATTTATCAGTTGCTGACAAGCATATATTCGCCTCTGCCCGGACCGACGTTATAGCGGGTCAGTCCGAAGCCGTCGCGCGCGGCCTGGCCCGAAAGCGGGTGGCCGCCGAGCGAAAATACATCAAACGTGCTGTGACACTTCGGACACTCGCCGACCATCGCATCGGTGTCGACGAAAATGCGGACATCTCGCTTGCACTCGACGGGACACGACAGATCATAGGCCACCGGATCGCCGTTGACATCGCCGACAAGCAACACGCCGCCGAAACCTGTTGACGACAAAGCCGAATAATGATAATCGGGGGGCAGGAGCTGTTCTTTTATAAAACGCTTGTAATCAAGCGCTCCGCCGACCCCCTGGGCATTCCAGTCTCCGACCGTGGCAAAAGGGATACTTACAGGAGCAGGCGGTATCCGCCGGTCATCAAGACGATCGCAGCCCGTGCTGAAAAGCAAGGCTGCGATAAAACAGAGAGAGAGAATAAAATATCTGAACACGTAAAAATAGTTTAAGAAATTGTCTAAAGTTATATGACACCGATTTTGAGAGGATTTGTCAGATGGATTTTAGCTTGCGATAAGGTAGCGTAGCTTTAGCTACTCGGCCGTCATCGGCTTGCCGCTTCCGTAGCCGGGCGTAGAAAGAACAGCAAGTAAAAAGACGCTGCCAAAGTCCTCAAAAGCAAAACAATATAATTTTCAGCCAATCTCTACGCGTTGAGCTTGGCTATCAGATCACCGAACTGATCGACGGCTTTCTGCATGGCGCCTCCGATCATCGGACGCAGCATAGCGGGGATTTCCACGTCGATTGCCGTCACGATCTCTGTGGTCTCAGCGTCGAGAGGCGTGAGATTGACAATAAGGTCAAGAGGCACGGGTGAGCCGACCGCATTCATCACCACGCGCGACGGAGTGCGCTCGGTCACTTTGAAACTGATCGTGCCGACCTGCTTGGTGTCGATCGTGATTGAATCTTTTTCAAATTTGACATCCCCCACTTTCGCGCGGTCGGCCGCTGACATAGAGTCGAGAGCCTGGCCGAAAGACGAAAGATCGGAAAATTTTTCGGATATGAAATCAGCGGGACGTCCGACTGTCACCGCCTTACTTTTATATTGTGCCATTATTTATGCTTTTTATTCTACTGTGCGCACAGGAGTCCAATTTGCAGGATCCTTACGCCACTCCTTGAGAGTCTCTATATCCGATTCCATGATATAATTGGTGTCGAGAGCGGTCTCGAGCATTGCATTGTAGTTGCTGAGTGTCACCAGTTTGACGTTAGCCTTACGGAAATTCTCTTCTGCTATCGGGAAGCCGTAAGTGAACATCGCCACCATACCAACTACCTCGCAACCGGCAGCTCTGACAGCCTCGACCGCTTTCAGCGAGCTGCCTCCGGTAGAGATCAGATCCTCGACCACGACAACCTTTTTGCCCGGATTGAGATTGCCCTCGATAAGATTCTCGAGGCCATGATCTTTAGGAGTAGAGCGTACGTAGACATAGGGCAGACCCAATGCCTCGGCAACAAGCGCTCCTTGCGCGATAGCTCCGGTAGCGACACCTGCTACGACATCGGCGTCGCCGAACTGCTCAAGAATCACACGGCAAAGTTCAATCTTGATGAACGAGCGGATCTCGGGATATGACAGTGTCTTACGGTTGTCTGTATAAATGGGTGAATTCCATCCTGATGCCCAGACGAAAGGATTTGACGGCTGAAGATTGATTGCGCTGATCTTTAATAATTTCTCAGCAAGGATACGAGCTACTTCTTTCATGACTATGTAGATTACTTTTGTCTTATAATTCTCTGCAAAATTACAAATTATTATCCGAGTATCAATTATCCGACATCTTATTTTTCCATTAATTCCCACCAAAAACCGCTTCATTTCAAAATCACCATCAAGAATAAAGCTGATATGAAACCAATTTCAGCGCATCTCATAAACGCCTGTCCGTAGAGACGCACGGCCCGTGTACCATGCGTCAAAAAAAATTAACCATCAACGATTTACACCAGAACACACGAGCCATACACACCTACTGATCAGCGTTTCACTCACCCCATAGAAACAGTCAACTTGGATTTCATGGTCTCAGGTATTTAATTGATTTGAAATTTTGAGAATTGGTCGTATATGTGATGATATATAATCCTTTGGGGATATCATCTGTCGCTATGATCTCCGGCCGTATGAATTGCTTTATCGCAATTCCATGTAATGAATGGATTGACAGTGATTGTATAGCCGGAGAACAAACGATATTTCCGTTTTCGAAGGTAATGACGTCGCTATCTTGCTCGATGTCGTCAAGACCGGTCTGCTTGTCCCAGTAATCATTAATGTAGTTTAGCAGGTCTATATCTGTGATATAATTTGTTGTATTTAGAGTATCACTCCAGATCCCGCCATATTTATTATAGCAACGGACTGCAAAGCACTCACCCCAATCTGTGTCAGGTACGTCAAAATGGATAATTCCGCTTTCAGAATTATCCGTTTCTTTATTCTCAAGTATAGTGTCAAAAAATGTTGGGTCTTCTGATACATGATATTGTTTACTACAGTTTGTGTATAGATATATACGTTCCGTATTATGATAGGTTACATCAAAAGAAAACAAACTATATTTAGGTTGGGGATATTCATGATCATAATCATAAACAATATCAAACTGTATATTCTCTATGGTTGGTTTGTCCGGTAAGCCAACAGATGATTGCACGTATGCCGGGAGAATGCAACCCGGTATAATAAACATGAATATCAGATTAAGTTTCATTGTATGACTTGTTTGATGTTTTTTATCGTTCCGTTGCTATAGAATTCCTTAATCACGTAGAACCCTGTTTTTAGATAATTTCGTGCATCTTCGATACAATTATATTTTCCTAAATATAATCCTTGAACGCCGTATATCTCTATATAATCCGGCTCATTGCTGATGGCTGGTCGGACATTTTTCAGAAAGGTGTAGCCATCGTATAATCGGTATGCATCAACCAATTCTCCGTATGGGCCAAGTTCTACGGTATATGTGTCAGATCCATAGTCGTTTCTTACGGAAAAATCGGCCCAAGCTCTAAAAGGGGCAGAGATCTGTTCGCATTTACACTTTGTCCAAAATGGTTCGCGGATATGCTGGTTTTTCAACCATGAGCCATATTCTTCTTCTACGGCAATATTAATTCGATCCGAACCGTAATATTTTATTTCGAACTGAATGTCGTATGTCTGCCGTTCAGGATATTGGATGGTTTGGATAATGTTGACGTATTCAATTCTTGGTTTTAACTCCAATGAAATTCGATATGGTTCAGCCTGTATCATAGTCCCGTTTGATTGACATGAGAAATCCAAGCTTGCATAGATATCGCCGTTAACGTTGATTTTATAGCGTTCTTCGTTTTCAATGGCGGGTACGGTGCATGATAGTCCGTTATCATTCAGAGTGAGCTTTTCTACACCGCCGTCAGCTAATGGCAATGATAATGACCATTGCGGATTAGTAATTGACGCAGGATTGTCTGACCTGATATGGAAAGAATGTCGGCTGTATGCAGACATGATGCCGTTGTCACCGGCTTCGTCACAGACAATTTCAACTGCAGGTCTATCCTTGACATTCCATCCTAATTCTCTCAATACAGATCCTGTCAAAGCATCGACTCTTAAATAATATGCGCCTTTCCGAGGGATGAACGACATTAAGGAACTATCGTTTTTGAAATAAGACAATACAGATCCGTCAGTGCCCGGAGTCTTTTCCAGCTCATATAGATTTTTTTCGGCTGAAATATAAAATAGTCGGCTCTTTGAGTTGAAAAAATCAGTCATTTGTTGATTCGGTTTACCTCTATCTAAACTCAGAGCTTGTTTAAAAACGATTGTTAACAGAAGTGAGTTTTCGGAGAGTAATTAC
>CAJUMI010000046.1 GCA_910587545.1 uncultured Muribaculaceae bacterium | reverse complement strand
TTCTGCCGTTCAGAAAGTTGGACTCGCCTTCTTATGGTTTAGCGGACAGTAATATAAAAAAAACGTTCATCACAGATCATGAAGTCAATTTCAGCCACGGCTGTCTCAGCCCTAATGTTATTTATCCCATTCTTGAGTTATGCCTCAAACTATTGTGTAAAAGCAGTTGTCGTCAATTCACAAGGCGAGCCCGAAGAATTTGCGACATGGCGTATCTTCCCGGCTGACACCACCGCCACCACTCCCCTCACAGGCAATATCACCGACGCGTCGGGAATGATAGACACCCCACTCGACATACCGGGACAATTCCGACTCTCACTCGTCGGCATCGACGGTTCGACACTCGAACAGCCGTTCTCTGTCACCGACGAGCAACCGGTCGCCGACCTCGGCAGACTCGCATTTTCTGACGCACGCACCCGGCGACTCGAAGAGATAACCGTCACGGCCCAGAAACCGATCGTCGTCAAGGAGATCGACCGCATAGGCTACGACGTGCAGGCCGACCCCGAAGTAGCCACCGCACCGCTGATCGACATCCTGCGTAAAGTTCCGATGGTCGCCGTCGATGCCGAAGGTAATATAACTGTCAACGGTTCTTCCGACTTCAAGATCTACAAAAACGGCCGCCCCAACAACTCGTTCACCAAAAACGCCAAAGAGATATTCAAAGCCATTCCTGCCTCTTCAATCAAAAAGATCGAAGTCATCACTGATCCCGGAGCGCGAGAAGATGCCGAAGGCGTCGGCGCGATACTCAACATCGTCACCGATTCCGAGACACACCTGAAAGGCATCACCGGCAACATTTCACTATTCGGCTACTCCAACAACCCGGTTCCGACCCCCAACATCTGGCTGTCGTCTCAGATCGGCAAAGTCACTTTCTCGGTAAATGGCGGCTATTACAACCTCAACCGACGAGAGAGCGAATCATCGACCACAAACGATGGATACTACTATGACTCCGGCAACACTCTGACCTACTCCGATCTATCAAGTTCACGCAGCAACACCTTCTTCGGAGGCCTCGACCTGAGCTACGAACCCGACACACTCAACCTCGTCACTGCTGCTTTCAACATCTATAAGAACTACAGCAAATACGACGTCGACCGCAATTATGCCATGACCGCGCCCGACGGTCACGACATCTACTCATACCGCCAGACCTCTTTCTACCCTAAGTCCAACTACCTCGACCTTGACGGAAGTATCAACTACCAGCGCTCGACACGCCTCAAAGGCGAGAACATCACCCTGTCATATCAGATCTCCACTACAGGCCAGAAACAACGTCAACAGACCGATTACACCGACATTTACAATCCGCCGTTCGACTACACGGGCATTATATCAGACTTCGATCTCCGCTTCTTCGAGCACACCTTCCAGCTCGACTGGACACGTCCTGTCGCAGGCAAACACACCCTCGACGTAGGAGCCAAGTATATCCTGCGCCGCAACCATTCAAAGAATTACAGAGACTATGTCTCCACTGACCGCTCGACCTACGACAACTTCTGTCACAACACAGACATCGGTGCCGCTTATGCCGATTTCCGCGCCCGCTTCGGCAAAATCAACGCCCGCGCTGGCTTCAGATACGAGTACTCACATCTCGCCGCTAAATTCAAGGACGGACAGGGCAGCGACTTCGCAAGCGAAATAAATGACTACGTCCCAAACGCATCGCTCAGCTACTCGTTCGATGATGCCAACACACTGAAAGCATCGTTCAACCGACGCATCTCGCGTCCGGGCATCAGCTACCTCGATCCGACAGTCGCCACGACTCCCAACTCCACCTCGTCCGGCAATCCGCGTCTGCATAGCGCCATATTCAACACCTTGCTGCTCAACTACAGCATGATCAAGCCCAAGTTCAACGTAGACGTGTCACTGTCATACAGCTTTTCCGACAATATGATAGTGAACAAAATGGACGTCGCCGGCGACCATATCTTCTACTCTTTTGCCAATGTAGGGCATCAGAAAAAACTTGCTGCAAACGCCTACTTCCAATGGTCGCCCACCGACAAAACATCGATCTACGGCAACATAAGCTATGCGTTCACCCGCCAGTCTATGCCCGACGGAACAAGTCTCTCACGACCGCAGTACAACCCCTGGGTCTCGCTCAACCAAAAACTTCCATGGCGTATGCAACTGACTGCAAATGTAGGTTGGTGGAGCGGCGGCATCAACAACGACGCCTACACCTACTTCGATCCCGGCTTCGCATTCTTCTGGAATAATTTCAGCGTCAGGAAATTCTTCCTCAGCGATGACCGACTCGCCATCGGCGTCGGATTGAGCAACCCGTTCGGGCCATACTCACGAAAAGGCAAGATCATAACCCGCACGCCTGACTATTATTCTTTGTCCGAGTCCGTATCAAGCCACAACTTCAGCGTCACTTTCCGCGCCAGCTACCGATTCGGTTCATTGAAAGCATCTGTCAAGAAGACCGCCGCCTCAATCGAAAACGACGACCTACAGGGACGCAAAAACTGACAACAGCGCATTAAAGTGCATAATTCATTGCCATTTGGCTGATTTTGATTAATTTTGTCGCAAAATATCAGTTTTCAGCAGATGACAACCAATTACGCCAGACTCTACGGCCTCATCGGATATCCTCTGGGCCACTCGTTCTCTCAGGATTACTTCAACCGGAAGTTCGAGGCTGAGAACATCGATGCACGCTACATCAACTTTGAGATACCCGAGATAGCGGATCTCAAACTCATCCTCGACCACAACCGCAATCTCAACGGACTCAATGTGACCATACCATACAAGCAACAGGTCATCGCCATGCTTGACGAGATGGACCCCGAGGCGGCCGAGATCGGCGCGGTCAACGTCATCAAATTTATCCGACGCAACGGACGGCTCATACTCAAAGGCTATAACTCCGACATTATCGGTTTCCGCGACTCCATAGCTCCGATGCTGACCGATCATCATTCGCATGCACTTGTTCTCGGCACCGGAGGCGCATCGCGCGCCGTAAGCTATGCCTTGCGCAGCCTCGGCATAGAGGTCCGGCTCGTTTCACGCACTGCCACCCGGGGAGTGATCACCTACGCCGATCTGACGCCCGATATCATTGACACCCATAAAATCATCGTCAACACCACTCCCCTCGGCATGTACCCCCACGTCGACGAATGCCCTGACATTCCTTACAATCTGCTGACCGAACATCATCTCTGCTACGATCTCCTCTACAACCCCGATGTCACACTCTTCATGAAGAAAAGCGCCGATGCCGGAGCCGAGGTCAAAAACGGACTCGAAATGCTGCTGCTTCAGGCTTTTGCCGCATGGCAGATCTGGCAACGTTAAAATAATTTAATGCTTTATGTTTTCAATGACCAAAATTATCTACATCGCCGTAATAGTGCTCATCCTTCTCCCGATCGAGAAACTCGGCATACCTCAGATCAACGCGCCGATCGCCCTGCTTGCAGGTCTGATTTTCGCGTTCTCATTCAAAAATCCATGTCCTAAATTCAACAAAAAGACTTCAAAATACCTATTGCAGGTAGCCGTCGTGTGTCTCGGCTTCAACATGAACCTTCATGAGTCTCTCAAATCAGGTTCTGAAGGCATGATGTTCTCCGTCGTGTCAGTCATCGGCGTCATGGCGCTCGGTATACTGATAGGCTACTGGTTCCATATCAACCGGAAGACAGCATATCTGATATCCTCCGGCACCGCAATCTGCGGTGGTAGTGCCATCGCCGCCGTAGGCCCCGTGCTCAAAGCCGACGAGAACGAGATGGCCGTATCGCTCGGCGTCATTTTCATCCTCAACGCTGTAGCCCTGTTCATATTCCCGCCTATCGGCCACATGCTCGACATGAGCCAGCAGCAGTTCGGCACATGGGCGGCCATCGCCATCCACGACACGTCTTCTGTCGTCGGCGCCGGCGAACAATACGGCGAAACCGCGCTTCAGATGGCGACCCTTATCAAACTCACCCGCGCGCTATGGATCATACCTCTGGCTCTGGTGACCATGTTCATCTTCCGCGAGAAAGGCTCTAAGATCTCCATTCCATGGTTCATTTTCATCTTCATCCTCGCTATGGTGGTCAACACCTACGTCGCTCTCCCCGGATGGTTCGTGGACACTATGGTCTGGATCGCACGCCGCGGCATGGTCGTCACCCTCTTCCTGATCGGAGCCTCTCTCTCCGTCGCCACCGTGCGTCAGGTCGGCGTCAAGCCTCTGCTGCTCGCCATCCTGCTCTGGATAGTCATCAGCCTCACCAGTCTTGGCGTAGTTCTCAAGACTATAGCCTGATCTGTTGTTGAAATCTCCGCTGTCATACATTCCCGCCTTGCCGGCTGCTGTCGGCATAATGGCGGGAATTATCGTTTTCTCATTCTCCGCATCGTGGATCAGTTGCACGGCGCTTGCTCTCGGCGCCAGCACCGTCTTTGCATGCCGACGGCCGTGGGCGGCCTACACGCTCGCTTTCGCCTTTATAGGCTGGACGCTGTCGCTTGCCGACAAGCCCGGTCTGCCACCCGACGGCGCTTTCGATGATAAAAACCGATGGTCGGGAAGTGTGACCGGTCTCGACGTCACGTCAGCCGCATCCCGACTCACGGTCGACATAGCCATGTGTGATTCATCGACAGTCAGCCCGTTCTCATGCTCGGTTCTGATGCCGGTGCCGTCCGATCGCATCCTGCCTGGCGACATTGTCACATTCAATGCCCGTCTCTCCGACCCTTTCTCGGCAGCCGATCTGCCCGACGAGATCAGTTTCAGCCCAACATTCCGCATCGACGGCATCACGGCTCAGGCCTACGTCGCGCCCGACGACATAACAGTAGTCTCATCCGGCCGGTCGCTGCGCCGGATCGCTTTCGGGCTCAGAGACCACATACGCGACCTCATCTACGGTTCACCGCTCGACTCACCGACCGCATGGTTTCTGGCGGCCACTCTGATAGGCGACGACAGCTCACTCGCCCCTGATGTCATACAGCAGTTCAGGGGGATAGGCATAGCCCACTACCTTGCTCTCAGTGGCTTTCATGTAGGCATCATCGCTCTGCTCGCCGCCGCGGCCTTCTTTCCGATGCGTGCGTGGACGCGCTTCGGACGCATGCGCCATCTATTTGTCATCGCTGTCATATGGCTCTACGCATTCATCTGCGGTCTGTCGCCGTCGATCGTACGCGCAGCTGTCCTCATCACTCTGTTTCTGCTTGCGCGACTCCTGCAGAGACAGTCGTCGCCCTATAATTCACTCTGCGTCGCCGCCGTCGTCATCCTCGCTTTCGATCCACGCCAGTTGTTCGCGCCCGGCTTTCAGCTGTCATTCTGCGCAGTTCTCGCCATTCTCATCTTCGCTCCGCGCCTCAACCCGTTCTCCGACGCGGCTAGCCGTAGTCACAGACTCATGCGCTTCATCACCGTTCCGATTGCCGCCATGCTCGGCACCGGCCTCGTCACCATAGTCTGGTTTCACCGTTTCCCACTGCTCTTCCTCATCCCCAACATCATTATGGCTATCCTGCTGCCTGCAATGCTCACTGCAGCCGTCATACTCGTCATCGCCACTGCCGCCGGACTGCGGCTCTCATGGTTAGGCTGCGCCGTCGACTTCATCTACCGATCTATGCTCAACCTCTGCGACTCACTGACAGCATTCGGCAACACCGAGATTACCGGCATTTTCCTCTCCCCGCCGGCTATCGCCCTCGCGGCTGCAGCTCTCGTCGCCCTCGCTTTTGCCGTGACACTGCGCCGCCGTGTATGCCTCCTCCTCACCGCTGTCCTCATGGCTCTCGCCACGCTCGTCTCACTGTTTGACCGACCATTGCCAGATGCCGAACTGTTTGTCACCCGTCAGCCGACGCGCACCGACATTGTCATCCGCGATCGAGATAAAGCGATGTTGATAACTACTGCGTCGGACCGTCACCGACAGACCGTCACCTCTCAGCTCTGCCGGCGCTACGCCGACTACCTCGCGCGCCGCTCATGCCCCGACAGTCTTGCAATAGCCGAATCCGACTTCACACTCCCGACAGTCCGTCGCCGGGGTCCGTATATAATATTCGCCGACAAGACACTTGCCATTGCCGACAGCAGCCTACCGCTCGACGCCTCTGTCAGACCCGACTACCTGCTCGTCACACGCCTTTCGGGCTCCCGACCCTTCGACATAGTCCGTGCAGTCCGACCCGACACAGTCATCATCGCCCGCGACACCCCGCCTCTCCGCGCCGCCCGTCTCCTCGACTCATGCCACAGCCACTCCATCCCCGCCCTTCACCTCTCTGACCGTTCCTTCCACCTCACCCACGATAATTAATCCCATCCGCTTCGGCCTGCGTGATGTCGGTCTGTCACAATACTATAGTGCCGGACTTTCAGTTGCATTAACGTTGTGCGGAGCTCTGCTTGTTTCAAGTGGTATGCGATATAAGGATCGGACTGTCAGAATCGTCGGACTATGTTTATTCGGCTGTTTGTTGTTGAAACTCGGCTGCTATGACCTATGAAAACCCTCTTCGACCGATACTGACTGTTCCGTTACCCGCGCGAAAAAATCTGCACAAAGACCGACCGCCACGACGTTAACAAAAAAACAGGTAAACGGCTCGGAACACAAAAAGCGATTTTGAATATATTCGTCCGACCATCTGATTATCCGATACGTCTGATCCGTCCAATGCGTCGGCTTTGTCCGCTATCGCCAAAATTCAAAGTCCTGCAAAAAACATTCAACTATTTTTCGTAACTTTGTAAAGATTATACCGCGTGATTTCACGCTTACGACCAATGAAACTATTTTCGCAGGACGACATATATAGAATTGAACAACTCACTCTTGCCGAAAACGGCATAACGAAACAGGAGATGATAGCAGCCATCGGCAAGGATATAGCCGATGACATAACGGCAGAGCATGATTTCCGCACACCCTTCGTGATTTTTGCAGGTAGCGAAGACTGCGGGGCCTACGCACTCGCCGCCGGAATTCATCTCTACGCCAAAGGCTATTTCCCCTATGCTTTTCTTTTCAACATCGGCGGCAACCGCCTGACGCCCGAATGCGACCATTTCCGACGCCGCTTCATAGAGAGCTCCGACGAACAGATACTCACCGAGGTGACAGGCATGCGGTTCTCGATGCCCGAGCTCGACAGCGGAATGGTTGTGATCGACGGCCTCTTCGGCAGCAACATCAACGGTCCGCTTTCACGAGGCTATCAGATACTTGTCGGCAACATCAACGACTCGGGCGCCAAGGTCATCTCTATCGACAGTCCGTCAGGACTGCCGGGCAACCCAATGTCGGGGCTCATCAACAGCAAGATCATACATGCCGACCGCACACTGGCTGTGATGTTGCCCAGGCTGTCGTTCTTTATCAACGAGAATGTCGAGCTCGTAGGCAGCTGGAAGACCATAGGACCGAAACCGAGCCAGGCGACCCTGCGCAACACACGCAACACCCATTTTCTCATCGAAGGCCAGACGATCAAAAAACGTCTGAAGGCAAGACCGTATGATTCATCCAAAAACGACTTTGGAAGCGCAATACTGTTTGCAGGCTCCTACGGCATGATGGGCGCGGCCGTTCTGGCCACACGGTCAGCCTCACGCTCAGGGTGCGGCAAAGTGACATGCCACGCTCCACAGTGCGGCTACGAGATCATGCAGACCTCGGTGCCTTCTGCTCTGTTTCAGAGCGACCGCGGAGAACGGGCAATAGAAACCGTCGAGCTGACCCACAACTATTCGGCCGTGGCCATAGGTCCGGGCATAGGAACATCCGACCGCACGATCGGCGCGCTCGAATCATTCCTAAAGATAGCGTCAGCCAACAAACGCCCCGTAATACTCGACGCCGATGCGCTCAATTGCATCGCCATCAGACCGTCTATGCTCGACTATCTGCCGGTGCTGTCGATAATCACGCCACATGCCGGAGAGTTCGACCGCATATTCGGGCCACAGCCGTCATCCTCGGCCCGCCTCGCCAAAGCCATCGAGATCTCTATGTCCTACAAGATAATAATTGTTCTCAAAGGCTACTATACGGCCACAGTCCGCCCCGACGGAAAGGTATTCTATAATTCATCGGGCACGCCGGCTCTCGCTACTGCCGGAACCGGAGATGTGCTCACCGGCTTGATGGTCGGTCTTGTAGCCCAGGGCATGAAACCCGAGATCGCTTCCATCGCGGCCGTATACATCCACGGCGTAGCCGGCCGCATGGCCGAAAAAGAGCACGGATCCTACGGAGTCTGCGCCGAAGACGTGGCCGACAATATCGGCAAGGCCATAAAATCGATCATGGAACTATAGAGCCTCACCTGACCGATTGAACTTTATAACGCAACATCAAGTTTAAGAACATATACATTATGAAGATATTAGCAAAATCAGCAAAAATAGCAGCCCTGGCTGCTCTGACAGTGACGGCGACATCCGTGCAGGCTCAGAGTGTCCAGAAACTCAGCGCGTCAAAGGCAAACGACTACGGACTCATCTACTCATTGCCGCGAACCGTTGTCGACATAACTATCGAAGCCGAGCACACAGAGAAAACACCAGGAGAGTTCTATAATTACGCCAAACTCAAACTTGGCAAAAGCGACGCCATAACCCGCAAAGACAAATCCGTAGCCATCAAAAGCGTGACCATAGTCCCGCGCGGAGTCGCCGACGCAGACAACCGCTGGACCGTCAAGTTCAAAGCCGGATCAACTCCTTATATAATTCTGGCCGATAACAACTGTCCGGTAGCCGTAAACACCGAGCAGACCGCCGAAACCGCGACCGTCGAACTTCCCGAAGCGGTCGAGGCCGCGCCGACTCCGCTCGAGACCGCAGCCGCAGGGCAGGCGATCACTCAGGAAATGACTCTCAGTTCGTCGCTGTCGAAACGCGCCGACCTGGTAGCGCAGAGAATATTCGAACTCAGAGAGACCCGCTCCGACCTTATTTCAGGACAGGCGGAGAACACACCCCCTGACGGAAAATCGCTCCAGCTCGCACTCGACAACCTTTCGGCCCAGGAAGCTGCGCTTACAGCGATGTTCGAAGGCACGACAAAGAAATACACCACCGTATCGACCGTCACTTTCGAGCCTGACAGCGAGAGCATCAACGACGAGATCTTCGTACGCTTGTCGCCGGTCGACGGCATCGTCGACGCAAACGACCTGTCGGGGGCTCCGATCTACATCTCAGTCGATATTCTCGAACAAGGCGAGTTGCCACTCGGCGAAAAAGGCGAACCCAGGACATTCCCCAAAGGCGGATTGGCCTATACCATCCCCGGCCGCGCTCTGATCACCCTGACTTACGAAGGACAGACGATAGCCCGCGAAGAAATCTCGCTCGCACAGCTGGGCGTGACATTCGGACTCGACCCCGGATTATTCACGGACAAGAAACAGCCGTCAAAACTTCAGCTTGACCCGGCAACCGGCGCAATCGTCCTGCTCGGTCCCGTTGACGAATAAGTGATCGGTTACAAACAGATGTGAATTGTCTCATGGCCCTGTTCAGACTTACAGCTGCAGCACTCGTCATCTCTCTATCAGGAGCGGTGGCCTGCGCATGCACATCCGCGATCATAAGCGGATCGGCGTCCGCATCAGGCCGTCAGATGCTGTGGAAACACCGCGACACCTCATCTGAGAGCAATTTCATCGAAAGAGTGCCGGCATCGGTCGGCAGCCACGCCTATATCGCGCTGTTCAATGCCGGCGACTCACTGCTCCGCGAAGCGTGGATCGGTGTCAACGACGCTGATTTCGCCATCATGAACACCGCATCCTATAATCTCGCTCCCGACACAGCTGCCTTCAAGGACCAGGAGGGCATCATAATGTCGCTCGCGCTCAGACATTGCACGACAGTCAATGATTTTGCGGCGATGCTCGACACTCTGCCCCGACCGCTCGGCGTGCAGGCCAATTTCGGCGTCATCGACAGCCGGGGCGACGGCGCATACTTCGAGACAGACGATTATAATTACAAGCGCTATGATCTCCGCGATGAAGCGAGCGGCGTGATCATACGCACCAACTATTCATTTTCGGGCAACGACGGCGACGGCTACGGATATATCCGCTATGACAACGCCTCACGTCTGCTTAGCAGCAGAATAAACGCTCGTTCGCTTGTCCCTGCCGATTTCACGGAGACGGCAAGCCGGTCATTCTACAATTCGCTGACCGGCCGGGATGCCATGACCGATACGGCAAAATGGGCCGTGGACCAGGATTTCATCCCGCGCCACAGCTCTACGGCGTCGGTTGTCATAGAGCTGACCGGCGACGGCAACTCGACAATGTGGGCCGCACTGGGCTATCCGCCGTGCGCGGTAGTCGAAAAGGCCCACGTGGACTCCGTACCCGAAGTCCTGCGTCCGGTTTTGCCCGGCTACAAGTCACCCTCGGCCGAAGCGTCGCTCGAGAAAAAACGAAAAGCATTCCCCATCACTCGTGGAAGCGGACCGAATTACATCGACATGGATTACATCCGCCGCGAAGCAGCCGAGTGTCACAAACTAAGCATGGATCACTATGAAAGAGAATGAATACGTGTTTGAACTGCCGATGAAAGTCCGCGACTATGAAGTCGATGCAGAGGGCATCGTCAACAATGCCAACTATCTCCATTACCTTGAGCACACCCGTCACGAGTTCTGCGAACAGGCCGGGCTGTCGTTCAGAGAGATGCATCTCAGCGGTATCGACCCTGTGCTGTCGCGCGTCGAGATCGACTACAAGACTCCGCTCGGGCTGGGCGAGAGTTTTGTCAGCAAACTCAATCTGTCGAGACGCGGCCCGCTGTTCATCTTTCATCAGGACATTTACAAACCCGACGGCACCCCCGTGGTCAAGGCCAAGATAAGCGTGGCATGTCTTGAATACGGACGTCTGAGCCGCGGGGAGAAACTTGCCGAAGCATTTAAAACCTATTTGTAGAACGTGTATCCCGACCTTTCAAACCGGATCATAGACCCTACGGTCGCACGCATTGCCTTTTCCAAAATAAAAGGCATCAACTTCTCCACGGCGTCGCGTCTGCTCGGCATGTTGGGTTCTCCCGAACAGTTCTTCACCATGCAGCCCGCCGCACTGCAGGCCTCATGCGGCATCGACCGGCGGATCTGCGATACCGGATACAGACAGTCGCTGCTTGACGCAGCCGAGCAGGAGTCGATATACATAAAGTCAAAATCCATCTCCGCGCGATTTGTCGGTGACGACGGCTACCCGAGACGCCTTGCGGACTGTGACGACGCTCCGGCCATGCTCTATTCGGTCGGGCCTTGCAACCTCAACTGTCTCCACTCCGTAGCTATAGTCGGCACACGCCATGCCACACCCTACGGGCTCGATTTTGTCAAACATCTCGTCGCTGATCTGGCCGCAACGGTCGACAGTCTGGTTATAGTCAGTGGTCTGGCCTACGGCATCGATGTCGCCGCCCATCGCGCAGCTCTCGAAAACGACATTCCGACTGTAGCGGTTGTAGCCCACGGTCTCAATACCATATATCCCGCTGACCACCGCGACACGGCGGCCCACATCGTCAGCCAAGGTGGCGCGATCGTCACGGAATACACATCAGACTCGACTATCCACCGTGGTAATTTCCTGGCCCGCAACCGCATCGTGGCCGGCCTCGCCGATGCGGCAGTCATAGTCGAGAGCGACATCAAAGGCGGCGCAATGGCGACCGCACGGATAGCTTCAGCCTACGGACGCGAAGTGATGGCCGTGCCGGGACGCACTACAGATTCGTACAGCAGAGGCTGCAATGCACTGATCGCCGACAACACAGCCTCGATCATCCGCTCCTCCGACGATCTCATCGAAGCCACCGGATGGACAACACGCCCAAAGACAGAGACTCAGACAGTTATGACCTTCGACATGACGTCGGAGCAGAAGACGGTAGCCGATTATATCACAGCCCATCCCGACCACACGGTCAACGACATCTGCATAGGGCTCGGCATTTCATTCAGCCGGCTCAGCGCCATGCTTTTCGAAATGGAGATGGCCGACATGATCATGACTCTACCCGGCGGAAAGTTTACTGTCATCTCCCGACAGTAGGCCCACCCATCCAACATTCACAGACATTTCATTGTTTCTATATATAAAAACATAGCCATGAACAAAACAATTCCCGAATCCGAACTGATAATCAACCCTGACGGCACAGTATTCCATCTCCATCTGCGCCCCGACCAGCTGACCGACCGCGTGATCCTCGTGGGTGATCCCGGCCGCGTCGATATGGTGGCAGGCTTCTTCGACACCACGACCTTTGAAGTATCGTCGCGCGAATTTCACACCATAGGCGGCACCTATAACGGCAAGCCCATCATGTGTCTGAGCCACGGCATCGGTCCCGACAATATTGACATCGTCATCAACGAACTCGACGCTCTCGCCAACATCGATTTCAGCACCCGCGAGATCCGTGATGAAAAACGTGTGCTCACACTCGTCCGCATCGGCACCTCCGGAGCACTTCAGCCCGAGCTGTCGCTCGGCACTCCCGTAATCGCCGAAAAGTCGATCGGTTTCGACGGAGTGCTCAACTATTACGCCGGCCGCAACGACGTCGCCGATCTCGATTTCGAGCATGCTCTCTGCCACCACACCGGCTGGAATCCACTGTGGGCAAAGCCATACGTCGTGGATGCCGATCCCGAACTCGTCGAGCGCATTGGGCGCGACGACATGGTCAGAGGCAACACAATCTCGGCTGTCGGCTTCTACGGACCCCAGGGCCGTGAGCTGAGACTTCCGCTGGCCAACCCCGACCTCAACCGCCGCATCGAGGAGTTCGAGCATAAAGGCCGCAAGATCACCAACTACGAAATGGAAAGCGCCCCTCTCCAGGGTCTCGGAAAACTCATGGGACACAAAGCCATGACCGTCTGCTCGATTATCGCCAACCGCTTCAACACCGTAGCCAACCCCAATTACAAATCCGGCATAAGCGATCTGATCGCCACTGTTCTCGACCGCATCTGAGACCGCATTCCACACATTTTCCCACAAACCCGGCCATCAGTGTATTTACGCAGATTTTCAAAGTTTTCCATATAAAAATTTGTACTTATTGAAAAAAATAAGTTAATTTTGGAAAACTTTGAAATCTAATGTCATGGCCGTCTCTAAATTATCACAAAAGCTACAAACGCCTAAGCATAATTATAGTTTGTGTTTTGCATTGGTTGCTGTGATATTGGGGACGCTCGGTTTCGAGATTATGGCAAATCCTGTTGATATACGTGTCCGCACTGTATCACTGCAGCAGATCGAGGATTTGCCACGGATGGATGTCTACGCGGACTTATCGAAGTGTCGTTTTATCGCCGAAGAGTTCGATGTCAGGATTGTAGAGCATGACAGTCTGATCTCTGTCCTGTTCCCGGACAGACGATATGACTTTTTTAATTCCGGCGATACCGTGCTTTTGGTCGGAGAGGAAGGCCGTGAGGCGCAGCTGTCATTCCCCGACGGTCTGATATTGTCTACCGGCAACATTTTCTCTCATGACAGCAAAGGTATTTCAGGCTACGGCCGCTACCGTCAGAGCGTCAACATCAGCGCAGAACTTGGAGCTACATTGTTTCCGGCAAAGGCATCCGATCTTGTAACTCCGCAATGTGATACATTGACAAATATCCGCTTTGACCATGTGCGGCGGGTATGCAGATTTGCCTTTGTCGCCGACTCCGCGCAGTCGGTGGAAAATATGCCCGACTCCCTTGTCATAACTTCGGTCACAGACACTTACAGCCTTACAGCTGTCGATGAGGAATTTCCGCGTGTTCTTAAAAGGGTTAGAACACTATCCGGTCATGGCGGCGAGACGGCCGACAGCGCCACATATATGCTTGTATCGTCCCCTCTGAAATCGGGTTCGGGCCGCAGGCGTGTCCTGCCTGAAAGCCGCGGCACTCATGCCCCCGGCAACGACGGACCGGATGTAAGCATCTCACCCGACGGCAGATACTTGACAATAACGTCTCTCGACGGTAATGAAAACCTGTCATTAGGTATCAGCGATATCGCGGGACGCGTAATGATAGCCAGAACAGTCGGCGGCGACGGCAGCGTTGTCGACATATCCTCGCTTTCCCCCGGTGAATATCTGATAAGGATAATCTCCGGCGGCGAGACAGTCAAAGTTGTGAAATTTACAAACAGGCGGCCATGAAAAGGATCATCCGACTGAGCGAACTAATTCTTACCGTGCTGTTTATGTTGATTTCGCCTTATGCCGGAGCACAGACGGATCCGGGCGTATGGAACGTGCCGCGCACAGGCGGCGATGCCATTACCGAACCCTCGCCCGAAGCCACAGCCATGAGGCGTTATCAGGATTATCCTGTCAGCCATGTTACAGGTACGGCAGACATAAGCATCCCGCTCCTCGCCCTGCAGAATGGCGATCTGGAAGTAGCGATAGGTCTCAGATACCATACAGGCGGCATAAAGAAGACTGATATAGCGACATCTGTCGGTCTGGGTTGGTCTCTGACAGGCCTCGGAAGCATATCGCGTCAGATCAACGGTTTTCCTGACGAATGGCGGGGCTACGGCCCACAAGATAATGTCGATTTTGACCTCAGGATAACCTCAGGAGTCGATGTCGACTATCTCCGCGCGATCCTTGAAGCTAAAAAGGACACGGAATATGACTGCTACAACTATAACTTTGCCGGTCTCTCGGGTTCGTTTTATATAGTCGACGGAAATGTCGTGGAGTATCCACCATCCGAATTTATAATAACGCCATATCGGAACAATCCCGACAACAGTCTGGAGATCACGAGCTTTGACATCTATTCTCCCGATGGGATGGTCTACACTTTCGAGGAGAAAGAGTATATAGAGGCAAAGTCCTATAGCACAACGATCACAATACCTCTGATCGTCAGAGATTATAAGGCGGTGTCGCAGTGGAATCTCACCAAAATATCGTCCACACTCGAAAAAGATGCGGTAACCATCAGCTATACGTCTAAAAAAGAGTGGACAAGAACCTCTGACAAGATGCTCTCGGGCTATAGCTTCTACTGTAATGTCTGTGAAAGAGTCTTGCATGCGTCCGAAACCAATCCTGGCGGACTTAATCTTGACGAACGCACCCGGTTTATCAACCACAGCATCCCCTCACGCATAAGCACGAGCACAGGCAGCATAGAATTCACCACCCGCAAGACTACAATAACACCGCATTTAGGCGCTCCCGCAGATTTTATTTCAGGTATAACGCTAAAGGACGCCGACGGCAAAGTCATAAGAGAAGTGACGCTTGACAACACCACGGCATTTATTGACGGCAGGCAAAAACTCAGCGGAGTAGACGTCTTCAGCGACGGAGTGCTGATCGACCGCTACAGATTGTCATACAATGATATGGCGGGAGATTCCGGATATGATTATTTCGGATACCCCAACGGCAAGTCCTATGGCTTCGGTTATAGCCATAGTGTTATGACTTACGATTTGGAACTGTCATCCGATCGGCAGCCGGTGCCGCAATATCTTGCCGACAACTGCCTCACGGAAATCAGCACTATCACAGGACTGAAAACATCGATCCAATACGAGCCGTCGACAGTCAACATCACGCCGCAGCGTGAAGAATCAGTGTTCAGTGGCAACATCATTGTCGGGTCTCGGATAAAAAACATCAAGACTACAGATACCGTGACCGGACGGATCAGAAACCGGACGTATGAATATTACGACCCGGTGTGCAACATCCCCTTGGGTAGTCTGATCTACAGTGATTTCATAAGTCAGTCGGGCGTACACTCTTTTTATGGAGAGCTTACCCGAACTTCGACCTACTCACTCGGCATCACATTCCTTCCATCCGCATCCTTACGCGGAGTTCCTACAGACAATGCGCAGCTCTATTACGGCAAAGTAATTGAAAAACTTTCGGGAACGGATATAGACATGCCGGTGGTCACGGAATTTGAACATGACCTGTCTGATGTCCAATCCAGGCTTATGCTTGTCGGGCGATCCATAACTGATTATATGCCCGATCTCGGCGATAATCCCGTGGACGGAAAAAGTCTGGGATCCCTGCAGAATGATGCCGCCGGGCAAACGTCTTACGAGAGAAAATTGCTTAAACCTGTCGCATCGCGCGGCTATCTGTCGCAGACATTCGGCGGCGGACCGCTGTTGAAACGCAGGACAGAAAAAGAGTGGACCTCGTCGGGCTACAGGATCAACTCCACCGAGGAAAGCTATTACTCAAAGACTGACAGACGAACATTCACCAATGCTCTCTACTGCGAGAGTGTCGTTTTCCGGTACAGATATCTTAACGGTGACGGCACACTCAATGTTACCGATTATGATGACATAAATTATTTCTATAGCGAAATTACAGCCTACCGTACCGTCTGCGACTCAACAGTAAGGACAGACTACTACCCGGACGGCAGCCGACGCAGAGTGAAAACGACCTATATCAATACCGCCAATTCGGGAAACGGCGGAAAATTCCCCGGTTTCAATACGGATTCCGTTACCGCGAATGCAGGCGTGGCCTTTTCTCCGATGGGAGTGACGGTGAGCTGCGGCGATGAATCCATATCGTCCTATACTGCAAGGACTGAAAATGTGCAGACCGAAGAATGCTTCAATGTATGGATGGCGGGACTGAGAAAACTCCCTGTACTCGAAAAATGGATTGTCCGCACATCGGAAGGAAGCGATTCCGTTCTCCGTCAGACCGACTACGGCATGTTCGGCTCCAAGTCGTATGTGAGACCGTCGTCAGTCCTGGTCTGTACCGCCGAGCGGAATGCCGCAGACAGAGCGAAGATCAGCCTGCAGAAATACGCATCATACGATACCGGCGGACGTATAGCCGACATGACAGATGCATCGGGGCGCAGGATCAATGCTCAGTGGGATGCACGCTATGACCTGCTGACGCGGATGACCCTGCCCGACGGCGGCCTTTCGACCGCTTACACCCATATTCCGCTCGTAGGTTGTACCTCGATCACGTCTCCGTCAGGCAGAAAACGGCAGTTCGGATATGAAGCCGGGCGCCTGGTCTCGGAAAAGAATACTGCGGGACTGCAGGTGGCGTCATACAGCTACTCGCTGTTTTGCCAGCAGGCCACCGGCGGCCGGAATCTTATCTCCTCGACCGTCCATGACGATTCGGGTACGGCTGATGACGCTGTCCTTTACGACGGCTTCGGCATGGCGGTGCGCACACTTTCGACTGTCGCCGCAGACAAGCAGGCCTTGCTGACTGTCGACTATGACGCACTCGACCGCCCTGTGAGACAGTATCTCCCTGTTCCGGCAACAGAGATAGACGATGCGGCAGACGCGGCATCCTACTATGGAGATGCCAACCCCTATAGTCTTATATCCTACCGCAATCTCGCGTCTGACAAGCCTGTGAGCGTGATTTCCGAGGGACGGCTGATGCAGCAACACCCCGCACGTACGGAATATCTGTGCAATTCAACGGCAAACGCGCAACTCCGGTGCCGCCGTCTGCGGCTCGTATCCGGCGCTGACACGGAGAAGATCACTTCCGACGGCTATTATCCCGCCGGTGCGCTCGATGTAGTCCGCGCCACTGATCCCGACGGCCATGTGGCGCTGCTGTTCACCGACTGGCGAGGCTTCAGGATCCTCGAGCGCAGGCTGCTCGACAGCTCCACGTTTGCCGACACATACTTTCTCTATGATCCGATGGGCAGACTGCGTGTCGCCGTACAGCCCGAGGGCGCAGCACTGATGACGGCGGCAAACGGAAGTTGGGACAACAACTCGGATGTGCTGACGAAATATGCTTTCATCAACCGATATGACCGCCGCGGCAACTGCGTCAGCTCGCTTGTGCCGGGTGGCGGAGTCGTGGAGATGCGCTATGATGGCTATAACCGTCTCGCGTTCCGCTCGACGGCGGACATGGCTGAGGACGGAAAAACCGAATTCACTCTCTATGACCGCATAGGTCGCGTTGTCGTCAGCGGCATAGCCGACTGTGACATCAGCGATATAGACAAGTGTTATGATATGACCGCGTCATTCTCGGCCTCAGCCGTCGGCATAGACAGCACGGGCTATCAGATCCAAGACGCAGGATTGTCCGCGCTCGTAGGCAATGCCCTTGTCACGATTGCGAATTATTACGACAATTACAATGTCGCCACGCGCGCGGGCTTTTCATCCCTGCCGCTCGACAGGATGTCGCCGCAACGCGCCAAGGGGCTGCTGACAGCCACGCGTCAGGCCATATTCTCCTCGTCCTATGGCGAGATAGGCGCCCGGGCTGAGTACCAATACTCCATTTTCGGCTATGACAGCGAGGAGCGTCAGGTCGCTTCGGTGTCATCGGCGGTCATGGCCGGGGAACTGAGGACAACAGACATTCAATACTCCCGTCTGGGACACGTCGACCGCACGACCGAGAGTGTAGTGCTGCCCGACTCCACCTATACGCTGACTATTGTCAATACCCACGATGCCCGAGGCAACATCACCAAGTCCGTGGCATCAGTCGGCTCGGGACAGTCGGAAATCGAATACGCCTACGACGCGCTCGGCCTGATGAACCGAATGTCGCTCCATCGTCAGGCCGGCAGTCGCTGCGAATACAGCCACGACATGCGAGGACGGCTGAAGACGATCGCCACCCCCGGTTTTTCGCAGGAACTGTATTACGAGGATGGCGACACGCCATGCTACAACGGCAGTATCTCGGCCGAGGATTACGGCTATGAGACTGATGCCTACACCGGATTGGCGTGGCCCACAGACAAAGTCACCTACAGCTATGACGCCCTAAACCGCCTTGTCGGCTCCGCGTCATCAGACGGATATGACACATCCTACAGCTATG
>CAJUMI010000045.1:11254-19084 GCA_910587545.1 uncultured Muribaculaceae bacterium | reverse complement strand
TCAGTCGGTAGAGCACTGGTCTCCAAAACCAGGTGTCGGGAGTTCGAGCCTCTCGACCCGTGCCAAAGACAATACAAATGGGAAAGAATAAACTACTTACGAATATCGAGGAGTCTTATGACGAGTTACGTTATAAGACTTCTTGGCCAACAAAAAAACAACTGATCAAATCGGCGATTATCGTGATGATAGCTTCCGTCATTATCGCATTGGTAATCTTCGCCATGGATCAGATTGTCGACAATTTGATGCACTTCATCTACAGTCTGAAGGGTTAAAAACGTCTAAGTTGATTTTCAATGACTGAATCAAGAAAAGGTTGGTACGTCCTGCGTGCCATATCAGGTAAAGAAGCTAAGGTAAAAGAGGTTCTCGATGCAGCAATCAAGAACACTGACCTTGGCAACTACGTGTTTCAAGTATTGATCCCGACTGAAAAAGTTTTGACCGTGCGCAGCGGAAAAAAAGTTGTGAAAGAACGCAACCTTTATTCCGGCTACGTCTTCATCGAGGCTGACCTTCAGGGAGAGGTGATCCATGAGCTGACAAATACGACAAACGTCATCGACTTTCTGCGCGGACGCGAAAAGGGCGCCAAGCCCGAACGCCTCCGTCAGTCGGAAGTCATGCGCATGCTCGGAACCGCTGATGCGTTCATCGACCCGACCGACGACGAAATCAACGACTACATCGTCGGCGAGACCGTCAAGGTCAACGAAGGACCGTTCAACGGCTTCACCGGTATCGTTGAAGAAGTGAACAAAGAGAAGAAGAAGCTCAAGGTGTCGGTAAAGATTTTTGGGCGCAAGACTCCTCTGGAGCTCGACAATTCGCAGGTAGAGCGAGAATAAGAAACGGATGTGTTACGAACCGTGGACTAATATCGCAAATTTTGTAATAAACTTTAAGTATTTTTACAATGGCAAAAGAAATTGCTGGACAGATCAAATTGCAGATTAAGGGAGGCGCAGCAAACCCCTCCCCTCCCGTAGGCCCCGCGCTGGGTTCGAAGGGCATCAACATCATGGAGTTTTGCAAGCAATTCAATGCCCGCACTCAAGACAAAGCCGGAAAAGTTCTCCCGGTAGTAATCACTTACTACAGTGACAAATCTTTTGACTTTGTCGTAAAGACCCCGCCTGTTGCAATCCAGCTCAAGGAAGTGGCTAAGATCAAATCGGGTTCGAAAGAACCTAACCGCACCAAAGTTGGAGAAGTGACCTGGGAGCAGGTGAAGGCTATCGCTACAGACAAAATGCCTGACTTAAACTGTTTCACAGTTGAATCAGCTATGCGTATGGTTGCCGGAACAGCTCGCAGCATGGGTATCACCGTAAAGGGTGAATTTCCTGGTAATAACTAAATAAAACTTCAATTGAAATGAGTAAACTTACAAAAAATCAAAAGTTAGCCTTGTCGAAGATTGAAGCCGGGAAAGCTTACACTCTAGCGGAAGCAGTCGAGAAAGTCAAGGAAGTGAACTATGCCAAGTTCGACGCTTCTTTCGACATTGACGTGCGTCTTGGCGTTGACCCCCGCAAAGCTAACCAGATGGTACGCGGCGTCGTTACCCTGCCCCACGGCACAGGTAAGCAGGTTCGCGTGCTCGTCCTCTGTAGTGCAGACGCCGAAGCGGCAGCTAAAGCAGCCGGCGCTGACTATGTAGGTCTTGACGAATATATCGAAAAAATCAAAGGCGGCTGGACCGATATCGATGTGATCATCACTCAGCCCGCCATCATGGGTAAGATCGGTGCTCTCGGTCGTGTGCTCGGTCCCCGCGGACTTATGCCCAACCCCAAGAGCGGCACTGTTACCGTCGATGTAGCCAAGGCTGTAGAAGAAGTAAAGAAAGGTAAGATCGACTTCAAGGTTGACAAGAACGGTATCGTCCACTCGTCAATCGGCAAGATGTCGTTTACGCCCGAACAGATGCGTGACAACGCACGTGAGTTTGTCAACACTCTCATCAAGCTCAAACCCGCGACTGCAAAAGGCACTTACCTCAAGAGCATTTATCTTTCAAGCACAATGAGTCCGGGTGTCCAGGTCGACACCAAGTCGGTTGACGCTTAATCACCCTCTAAAATCAAGACAAAATGAAAAAGGAAGATAAAGGTATCGCAATTGAGAATATCGCGAAAACGATTAGTGAATACAGCAGCTTCTACCTCGTGGAAACTGCCGGACTCAACGCTGAAAAGACAAGCGAACTCCGCCGCGCATGCTTCAAGGCCGACGTCAAACTCCTTGTTGTGAAGAACACCCTTCTCCACAAAGCGCTTGAATCTATCGAAGGCGATTTTGAAGAACTGTATCCCGCCCTCAAGGGCTCAACCTCTCTGATGTGCTCCAACGTGGGCAATGCTCCGGCAAAGCTCCTCAAGGACTTCATCAAGAAAGGCGACACTCTCCCCGCGCTCAAGGCCGCATATGTAGAAGAGACCGTATACTTCGGAGCTGATCAGCTCGAAACACTTGCATCTATCAAGAGCAAGAACGAACTTATCGCCGACGTTATCGCTCTTCTCCAGTCGCCCGCCAAGAACGTTGTTTCCGCTCTTACTTCAGGCGGCAGCAAGCTCCACGGCATCCTCGAGACGCTTTCAAAAAAAGAAGACTAATCCTATCAGAAATAATAATCAAATAAAACTATACAAAAATGGCAGATTTAAAAGCTTTTGCTGAACAACTTGTTAACCTCTCTGTAAAAGAAGTAAACGAACTTGCTCAAATTCTCAAAGAAGAATATGGCATCGAACCCGCTGCTGCAGCTGTCGCTGTTGCCGCTGGCCCCGCTGCAGGCGCACCCGCTGCTGAAGAGAAGACTGCATTCGATGTAGTGCTCAAGGCTGCAGGCGCAAACAAGCTCCAGGTTGTTAAACTCGTTAAGGAACTCACCGGTCTTGGCCTCAAAGAAGCCAAGGAAATGGTTGACGGTGCTCCCTCTGTTGTAAAAGAAGGCATTGCTAAAGCTGACGCTGAAGGCCTCAAAAAGCAACTCGAAGAGGCTGGCGCTGAAGTCGAGCTTAAATAATATTGCCTGTTGATCAGGTAATTAGGTTAAGAATCTTCCAAGGGATGATTCTTAACCTTTTTGTGTCTATTTTCACTTTGAGTTCTTAACCACCCTATTTTTATAGATGTCAGTATCCGTAGACAAACCCCGCATTAATTTTGCCTCGGTAAAGAACCCGCTTCCTTACCCCGACTTTCTGGAGATTCAGCTGAAATCATTCAGAGACTTTCTGCAGCTTGACACTCCTCCCGAAAAACGAAACAACGAAGGCCTTTTCAAAGTTTTTGCAGAAAACTTCCCGATAGCCGACACTCGCAACAACTTCGTTCTCGAATTCCTCGATTATTATATCGATCCGCCGCGTTACACGATCGAAGAGTGTCTCGAGCGCGGTCTGACCTACAGTGTGCCGCTGAAAGCCAAGCTGAAGCTGTACTGTACAGACCCCGATCATGAAGATTTCGCTACGGAAATCCAGGACGTATATCTCGGCCCGATCCCCTACATGACCGAAAAAGGTACATTTGTAATCAACGGCGCCGAACGCGTAATCGTGTCGCAGCTCCACCGCTCGCCCGGTGTGTTCTTCGGACAGAGCACCCATGCCAACGGCACAAAGCTCTACTCCGCACGTATCATCCCTTTCCGCGGATCATGGATTGAATTTGCGACTGACATCAACAACGTGATGTACGCTTACATCGACCGTAAGAAGAAATTGCCCGTAACCACCCTTCTCCGTGCGATCGGTCTCGACAGCGACAAAGACATCATCGAAATCTTCGGTCTTGCCGAAGACATCAAGGTCAACAAGACCAATCTCAAGAAAGCCGTTGGCCGCAAACTCGCAGCCCGCGTCCTCAAGACCTGGATCGAAGACTTCGTCGACGAAGATACCGGCGAGGTGGTCTCGATCGAGCGTAACGATGTGATCATCGACCGAGAGACAGTCCTTGAGGAAAAACATATCGACGAGATACTCAATTCCGGTGTGCAGAGCATCCTTCTCCACAAAGAGGATGTCAACACCAGCGACTACTCTATCATTTTCAACACTCTCCAGAAAGATACGTCAAACTCCGAGAAAGAAGCCGTACAGTTCATCTATCGCCAGCTCCGCAACGCAGATCCACCAGACGACGCAAGCGCACGCGAAGTGATCCAGAACCTGTTCTTCTCCGAAAAGCGCTACGACCTCGGCGAGGTTGGACGCTTCCGCATCAACAAGAAACTCGGTCTGACGACTTCGATGGACGTAAAGGTCCTCACCAAAGAGGATATCATCGCCATCATCAAATATCTTATCGAACTCATCAACTCAAAGACCGATGTCGACGACATCGACCACCTGAGCAACCGTCGTGTGCGCACAGTCGGCGAACAGCTCTACAACCAGTTCGGAGTAGGCCTCGCTCGTATGTCACGCACGATCCGCGAACGCATGAACGTCCGCGACAACGAAGTGTTCACGCCGATTGACCTGATCAACGCCAAGACCATCTCCTCGGTGATCAACACCTTCTTCGGCACCAACGCCCTGTCGCAGTTCATGGACCAGACCAATCCTCTGGCCTCTGTGTCTACGCCAAGATCAACGACCTCGGCTTCATCGAGACCCCCTACCGCAAGGTTGAAGACTCGAAAGTCAACCTCAACAACAACGAGGTGATCTATCTGACCGCCGAAATCGAAGAAGGCAAAGTCATCGCCCAGGGCAACGCCCCGCTCAACGACGACGGTACATTCATCCGCGAACGTGTCAAGGCCCGTCTCGACGCCGACTTCCCCGTCGTTCCGCCTGCAGAGGTCGAACTCATGGACGTGTCGCCGGCACAGATCGCCTCTATAGCCGCTTCGCTCATCCCCTTCCTCGAGCACGACGACGCTAACCGCGCCCTCATGGGATCGAACATGATGCGTCAGGCCGTGCCCCTCATGCGCAGCGAGGCGCCAATCGTCGGCACCGGCATCGAAGGCCAGCTCATCCGCGACAGCCGCACCCAGATCACAGCCGAAGGTGACGGTGTGATCGAATTTGTCGACGCAAGCGTGATCCGCATCCGCTATGACCGCACCGAAGAAGAGGAATTCGTCGCATTCGAGGACGCTGTCAAAGAATACAACATACCCAAATTCCGCAAGACCAACCAGAGCACCACGATCGACCTCCGTCCGATCTGCAACAAAGGCCAGCGCGTGAAGAAAGGCGACATACTCACCGAAGGTTACGCGACCCAGAAAGGCGAACTCGCTCTCGGCCGCAACCTCAAGGTAGCGTTCATGCCCTGGAAAGGATACAACTACGAGGACGCCATCGTGCTCAACGAACGCGTCGTACGCGACGACATCCTAACCTCAGTCCACGTCGACGAGTACTCGCTCGAAGTCCGCGAGACCAAGCGTGGCATGGAAGAACTCACAAGCGATATACCCAACGTCAGCGAAGACGCCACAAAAGATCTCGACGAACGCGGCATCATCCGCATCGGCGCTCACGTCGTGCCGGGCGACATCATGATCGGCAAAATCACGCCTAAGGGCGAATCCGACCCGACTCCTGAAGAAAAACTGCTCCGCGCCATCTTCGGCGACAAGGCCGGCGACGTCAAGGACGCATCGCTCAAGGCATCACCGTCGCTCAAGGGCGTGGTCATCGGCACAAACCTCTTCAGCCGCGCCGCCAAGAAAAAGAAATCCAAGAGCGCAAACGCCCAGCTGCCGAAGCTCGACGAAGAATACGAAGAAAAGCTCAACAAACTGCGCGATATCCTCGTCGACAAGCTGATGACCCTCACCAACGGCAAGACATCACAGGGAGTCAAAGACTTCATCGGAAGCGAGATCATCGCCAAGGGAGCCAAGTTCACCGCAGGCGTGCTCAAATCGATCGACTACGACACAATCAACCTCAGTAAGTGGACAAACGACCAGCACAAGAACGATCTCATCCGCGAGACCATCGTCAACTACCTGCGCAAGTCCAAGGAAATCGACGCTGAGCTCCGCCGCAAGAAATTCGACATCTCGATCGGCGACGAACTCCCCTCGGGCATCATGCAGATCGCCAAAGTCTACATCGCCAAGAAACGCAAGATCAGCGTCGGCGACAAGATGGCAGGCCGTCACGGCAACAAGGGTATCGTGTCGCGCATCGTGCGCCAGGAAGACATGCCGTTCCTCGCCGACGGAACCCCCGTCGACATCGTGCTCAACCCTCTGGGTGTGCCTTCGCGTATGAACCTCGGCCAGATATTCGAGACCGTTCTCGGATGGGCCGGACGCGAACTCGGAGAGAAATTCGCGACCCCGATCTTCGATGGCGCGACCCTCGACGACCTCAACGAATGGACCGACAAGGCAGGCCTGCCCCGCTACGGAAAGACATACCTCTACGATGGCGGAACAGGCGAGCGTTTCGACCAGCCCGCAACCGTGGGCGTGATCTACATGCTCAAGCTCGGCCACATGGTCGAAGACAAGATGCACGCACGTAGCATCGGTCCGTACTCTCTGATCACCCAGCAGCCTCTGGGCGGTAAAGCCCAGTTCGGCGGCCAGCGTTTCGGAGAAATGGAAGTCTGGGCGCTCGAGGCATTCGGCGCGTCTCACATCCTCCAGGAAATCCTGACCATCAAGAGTGACGACGTCAACGGCCGCAGCAAAGCCTACGAAGCGATTGTCAAAGGCGATCCCATGCCTCAGGCAGGCATTCCCGAGTCGCTCAACGTGCTTCTCCACGAGCTCCGCGGTCTCGGTCTGAGCATCAACCTCGAGAATTAATATCCACGCAACAACCACTGTCAATAGAACATATGGCTTTTAGAAAAGATAATAAATCGAAAAATGCCTTCTCGAAAATCTCCATCGGGCTTGCTTCGCCCGAGGAGATTCTCGAAAAGTCGAGCGGTGAGGTTCTCAAACCCGAGACAATAAACTACCGCACATACAAGCCCGAGCGCGACGGTCTCTTCTGCGAGCGCATTTTTGGTCCTGTCAAAGACTACGAATGCCATTGCGGAAAATACAAACGCATCCGCTACAAGGGTATTGTCTGCGACCGATGTGGTGTAGAAGTTACCGAAAAGAAAGTGCGACGCGAACGCATGGGCCACATCAAACTCGTCGTGCCCGTCGCCCATATCTGGTACTTCCGTTCGCTTCCCAACAAGATCGGCTATCTTCTCGGGTTGCCTTCCAAGAAACTCGATGCCGTCGTATACTACGAACGTTACATCGTCATCAATCCCGGAACAGTCGAAGGCGTCGAGAGATTAGACCTTCTCACCGAGGAACAGTATTTCGACATCATCGACAACCTGCCCAGAGAAAACCAGTTGCTCGACGACAACGATCCCAACAAATTCGTCGCCAAAATGGGCGCGGAGGCTATCTATGAACTCCTTGTGGGCATCGACCTCGACGGCCTCTCATATCAGCTGCGCCATCAGGCCGACACAGACGGCTCACAGCAACGCAAGACCGAGGCCCTCAAGCGCCTTCAGGTCGTGGAGTCATTCCGTGCCTCGCGCAACCGAAACAAGCCCGAGTGGATGATACTCCAGGCCGTGCCCGTCATCCCGCCCGAACTCCGTCCGCTCGTTCCGCTCGACGGCGGCCGATTCGCCACCAGCGACCTCAACGACCTCTACCGCCGTGTGATCATACGTAACAACCGCCTCAAACGACTCATCGAGATCAAGGCCCCCGATGTCATCCTGCGCAACGAGAAGCGCATGCTTCAGGAAGCCGTCGACTCACTGCTCGACAACTCCCGCAAGTCATCGGCCGTCAAGAGCGACGCCAACCGCCCG
>CAJUMI010000045.1:0-11244 GCA_910587545.1 uncultured Muribaculaceae bacterium | reverse complement strand
AGAACCTCCTCGGCAAGCGCGTCGACTACTCCGCCCGTTCGGTCATCGTCGTAGGCCCCGAACTGAAGATGCACGAGTGCGGTCTGCCGAAGAACATGGCTGCCGAGCTATACAAACCCTTCGTGATCCGCAAGCTCATCGAACGCGGCATCGTCAAGACCGTCAAAAGCGCCAAGAAGATCGTCGACCGCAAGGAACCCGTCGTATGGGACATCCTCGAGCACGTGATGAAAGGTCATCCCGTCTTGCTCAACCGCGCCCCGACCCTTCACCGCCTCGGCATCCAGGCGTTCCAACCCAAGCTCATCGAAGGCAAAGCTATCCAGCTCCACCCGCTCGCATGTACGGCGTTCAACGCCGACTTCGACGGCGACCAGATGGCCGTCCACCTTCCTCTCGGCAACGAGGCCATCCTCGAGGCCCAGATGCTGATGCTCGGCGCCCACAACATCCTCAACCCCGCCAACGGCGCGCCTATCACCGTGCCCTCGCAGGACATGGTGCTCGGTCTGTACTACATCACCAAGCTCCGCAAGGGCGACAAAGGCGAAGGCACCGTGTTCTACGGCCCCGAAGAAGCCGAAATCGCCTATAACGAAGGCAAAGTCACTCTCCACGCTCCCGTCAGCGTGATGGTAGACGATGTCGACGACAACGGCAATCCGATCCGCCACATCATCAAAGAGACCTCTGTCGGACGCGTGCTCGTCAACCGCTACGTGCCCGACGAAATCGGATTTGTCAACGAGATCCTCTCTAAGAAATCGCTGCGCAACATCATCGCACGCGTCATCAAGAAATGCGGCATCCCGCGCTCCGCACAGTTCCTCGACGACATCAAGAACCTTGGCTACCGCATGGCATTCCAGGGCGGCCTCTCGTTCAACCTCGGCGACGTGATCATCCCCGCCGAAAAAGAAGAAATCGTGGCCGAAGGCTACCGTCAGGTCCAGGAAGTCATGGACAACTACTCGATGGGCTTCATCACCAATACCGAACGCTACAACCAGGTCATCGACATCTGGACTCACGTCAACTCCAAACTGACCGACGTGCTGATGAAACAGATGACCGAGGCAAACCAAGGATTCAACTCAGTCTTCATGATGCTTGACTCCGGCGCCCGTGGTTCGAAAGACCAGATCCGCCAGCTCGCAGGCATGCGCGGACTTATGGCCAAGCCCCAGAAAGCCGGCGCCGAAGGCGGCCAGATCATTGAGAACCCGATCTTGGCAAACTTCAAGGAAGGTCTGTCGGTGCTCGAATACTTCATCTCCACCCACGGTGCCCGCAAGGGTCTCGCCGATACCGCGCTCAAGACAGCCGACGCCGGTTATCTGACCCGCCGTCTGGTCGACGTGGCCCACGACGTGATCATCAACGAAGAAGACTGCGGCACACTCCGCGGCCTCGTATGCACCGAGATCAAGAACAACGACGAAGTCGTCGCATCGCTTGGCGAACGCATCCTCGGCCGCGTGTCAGTCCACGACATCGTTGACCCGCTCACAGGCGAAATCATCGTCGCAGCCGGCGAAGAAATCAACGACGACGCGGCCGACCGCATCGACGCATCGCCCATCGAGAGCGTCGAGATCCGCTCAGTGCTCACCTGCGAGTCCAAGAAAGGCGTCTGCGCCAAGTGCTACGGCCGCAACCTCTCCAACAACCGCCTCGTGCAGAAAGGCGAGGCTGTCGGCGTGATCGCAGCACAGTCGATCGGCGAACCGGGTACTCAGCTGACACTCCGTACATTCCACGTCGGTGGTGTCGCATCCAACATCGCCGCCGTATCGTCGAACGTATCGCGCTATAACGGCATTCTCGAGATCGAGGAACTCCGCACCGTCACAACCGCCGAAATCGGCAGCAACGGCAAGCCCGTCGAAGTCGTGCTCGGACGTCTCGCCGAAATGCGCATCATCGATCCCAAGACCAAGCTCGCACTCACAAGCGCGGCCATCCCCTACGGCTCGAAACTGTTCTTCAAGAACGGCGACGAAGTCAAGCCCGGAGACGTGATCTGCGAATGGGACCCCTTCAACGCAGTCATCATAAGCGAATTCGGAGGTCATATCAACTACCAGAACCTCACCGAGAACGTCAACTACCGCGTCGACGTCGACGAGCAGTCAGGTCTCCAGGACAAGGTGATCATCGAGTCCAAAGACCGCGCCAAAGTCCCCGAAGCCACAATCACCGACGCCAACGGCCAGGTGATCAGCACCTACGTTCTTCCCGTGGGAGCCCACCTGTTGTTCGACGAAAACGCCGAGATCAAACCCGGCGACATCCTCGTCAAGATACCCCGTGCAACAGGCGGTGCCGGCGACATCACCGGCGGTCTTCCCCGCGTCACCGAGCTATTCGAGGCCCGCAACCCGTCGAACCCTGCTGTCGTCTCAGAGATCGACGGCGAAGTCAAATTCGGCAAGGTCAAACGCGGCAACCGCGAGATCTCCGTCACCTCGAAACTCGGGGAAATCAAGAAATATCTCATCCCCCTGTCTAAACAGATCCTCGTTCAGGAAAACGACATCGTCCGCGCCGGCACACCCCTCTCCGACGGTGCGATAACTCCCGCCGACATCCTCAACATCATGGGTCCGACAGCCGTTCAGGAATACATCGTCAACGAAGTCCAGGACGTCTACCGCATGCAGGGTGTGAAAATCAACGACAAGCACTTCGAAGTCATCGTACGCCAGATGATGCGCAAGGTCAACATCCTCGATCCCGGCGACACCGGCTTCCTCGAGCAGCAGGTCGTCGACAAGCGCGACTTCATGGACGAGAACGACCGCATCTGGGGCAAGAAAGTCGTTGTCGACGCTGGTGACAGCGAGGAGCTACGTCCCGGTCAGATCATCACCGCCCGCAAGCTCCGCGACGAGAACTCGGCCCTCAAACGCCGCGACCTCAAGACAGTCACCGTCCGCGACGCCGTGCCCGCCACATCCGAGCAGATACTCCAGGGCATCACCCGCGCCGCACTCCAGACTTCGAGCTTCATGTCGGCTGCATCGTTCCAGGAGACCACCAAGGTTCTCAACGAAGCAGCCATCGCCGGCAAGACCGACACCCTCGAGGGCATGAAAGAAAACGTCATCTGCGGTCATCTGATCCCTGCCGGAACAGGTCTCCGCGAATACGAACGCCTCGTCGTAGGCAGCCGAGACGACATCGAAGGCATCTACAACGAAGCCACTGAAATCGAAGTCGGCCAGAACTGATCAACTCCCGCACCACCAAAACGGTGCGTCACAAAAATCAACCGCACCCCTGAAGTCACATAAAAACTTTTGGGGTGCGGTTCTTTATTTCGCGGCGTGATGTCAGCTACTACCGATCTATCGGATCATGACCTTCGAGACATCAGAGCCCTGACGGCGGATGTATATGCCAGGAGCTGCCTTCTCCGCATCGACCTTCATACCTGAAAGATCATACAGGATCACTTCTGACGATGACGTGTTATCGGTGTCGCTTACGACGCTCTCAATGCCTGAAGTGCGGTCTTCGAATACATCTTCCTTGAAATAGAAACGCACATCGCCGTAAGACGCCACCACCTTATCCGCAGCCTTGTCATAAACGGTCATATCGCCAAAATCAAGAACGGAGTTGGTCGACGGATCACGTTTGTCGATATCCCAATCCACATCTCTGATTATGCCCGAAAAAACGGTCGCACATGATTTGTCGGCAAGCACGACAGTCTTACCGCCCACTGAAACCGACTGATCGCTGACAGTAGCCCTCTTAGACGCGTCGTCAAGATCCATTGTGACCGGATTGTCCCACCCGGTATTGAACGCATTGTAGACCGTGGCTTTCTTGCCGTCGCTCACCGCGTGGATCACCGTCGCCACAGGCTCATTCCCCACAACATACTCCATCTCGCCATGTCCGAGATATAAAGTCGTGTTTTCGGCAATTTCAAACCACCCGTAAATGCTGCCGTCCTTGTTACACACGACATAGCCCCAGCGGTCGTCAGTGGTGATTTTTGTTATTCGGCCGTCATGCAGCTCGAATGATCCGACAAAGGGTCTGTCATAATTGGGCACATATTTCCGGTCCTCTACATCCACTGTAACGAAGTAGACCGGTCTGCCGGGATCATCATAATCATCGGGATCCTCATAATAGGTTATCGCCTTGCGCGACGGAATAGTGATCGTGCCGGCGTCCATATCCACATGGCCTTTGAGTATCGCATTTCTCAGAAAGAGATAACCGATGTTCACATCGCCCTCTTCGACACCAAAGTAATCCTCGACGATCATAGGCTGCTCCACACACCATCCGAACGGCTCGCCTGTCACGTCCCAGATCAGCGGACTATAGTACACACAGCTATAGCGCCCCTGAACCTGCCCCTCGAGATTAGTAATCACCATGCGCTCCGAAGCGGCCGGGCGCGATGCCGACACATGTTGACTATTGCCGGCAACAGCCTGCCGGCACAGCTTACGTTGTGAAAAAAGTTCCGAATTATCCCTCGGCACAGCCATAGCCGATACTGCGGCTGACAAAACAAAAAGTAAGAAATAGATTTTTTTCATCCGGAAAAGGTTTTAGTGCATGAAACAAAAAATTTGGAACGCATCTCACTCAGATGCGTTCCAAATTTACACATATTTTTCATATCTCATGCTATAAATCATCATTATTGTCGTCATAGCCTAAAAGATCAACAAAACCATCTCCATATCCTGCACGCATAAGCCGGCATAAACGAAAAATCTGAAACACAGTTGCCCCCAAGCCGTACAATAAAACTGTAAATCAAGCCCCGCCGCAATCCGATGCAACGGGGCTTGAAACTTTATATATATATGAATTTTACAGATCATTCGCCATACCACGCGCGCGGTCTGATAACGCCCCAGAGGACAGCAGTCAGAATAAGTGCTATTATGATAGAGACCATGTACGAGCCGACATGAGATTCCTGCACGACGCAGAATGACATCGCTCCGAGACTGAACATTCCGCGGATCATGGCGCAGGTCCATACCGAACCCGTGGCTCGCATAATACGGACGAGCCAGTATGACAAAACGACATTAAAGATAAGAAGCATCAGAGCGTTGCTCCACGTTGTGACCACATAGGTCATCGCAAGTGTCCATAACGTCCACACGACACCCGAGATGACAGACATGGTCAGATCCGAACCCTTGATATATTTGATCAGAAAACCGCGCCACGCGATTTCTTCAAAAAGGCAACTGAATATTCCGACAATCGATCCGATCACAAACAGATAAACCATATCGCCTGCACAAGCCATCAGCGTATCCGCCACTCCGGATCCATACCATGATATAACACCTAAATAATTGACATGAAATTGACGCGAGAATTCACCGAAAAACGACACGTGGAGCAAATTGCCAAACACCCCGACAATGACCAATCTTAACAATGGCGACAATATTGCAGTCGCTCCCAAAACAATTGCAGCTTTGCGCCAATCTGTTTTTCGTAATGAAAGATAATCGGATGCAAAAGTTTTCAGACTATCCTTTTGGGCAATAAAAGCTATAATTGCCGGAATGAATGCACCGACAGCCACTATGACAGACCATATCGGCAATGTTGACGGACTGCCCGACAAAAACGGATCGGCAACAGCATAGACAATAGCTACCAATGCGCTGATAACCAAAAATAATCTAAGTTTCATAATTGATCAGTTTGAAATTATATCATTCGCCAAGCCTACACGTAAAATAGCCTCCACCGGTACTTGAGGCCATTACCCCTACCGTAATCCAAGCATTGGAAACAGGAACTTCAATTGTGCATGAGTTACTTATACCCAAAGGAGTCATGACCGTTCTGGTTGCAACACTCTCTCCTGCATAATAAATCTTTACAATACACATCCCCAATGGTGCCTGGGAAGAACAAGTAACTGTTATATAACGGCATTCCGACGGAATAAACATAGATGTGGTATAAAAACCCGCATTGTCGGGTATGGGAACATAGCCGCTAACTTCTCCGTAAGATCTCATCGGTTTCAAATTTATAATATCATCCGAGTTACCGGAAAAGAACTTCTTTATGGCTTCTTCGATCGGAGCCATGTCAGCAGGAATACCTTCCTTTGCCAGAACTTTATTAGTTTCATATACCGATTGCTTGATAATTTCATAGTCTTCGGGGTCGATTTTCAAATCTTTTGCATCTTCGGGCGTCATTTTAAGCAAATACAAATCATCATATACATCAATATACTTTAGGGATAGAGCAAAAGCTACATCCTGCGGGAGATAAGAATTCGATGACAACTCGGTGCTTAGATCATATTGATCTATTTTTTCAGGACGAATAGTTACATTATTGACATAGGGGTCATAGGTGTCATATTGGCTGCACGAAACACATGCCAACACTAATAATAAGGCCGAAAGAAATTTAGTTGTTTTCATGTTGAATAATTTTTGATTTGTTGAATAAATTATTAATTAATACTATTTAAATAGTTGAATATTCTGACTTTAATCATTCGGACTATGGGAGACTGCACCTTGACAGGCTTATCGTATATCGTCCGTGCGACAGCGTCAGCCCTCGGTTGATTATCCATTTCTCTATAGCACAAGAAGATTTTATACAGAGGCACAAATCTGTTGGGACACATTTTTGCAGCTCGGTCGAATGCTTCAATTGCATTTTCATAATCTGCCAGGCTAAAATAAATCTCGCCCTTTAACATACATAGATCATACGACGCGAGAAAATTCGAGCATTTAAGCGCGACTTCCGCACTTTTCAACAACTCGTCGCTCTGATATAAATAAGACATAAGAGTAGTTGTATAAAAACGACGGATCGGAATCAAACCACGTTTGAAGATCTCGATATGCTTCCATATCTGTTGCGATATATGCGTCCCTCCATTGCCGAGTCTTGTCAATTGACTTTATACTGTGCATAAATGTAATGATAAGGATAACCGGACCGATGACATATACAATACGCCTGATTTTGGCAATCACAAAGTAATTTTTCAGGATAACATATAAATTCAGGCCGAGAACAAGCCATGTAAACGGATATGAAAGCGGATACGAAAAAAGACCCAGCATAAACAATGCAAGTAAACTTAAAATTGCGATATACTTTTTCTCGGAAGGATTTTTACGATAACTGCTGACAATGGCATAAATCAAGACTGAAACCGTCATCAGCCCAATTATGCCAAAAGCCAGAACCAATCTGATTATTTCATTAAAGGGATAATTTACATTATCAGCCAGAAAGTTATACAGCGGACTCTGCGCCGCGCTCAGAAATTCAGCCTGAAAATTCATATATTCTCTTTCGAAACCGAATAGTCCATGCCCCCATAAAGGAGAATCGCAGAACATCAGCCACGAACTTTGCCAGATCAGCAGTCTGCCTATAGCAGAATCGGAATTAACAAAGAATGAAATACACACTAATGCCACTAATAACAGCCCAAATACAGCCAATCGTTTTTTCATAGCCACTCCTTTCAAGCGCATCAGATATTCAACGGCGATAATTACTGCCGTAATCATTCCTGTCCTTGATTGTGACAGTATAAGAGCGAAAAAACAAAGAAAGATGATTATGGCCGAGAAAACTTTATTTGACCTGTTCCCTTTGGAAAAATAAAATATATATGGCAATCCCAGGCATATACATGATATAAGCCCCACGGGATTGATTATATTATTCCGGGTGAAATCGAATTCAAAATTGCCTGTAAAACCCCATAAAGACAGAATGCAGACTGATATAAACGCGCATGTCACAGTTACAATCGTTGCATTTGCCCGAAAATCAATATTTATGTCAAGTCGGCAAAATTGCTTGACGACCAACACACCGGCCAAGAGCGAAAGAACAATCAGAATATAATATGTTCTGCAGTCAAACATATCATCGGTCATCCGACACGAATATAACAAACCCGATATCACGAACAAGAGCATCAGCATTAAACAATCTATCCAGTTAATAAATGCGGATGCATTGCTCATAATGCCGTCACGGATAGAATCCCGCAACCAATATCTACCACCAATTCTGACGTCCATCTGATCCAATTGTAAATATACGTTCATCTTTGCCCTTTGTGAGATCACGGAGAAGCAGCAGTGCTCCGGCCGGAACATTGTCATAAGTCAACGACACGCTTTCAGCCACGGTCTGACCCAATGAGTTCCATTTGTTTGCATCCCAATAAAAGAGTTCATATTTATCACCGACTTCCACTGTGTTGCCGTCGCCGCGGCCGTAGAATATTATCTTATGAATTCTGACGGGCTTCCCGAAGTCAAGTCCTGCCCAGTCACCGTTGGGATTGGGAGAGTTGAATGACGTGAGCAGATTGCCGTCGAATAATTTATCCCGTGTCATTCCTTTGTATATCGTTCGATGCCCTTCCGTCCCGATCACAGCTCCTGTCAACCTGTTATTATCACGGTCATAGAACATCACCTCGGCCATGTTGGTATGGGCATCACGTTTACGCTGTATATATCTCCAGTATCGGTACGGTGGCAACGAATCCGGCAATATAATTTCATGGCCGACCGCCGCTCCGTCAGAAATGGTGTGTATTATTGAAGCTCCTATGAAATCCGGATTGTCGGCCGCCTCAAACTCACCTTCATCAATCAATCGGGCATACTTATGCACATATTCAATCACAGGATATTTGCGAAAAAGAGTAACGCTTTGCAACGCATTGTGATCAGGCGTGACAGAGACAATATCCCCCTCTGCATTGACAACAAACGGATCTGTCAGGACATTCATGTGACCCGAACGGTCATAATTCATGACAACGTACATCACATTTTTGCCGACATTTTTGAAAACAGCCTCTTTGCCAACCATTTTTGCAAAGTCCACAGGATACCAGTCATTATCGCCATATACAGAGAGATATACATATTGAGTATTGACATTATCCAACGGAATGCGGATATCTGTGGTAGCGACAAATTCATCCGTCACGTCCTTTTGGAACACGCTGTTGAAAGCATCAGGAACAAATCGCTCGGATTTATGCAATGCTTCTATTTCTTTATTGCGTGCGTATGTGGAGCGGAACATTTTAGCGATTTTTTCATCTACATGATGAGTGTTTTCAGGACCGCTTGACAATCCGCTGAACAGGATCGATTTGCCTGTAGGCGCGAGCACTGCATTTCCCTTATGGCCCAATGATCTGTAAGCCCAGTGGGGAACAATCTCAATTGACACGGGAATGCCTGCACTTCTGAACAGAGCGGCCGAAAGCCAGGCATAATCATCACATCGGCCGAATGGTATCGCGATCAACGTTTCGATACGTTTTGGCGGGCATTCCAGAACACTCCACGAAAAAGGTCTGATGACTCGGCCGAGATTGCGGTTCAGCATCACCGCAGCGCTGTAACTTGACGACCGGAACATATCACAGTAATCCAATTCGTCCAGTGAGTCGGTACAGAAACCGGAAAAACGCTCGCGCCAGTTGTCCAATGGTTGTAATTCCTCAACCTTATAAGGCAACAGATATTCGCAGAATTGATCGAATGTCAGATGACGGGCCCATTTACCATGCTTCCACCGGTAGAAAGCATCGTCGATATTACGTATCAGGAAATCCGATTTTATTATCCTTATGTCCTGGACTTTTGCGGCGCTTGATACACCGAGCCGGTGCGCTATAGAGTTGATTGTATCGGCGATTGCCTCGCGACCGCTCTCCGCCATCAATGCAAGCGTCGAATCAATCTCGTTATAATAACGGTTGACCAACGTCGTGTCGGCATACGAATAATGTCCCGGCATATTTGCGATCAGGAAACGCGCAGCCTTTGACTTCAGAGAATCCCCGGCATAATGCTCCAGCACCGTCTCCAGCTCGCCCCGATTATCGCCTGCCGCCCGAAGCGCAAATTCGATATCCGCATCAGGGCTTAGCTGACGACACGCAGCCGTCATTATTCCGCAGACCATGACCGCCAATAATTGCAAATATGTCGTTTTATGAGTCTTCATCTTCTGATTATTCGTTAGAAGGTGTTTAATGAAGCGATTTGAATTTTTGATAAATTAATCCAATACTCTTTAATACCTAAATACCCTATTTTTTATCTTCCATTTAAATCGCTTCATTAACAATAGTCTGTTCTACAGACGATTCTCAAAATCAATTGTCGAAGTAAAATTCAGCGGAATATATGACCCCGTCAATTGTAACATCAAGCATGAATTGTTCATCAAGGTAATAAAATTGACAGACATGAGTCGGGAAAATGTCAACTGTACGGTCATAGTACACATCTCCTATACGGGCGTCATAGACTCGTACTCGAGTCTTGACTTCTCGTGAAGTTGTCAGGATCAATTCCCTGTCGTAAGTATATACCGCCATCAAATCATTCCGGAGACTATCGACTTTAGTCTCGCCATTAAGCTCGTACGTCCTTGTAAGTGTGACATTTCGCAGAAACTTATCCGTGTCTGATGCAAAAACGGCATTACGACAACAGACGCATAAAACCGCGATAAATATTACTTTGATCAATTTAAGCATAGGCGGTAATTATTTAATGTTGTCAGAGTACGAACTGTCCCTCGTAGCTCGTGCCACCGACAGTTACGGTGAGCGTCAGGATGCCTGAGGCACCGGAGAGTGAGCAGCGGTAATCTTGGGCGAGAGCCACAAAGCCGTCAAACAGACAGTCGCCCGCCATCGGATCGGTGACCGTGACATGAGCCATAACGCTGACCGTCGACGAAACTACGACAGCATCGCCGTCTACGTATGCACTAATACGTACACGCGAAGGAGCCTTCGGCTTTAACGGCTTATTCTCGGAATCCTCTTTAGTGTTTAATGGAATCCCATATTCGGCCATCGCAGGATGCAGATTAAAAAGAAAAACTAATAAGATTAGAAATTTTAAACGTTTCATTATACTAAAATTTGGTTGTTTGATTTCGTTGCAAAATTACTTCGCCGAGGTAGCCTCGGCAAATTTTCAGGCGTTACATTGCGTTACAAAGAGGCGTTTCATCACTCTGTAAGCAATTGATTTACAATAAAATACAAAAGCAGATGTGAAGTTATTTTTACACGGCGTTACATTTGATGTAACCTCCTAAAAATCAGAGCACTGAAGACTAAGTAAGGCTAAATAGTTAGAGTTTGTTTAAAAACAAATGTTAATAAAAAACAAGCATCAGTCGAAATTTCAG
>CAJUMI010000044.1 GCA_910587545.1 uncultured Muribaculaceae bacterium | reverse complement strand
ACTAAAAAATCAAAACGGGTTAAAGTTGATACCGGCAGTTGTTTGCGCCGATGGCAAAAACATCGCGAATTCGCTCCCGCCATGAGGCGCGTCCGCCCGATTGCCGCAGGTAATCATTGCGATGACAAGGTCGATTCATATCCTGCTGTCCACGGCCCGAACTATGTCATTGTCCCGTCAACCTGCTCCGGTGCTCATCAGACACTGACGGTCTCGGAGTGCCGTGGATCGCCCCCGGCAGTATATCTTCTTGCAATTTTAACCCGATCGAGAGACTTTATGTCGCCGAAAAGCGTTAATTTCGCATATAGTTAAGAAACTTTTGATCAATGAAAATATCAAAACTCATTTTATCCGCCCTGTTTGGCGCTATCCTGATTGCGCCGACGGCGTCGGCCGAGAAACTGGTGATCCTGCACACCAACGACACTCACTCGATGATCGATCCCGACGACACTGACGGTCTCGGTGGTGTGCTCCGGCGTAAAGTCGTGATCGATAGCGTCAGAAAGGCAGAAAAGAACGTTCTGCTTGTCGATGCCGGAGACTTCGTGCAAGGTACGCTTTACTTTAATATCTATAGCGGCGAGGTCGAGCAAAAGATGATGAACGAGCTCGGCTATGACATCCGCATACTCGGCAACCATGAATTTGACAACGGCATCGACGAGCTGGCCGACCTGCTTGCCGATTCGCAGGCCGAACTACTTGCCACAAACTACGATCTCTCGCAGTCGGCCCTCGCCAGGAAATTCAGACCCTTCACAATCAGAGAAGTCGGCGACAAGCTGGTGGGATTCATTGCTGTCAACCTAAATCCCGAAGGCATGATAACCGAGGGCAATTATGACGGAGTGGTCTACAACGATGCGGTCAAGGCTGCCAATGCCGCGGCATGGTGGCTGAAGCATATCGACAAAGTGGATGCCGTAGTGGCCGTGACGCATATCGGTTATGAGCCGACCATGCCCCCCGGCGACAGACAGCTCGCCGAACTGTCGGAGGATATCGACGTCATAATCGGCGGACATTCCCACGACCTGATCAGGCCCGACGCCGCTCCTGACAGCAGACTGCAGCCTGAGGTCAGAAATGCCGACGGACGCATTGTCACTGTCGGCCAGCTCGGCAAGTCCGGCAAATACATAGGCAAGATGGAGATCGATCTCGACAGTCTGACGACCCGCTATGAGACCATCCGCATCGACGGCAGACTCGACAGCCGCATCGACCCGCGGCTTGACGCTGTCATCGAACCTTATCGCCGCGGAGTCGATTCGCTGATGCACGTGGTTGTCGGCAAGAGTGCCGTAGACATGCCGAAAGGCAGCAATGAACTGCTGAATTTCGGTGCCGACTTCATTTTCGAACGCGGCCGCAAGCTCGCCGGTGATGTCGATCTCGCGATTGTCAACAAAGGCGGCCTGCGTCGCTCTCTGCCTAAGGGAGACATAACCGAAGGCATGATAATCACCCTGATGCCGTTTTATAATTATGTCAACGTGCTTGACATCAAAGGGGCCGATTTGCTTGAGGCTTTCAACGTTATGGCCGCCGACGGCGGCAACGGCGTCAGTGAGAATGTCTCGATTTCATATGATCCCGTCAAAGGCAAGTGCGAAGAGGTGCTGATCAATGGCGTTCCGCTAGACCCGGGTCGCACTTACCGTCTGGCGACTATCGATTATCTTGCCAAGGGCGGCGACTATATGAGTTCGCTGAAGCGTGGAACTCTTGTCAGGAAAGGCAGGCATGTGCTCTATGACGATCTGATCGACGAGTTCCGTAACGGCAGCCTCAAAGGCCGGCTCGTCAATCCCTCGCCCGAGGCACGAATGAAGCCCATTGGTTGATACACACCATAATATTAAAAACTCTACATCCGTATAAATGCTACGCCAGTTATTTTCATCACTACTGTTGGCTGCGGGGATTATCAGCTGTCCGGCTGCCCATACATCACCTCTGTCTCTGAGCCGTTCGTCCGAAGCCGATTGCAGGCATTGGGTGGACTCGGTTTATAACTCACTTTCCGAGCGTGAGCGTGTGGCTCAGCTCGTTTTCCCGAAGATCGCGCCTGACCGGGGGCAGAATGCCTTGTCGGAGATCAGACGCTTCGTGGCCGGCAACCGTGTCGGCGGTCTGCTATTTTCGAAGGGCAGTCTTGCGCAATATATAGAGATGATCAACTATGCGCAATCTCTCGCAACAGTTCCGCTGATGATTACTTTTGACGGTGAATGGGGCCTGTCGATGCGCATTCCAGGCACTCCGCGCTTCCCAAAGAACATGGCGCTCGGCGCCGTGTCGGATCCGCGTCTGCTATATGAATATGGACGCGAGACGGCACGCGAATTCCGTCTCGCCGGAATCCATGTCAATTTTGCTCCGGTGCTCGATGTCAATTCGAATCCGTCCAATCCGGTCATTGGCATCAGGTCATACGGCGAAGATCCCGGGCGAGTGGCAAGCCTTGGCGTGGCATATTCCCTCGGTCTCGAGGACGGCGGAGTGATGGCCGTGGCCAAGCATTTCCCCGGTCATGGCGACACATCGACCGACTCCCATAAGTCGTTTACGGTTGTAAACCACGACCGAAAGACGCTCGACACGGTGGATCTTGTGCCGTTTAAGGCTTTTGTCGATGCAGGCTGCTCGGGCGTGATGACCGGTCATATCGCGCTGCCGCAGATCGATGCTTCCGGGCTTCCCGCTTCGTTGTCACGCAATGTGACGACAGGCGTTCTGAGAGATCAGTTGGGCTTCAGTGGTCTGGCGTTCACAGATGCCCTGACTATGAAAGGGGCGCTTGTTGACGGCAGGAACAATGCCGCGATGGCGCTTGCTGCCGGTGCCGACGTCCTTGAGACGGTCTCTTCGCCCTCGGAAGCCATCGAAACCGTGCTTGCTGCCGTCAAGAGCGGCGAGCTGCCGTCAGCGCGTGTCGAGGAGAGTTGCCGTCGTGTGCTTGTTTATAAATATCTTCTCGGGCTGGACAGGCGTCCCGCGCCGGTCAACATAAAAGGCCTGTCGACCGCCATCAACACCCCCGGAGCCGATGCGGTCAACCGCAGACTCACTGCCGCCACGATGACAGTGCTGCGCAACCGCGGTGATATCCTTCCGGTGTCCGACCTCGACAAAAATTCCATCGCGCTTGTCAACATCGGTGTCTCCGCCGATAATACTTTCGCGTCCTACTGCACCCGCTATGCAAGAATTGACATATATAATGTCGGCGCAGAAGGGCTCTCTGCGGGCACTCTGTCGAAGATCCGGCAGCATGATATCGTCATCGCCGGAGTCTACAATGACTCGCAGGCTTCGCGCAACGCGCTGGCCCGGCTGAAGGATTGTAGCGGCCTTGTGCCGGTGTTCTTCACCACGCCTTACAAGATGGACAAGTTTGCCGGGTCGCTGACCGGTGCGCCAGCGATCCTGCTTGCATACGAAGACACCCCTCTTGCCCAGGAGTATGCCGCACAGGCTCTGTTCGGAGGCATCGAGACAAGCGGCCGACTGCCCGTCGATCTGCCGGGTCTCGCCGGGCTCGGCGACGGTGTGACTTTGCGCAAGACACGACTCGGTTATTCCGTTCCGGCTTTACACGGTCTGAATCCGGCGCTGACCGACAGTCTCGACGCGCTTGTCGGAAAACTTATCGCCGACGGCGGTATGCCCGGTTGCCAGCTTCTCGTCGCAAGAGGCGGCGATGTCGTTTATGACAAATGCTTCGGGCGTACGACCGCTTCAGGCCCGGCTGTCAGCCCGACGACTGTCTACGATCTCGCTTCCGTGTCAAAAGCCCTGGGAACACTTCCCGGCCTGATGAAAGTTTATGACATGGGACTCTATCGTCTTGACGATTTTCTGTCAGACTATATCCCCGGTCTCCGTAAGCCGGGCAAAGACAGTCTCCGCATACGTGAGTTCCTTTTCCACGAGACAGGTTTCCCGGAGTCTCTCAACATGTTTGACCTGATGATCGACACTGCATCATATACCGGTAAGCTTTTCACCGCGCGTCCCGACAGAAATCATTCGATCAAGATCGCGCGCAACACCTACGGCAACAACACCGCACGTCTGCGCCGCGACATCACTTCGCCTGTGGCCACTGACGAGTTCCCTCTTGAGATTGACAAAGGCATTTATATCGGTCAGTCCACTCTCGACACGCTCATTAACCGTATATATGACGTGAAGCTCCGGAGCAACAAAAATTACAATTACTCGTGTCTTAATTTCTGTCTGCTGATGGAACTCGAGCAGCGTCTGACCGGCGTCAGTCACGACCGTTTTGTCGAGGACAGCATATTCGCGCCTCTCGGTGCATACTCCACATGCTACCGGCCGACTGAGAAGCTCGCTCTATCGCAGATCGCTCCGACGGAGAAAGACAATTTTCTCCGTAAGCAGCATATCCACGGCTATGCCCACGACGAGCTGACCAACTTCCTGGGAGGAGTGCAGGGCAATGCCGGATTGTTTGCCAATGCCGATGATCTGGCCAAATGCTGTCAGATGCTACTGAACGGCGGTGTATATGGAGGCCGGCGCTATCTGTCGGAGTCGACGGTCGATCTGTTTACCAAAACTAAAAGTCCCAATTCGAGGCGCGGTCTCGGCTTCGACAAGCCCGACAAGACCAGGCCAAAGTCATCGCCGACATGTGAGGAAGCCGATCCGTCGGTTTACGGTCATAACGGCTTCACCGGAACGACATTCTGGGTCGATCCGGCCAATGATCTGATTTTTATATTCCTGACCAACCGTGTCAACCCTACACGCGACAACGCGGTCTTCAGGCGTGAGAATATCCGCCCTCGTTTGTTCAGTCAGGTTTATAAGGCCTTGCAATGAGATTGCCGAAGTCCGTATTTTTGCTGTTTTCGCTCGTCTGTGTCGTATGTCGCGCCGGCGAACCCTCTGACAGCATCGGCGGCCGGAGCCGTCAGTGGCTCGCCGATGTGACCGGTGCGGCTATGGGGCTTGCCGTCAACGCTTCCGCCACAGAGTTGCTCAAGCACACCGTCAGTGAGTCGAGGCCTGATCGCAGTGACAACAGATCGTTTCCGTCGCGCCACACATCCTATGCCTTTACTCTGGCTTCTATCGGTGCTCACGAATTGTATAGCTGCTCGCCACTATGGGTGTTGGCGTCGCATGCTGCGGCCGATGCGGTCGCCATGCAGCGGGTATGCGCTTTCCGCCACTATTCGGGCGATGTCCTTGCCGGCGCGGCCTTGGGTCTGCTTTCGGCTGAACTCGGCTATGGACTGTCGCGGCTGATATTTCCCTCACCGCATAGGCGAGCGACGCTGTCGCCCATGCATAACGCATCAGGCCTGTCGGTCTCCACGACTGCTCTGATCCCTCTCCGTTCGCATTCTCACGGCTCTGCCGTCGGTTGTGGCGTAGAGTCTTCTTTGCGAGGGACGCTCGCGCTTGGCCGGTCGTTCGGCGCAGGGGCTACGTTAGGCCTGCGTTCACAGCCCGTCTACGCCGACGGTTTTCTATCGGGATTCCTGAACGGAGCCTCGATGACACTTGACGCCTACATGTCGTGGACTGATGGCTTTTGGCAGGCCGACAGCCGCGTGGCAGCGGGAGTGTTGCGCTATTTCGACCGTCCGTGTGACGACATCACGTCGTGGAGTCCGCTTGTCGGTCTTACGGCAGGCATCCGCCGCCGTGTGGCAAAAGCCCTCAGCGTCGGCGGCAGACTCGGGTGCGACTTTGCCGATATGCCCGGTTCTTGTTTTGTGCTCTCGCTTTCGTTGGTTACAAAAGCGGAGTTCTGACCCATCCTTTGGGCTGATTACTTGAAGTCGATAAGAAATTGGACGATTGACGCTTTCGCCTCGAGTCCGAGTTTGCGTCTGATGCGGTACCGGGCCGTTTCAACGCCTCTGATTGTCAGTCTGGTGAAGTCGGCGATGTCCTTTGTCGACATGTTGAGACGCATCAGCGCGCAGAATTTCAGGTCGGTAGGCGTCAGTTCCGGGAAACGTTGGCGCAGGCTGCGGAAGAAGTTTTCGTGGATGAGATCGAAATTGTTGTGGAATATGTTCCAGAATTCTGTATTGTCGATATTTGAGTTTATGGTCTTGATCAGGCTGTCGATTTCATGAGAGTCTAGCTGGCCCTTGCGTCGCTGGTCTGTGATTGTCTCTCTGAGATTTTCGATAACCTGGTTTTTATAGCCGGCCTCGAGCGCCATGCTGGCAAGTTCCTTGCTCTTGAGGTCGAGTTCGTTCTGCAGCAGTTGTTTCTGCTGTTCCGATATAATCCGTTCCTGCTCGAGAATTTTGACGTTCTGCGCGACGCGTTCGATCTCGTGGGCGTGACGCTGCCGTTTCATCTGTCGGCGCGAGTAGAATTTCGACAGCCCGAAACTGATTGCGGCGATAGCAAGCACATAGCCCGACATTGCCCAGCCCGACAGATAGGCGGGGCGCGTCACCGTGAAACTGTAATTTGAATTGGCGATCGCATTGCCTGATTCGTCGATCATTGAAGCGTAGAATGTATAGTCGCCGTGCTTAAGGCCTACGTATGAAATCTCCGGCTTCTCTGTTGTGACTGTGTAGAGATCGGGGCCTTCAAGTTTGTACACAAATCTCGGTGTCTTGAAGTTATATGACGGATATGAGAGCCTGAACAATATGTTGCCGTTGATTTTTGAGATGTTTTCTCCTTTTGACTGTAGTTTAAGACTCTCGGTCTCTCCGTCTTCATTGATATGCTCGACCGATGCTATGGCCATAGCCGGCTGAAGATTGCGCTGTCTGTACTGATTTAGATCTATAAATCCTATGCCGTTGTTAAGCGAGAGGAAACAGTTGCGGTTTTCATCGACGTAGACTTTGTTGTTGACGCCGTTGCTCTGCAGGGTGAGATGGTCGAGCGGCACGGTGAGAACGCGGAAGTAATGGCCGTCGCGGTACTCCACGAGCGTGTAGGCCTTTCGCGATGAAAGCCAGAACATGTTGTCGTCGACCGGAGTCGAGCTGTAGATCTCGGGTGTCGTCTGAAGATCCTTGTAAAGCGATGTGAATGTTTTGAGTTCCTTTGAGTTGCTGTCGTAGCGGTAGAGCGAATCCCCGTCAGAGATGATGATCTGGCCGCGTATTTTCATCACGAACGATGTCGACCGTTCATGCCCCGGCCCCGCATCCTTGAATATCCTCTTCTTCTCGACTTTTGTGAGATCTCTCGACAGTTCGAGGTGCAGCACTCCCTGAGCTGAATGTGCACACCAGAGACTGCCGTCATTGTCGATCTCTATTTGGCGGATAGGCGCGCCGAAATTATTGATCTCATGCGACAGGCTCCATTGTCCGTTTTTCTGTCGTTTGTATATTCTAAGTGCATAGTAGGACGTTTCTATCAGCACTTCCTGATTGTGAAGCCGGCCTTTGACGATGTCAGTGCCGCCGTTGGTGGTCAGATTGACTATTTTTTTGTCCCTGATTTCCGCCGACAGGGTACCTCCCCCTATAAGGATTTGATTGTCAATGTTTTCAATATACCATATCTGTGATCTTGCATTGTCGTTGCTGCTGATTGTATTGTCGGCGAACGAGTAAGTGTACAGTCCCTGATTGGTTCCGAGATACAGATTGTCGCCCGAGCGGTTGATCGCGTATGTCATTCCGATATAAGGCTCGCCGGCCTCTGGCTTCAGAAAAGAGTAGGGTAGGCTCGAATGGATCACGGATATACCGTGGTCCATCATCACCCAGATATTCCCCGACTTGTCTTCCATAAGCCCCAGCACGGTGTTGTTTCCTAGGCCGTTTTCGATGTTGTAGTGCCACTTCTGCTCTCCGTCGGGTGCGATCCCGTAGACTCCGTTGCGCAGGGTCCCCAAAACGATTGTGCCGTCTCTCATTCTGATGGCGCGGTTTATGCAGTGTGATTTCAGCTCCTTGTCGGCAGCGGTTGTGAATTGTTTTGGCTCGGATCCCGGCGATAACACATACAGACCGGCTTTCTCGGAGCACAGAATGCAGTCTTTCTCAGAGTATGGCAGCACTCTTACGATGTCGTTGCCTGCGAAATCCTGCCGGTCTATCAGTTTCACATAACCCTCGCCGGTATATTCGCTCAGACCGCCGTATATCATCTGGGCGTACAGTTTGCCGTTTGCCGGACTTAGGTTAAGCGGCCCCTCGCCCTCTATCTGCAGAGACTCCACGTTGTTGCCGTCATAGCGCAGTATACTTCTGAATGACTGGAAATAGACGCTCCCGTTGTGGAAAACTATCGACCAGAATTCGTCATCGCGGAATTTGTAGCCGTCGAGTTTGTCGTTGAGCGAGTGGTAGACCGGCTCTCCGTATTCGTTTCGCTCGAAATAGCCGAATTCCTCGTATGCACCAATATACACTCTTTCGCCGATCGCCTCGACCGACCGGATGATCGACACTCCAGGCACTGAATAGTGCGACCATCTCACACCGTCAAATGTGAGCAGCCCGTCGGTTGTGCCGAAATATAATATCCCGTTTTTATCCTGAGTGGCATCCCATGCCTGGGTTGCGCAGCTGTTTTCCTGGAGCGAATAGCATGTGACAAGAGGCATAAACGTGTAGGCCGACGTATGGCCACAGCCTGCGATGGCCGCAAGAACAGCCGCTATTATCGTGATCAGTGTTTCCCGGGCTTTCATTTCAGGTTCTTTGGGGTTATAAGGTTTGGTGTGCAAAAATAATTACAAAAAATTGATATTACAAAATTTTCAGACTTTTTTGCTTTGTAATTTTCTTGCTGTCAATTATCTGCGAAAAATTGAAGTAGTGAAAACGTAGTGTCTTTCATAGTGACGTAGCTATGTAGTAGTCTGAAATTTGCAACATTTTTGATGCGGCATTTACTTTGCGGTGCAAAATTCTTTTAACCAATTAATGTCTAACTAACAACTAAATCATGAAAAGACTATTGCTCTTGTTTGTCCTGTCAGTGATTACGTCGGCTTTCGCCGCTCAGGCCATCACTGTTTCAGGTACAGTTGTCGACACGGCCAACGAACCGCTTCCCGGCGTGTCGGTTAAAGTCCTTCACACCAACATCGGTGCTATCACTGACATCGACGGAATGTACAAACTTCCCAATGTGGAACCTGATGCCACTCTCGAAGTGGCATACATCGGCTACACGACTCAGACTATTAAAGTCAACGGCCGTACGACCATTGATGTTACTCTCAGCGAGGATGTCGCCAAACTTGACGAGGTTGTCGTCATCGGTTACGGTACGGCTCAGGCTAAAGACCTCACCGCTCCTATCGCCGTCATCAAAGGCGAGGAGCTGGCTAATATCCCCACCACCTCCCCTATGGCCGCAATTCAAGGTAAAGTCCCCGGTGTCACAATCCTAAATTCAGGCACTCCGGGCGCAGGTCCTAAGGTGCGTGTGCGCGGTACCGGTTCGTTCGGAAGCGCCGAGCCTCTCTATGTTGTCGACGGTATGTTCTATGACAACATCAACTTCCTCAACAATGATGACATTGAAGATATGTCAATCCTCAAGGACGCTTCGGCCGCTGCCATCTATGGTGTGAAAGCCGCCAATGGCGTTGTCATCATTACAACCAAGAAAGGCCGCCACAACCAGCCCGCGCGTATCAGCTACAATGGCTATGTCGGTGTGCAGACGGTGACAAAACGCCTTAAAATGGCTAACGCCCATGAGTATGCGACAATGCTCCAGGAAGCCAATCCGACGGCTTACAATCCTGTTATCCAGGCTGCCATCGATCAGTTCGGCGGTGACTTCAGCACCCTTCAGTTCGGCGCCGACACAGACTGGTATGACGAATTGCTCCGCGATGCTGTCATGACCAACCACAGCCTCAACATCGCCGGCGGCAGCGACCGCGCGACTTACTCCGTAGGCATGAGCTACCTGTATCAGGACGGTATCATGAATACCAACAACAATTACAACCGTCTCAACTTCCGCGCCCAACTCGACTATGATGCCACAAACTGGCTGAAAGTCGGTTTCAGCGGTGTGTTCTCACAGTCTTCTCAGCAGCTCCCCAAGGTAAATGCATGGCAGGTGGCCTTCAATGCGCCCCAGTTCTTCCCCGTCTATGACGACCGTCGCGGCGACGATGTGACTCCGGTCAAATACGCTTCTCCCGAGCAGATCGGCATCAACAACAACATCTACAACCCCGTTGCAACTGCCAACTACTATAACTCCCTCAACAAGACCAACCAGTATCTTGCCAACTTCTACGCCCAGTTCAACATTCTCCCCGAGAAATTGAACTTCAAGACCAGCTTCGGCAAAGATTATTCCACCATCAAAGGTCGCGTCTATGACGAACCCTACTATGTAGGCATCAACCAGCAGCTAACCGATTCCAAGCTCACAAAGACCATGACTTCTTACGACAACTGGTCGTGGGACAACGTTCTCACCTATAAGGACAAGTTCGGACAGCACGGCGTCGGCGCCATGGTCGGCTACTCTATGCGTCAGGACAGCTACAATCTGCTTGAAGGCTCTGTCAACGGTGTTCCCGCAGGCAAAGAGGAATACTGGTATCTCGTCAACGGCAACAAAGAGACCGCAACTTCGACCGACGGCGGCACACGCTACCGCAGCCAGTCTGTCTTCACTCGCTTGAACTATGACTACGCCGGCAAATATCTCCTCATGTTCACATTCCGTGCCGACGGTACTTCGAAGTATCAGGAAAAATGGGGCTACTTCCCCTCTGTCGGCGGTGCATGGGTCATCTCGTCGGAGGACTTTATGGAAAACCAGAACATCTTCGACTACATGAAACTGCGTGCAAGCTGGGGTAAGCTCGGTAACGACAACGTCGCGGCTTCCGACGGTTTCGCATCGGTGATCACAGGTCTCCCCGCTTCAGGCGTGTTCGGTCAGACAACTTATCCCGGCTTCAATAACACTTCTTACTACAGCTGGCTCAAATGGGAAGTTGTGACCGAGACCAACGTAGGTATTCAGTTCACCACTCTTAACAACAAGCTTGATGTCGACGTCGACTGGTTCTACCGTCAGACCGACAACGCCGTTATCTCTCCGCTGCTTCCTTTCGAAAACCGCACGCTCGCCGGCAACTACGGCACGATCGAGAACATGGGTGCCGACATTCAGGCTACATGGTCCGACCGCGTAGGCGACTTCAAGTATTATGTCACTGCCAACGGATCGTTCCTTCGCAACCGTGTGAAGAAGCTCGGCGGCAAGAGTATAATCAAGGGCGGACAGACAGCCAACATCGTGGGTGAGAAGATGAATTCGTTCTATGGCTATAAGGTGATCGGCGTTTATCAGAACGCAGCTCAGGTGAGTGCTGATCCTATCGCAGTCGCAAACGGTCTCCAGCCCGGCGACCTCATCTATCAGGATGTCAACGGCGACGGTCAGCTCAACGGCGACGACCAGATGGCTCTCGGTTCTTATATCCCCGACTTCACTTATGGCATCTCTCTTGGCTTCAATTACAAGAACTTTGACTTCTCTCTCAGCACCAACGGAACTGTCGGCGCAGAGCTTTACAACCGCAAGCGCGCTCTCCACTTCCAGTCGGCCTACTATAACTTCGATCAGGCTCAGTTCAAGGACCGCTGGCACGGTGAAGGCACATCCAACACCAATCCTTCGGCTGCCGCCCTCATGAACTCATACACCACTCAGAACACCAACTCCTATTTTGTCGAAAGCGCCGACTACTTCCGCATCCAGAACATCGCTCTCGGTTACACCTTCAAGAACATCAGGATGGGCAGCTACACGATGCCGAGTCTCCGCATGAGCTTCAACGCCGACCGTCCCTTCTCGTTCTTCAAGGCTCACTCGTTCACTCCCGAGCTTTCCGATCCCCAGGGTTGGGACACCGAGGTATATCCCCTCGCTTCTACATTCACCTTCGGTCTCCAGATCGATTTCTAATCTTTTTTCTCTTAAATCATAAATCAATACAGAATATCTAATGAAAACTCGAAATAGAATATTGGCCCTGGGTGCTGCCGCACTGCTTATGGCCGGAAGCCTGACTTCGTGTGACTATCTCGACATAGTGCCCGAGCAGAGTGTGCCCGAGGAAAGCGTCGACTATACCGATATCTCCAATATGTTTGCCCCCGTGTCGGGCTGCTATGCGACAATCCGCACCAACAACATGCACTGGGTCATCAACCTCATGTCTGTCATCCGCGACGGCGACGTATGGTCAGGCCGTATCGACGACCAGGGCGACCTGCTCAATGTCAACAGATTTACATACGGTACATTCTGGGGTATCCGCGAGATGTGGAACCAGTACTACGGCATGATCAAGGTTGCCAACGGCGCCATCGAATCTCTCGAGGCCTACGCCGCCAACATCACCAACGATGCCGACATGAAACTCAACCGTCAGTATCAGGGCGAGGTCCGCATCGTCCGCGCTCTGGCCTACTACCGTCTCGCCCAGATGTACGGCGCGGTGACTATTCTCCGCAGCAACGATCAGGCAGACATGCGCCGCTCGTCCCGTGACGCCGTTCTCCGTTATGTCCTCGATGATCTCCAGTATGCTATCGACAACTGTCCCAGACTGCGTCCCAACGAGATGACTTATCCCGGTCAGTTCACCGCATACACCGCAGAGGCTCTTGCCGCAAAGGCCGCCCTTATCCTCGGCGACTATGCAAAGGTGGAAACCCTGACCAACGACATCATATCGTCGAATAAATTCCGGCTGTATAATGATTATTATGATCTCTTCAAGATACCCGGCAAGCTCTGCGACGAATCTCTGATGGAGTGCCAGTCGACTTATTTCGGCATGGGATCGGGTGACGCTGTGACCGTAGACCAGTTCTTCAACTGCGCCGGCCCCGCCCTCAGCAACCCGACTCTCGGACGTACGTTCGGCGGCTGGAACTTCGTAGGCTACACCGATTCATTCCAGGCCTGGGTTGCCGCACGCAACGAGACTGTCCGTGCCGAGACTTCGTTCCTTCGCGGTGGTTCTACAACCCGCTACGGTGATGTCGTAGGTATGCCCGGTAACGCCCAGAACACCGACTGCTGGAACGGCAAGTGGTATGTGCCCATCGAGCAGGTTATCGACGGCCGCAACACCTACGGCGGTGACAATAATGTGCGCATCATCCGCTATGCCGAGGTTCTGCTCATGAACGCCGAGGCTCTCGTCCGTCAGGGCAAGAGCGGTGACGCTCCCTTCAATGAAGTGCGCCGTCGCGCCGACATGCCTGCGCTCACAGGTGTGACACTCGACCAGATCATCGACGAACGCCGCATGGAACTCTGCTGTGAGTGGGGTGTGCGCTATGAGGATCTCCTGCGTACAGACAAGGCCAACACTCTCGAGGGATGGAGCGCCGACAAGGCTTACTTCCCCGTGCCCGCCGACCATCTCAACGATTATCCCGAACTCAAGGAAGATCCTATTGACTGATTACTGCAGTGAAGAATCTTAAATTAATCTATATCGCGCTTTTGTCTCTCGTAGTGGCAGCGTGTTCCGACAGAACACGCTCCTCTGAGGGCAAAAACGAAGACGGCGGCAAGAAGCCTTCGGAGATCGCCTTTGCCGATGACGGAGAGTTTCTCGACTGGCTGCAGCGCACCCACTTCAACTACATGTGGGACGGCGCCGAGACTACTTCAGGACTGGCTCCCGAGCGCATACACCTCGACAATGTCTATCCGCAGAACGACCGCGACGTCGTCACGACCGGCGGATCGGGCTTCGGCATCGCCGGCATCATCACAGCCATGGACCGCGGCTTTATAAGCCGTCAGGACGGCGTAGGGCGCCTCGACAAGATCGCCGACTATCTCGCCAAGGCCGACCGTCACCACGGCGTGTGGCCCCACTGGATCGACGGCCCGACAGGCCGGACTGTGCCTTTCGGTCAGAAGGACAACGGCGGCGACCTCGTCGAAAGTTCGTTTCTCATGACCGGACTGCTTTGCGCGCGAGAGTATCTCAAGGACGGCAACGAGCAGGAAAAAGCCGTTGCCGACAAGATCGACAGACTATGGCGAGAGATGGAATTCGACTGGTACACCCAAGGCGGAAAGGATGTCCTCTACTGGCACTGGTCGCCTGACTACGGCTGGGAGATGAACTTCCCCCTCGAAGGCTACAACGAATGTCTGATCACCTATATTCTCGGCGCTTCTTCACCGACTCATCCCATACCCGCTTCGGCCTATCACAAGGGCTGGGCACGCTCAGGCGGCATCGTCAGCGACAAGCAGTTCATGGGGCTTCCGCTCGTGCTGAAATACAACGGAGCCGAGGACACCGGCGGTCCGCTTTTCTGGGCCCACTATTCCTACATCGGTCTTGATCCCCGCGGACTCAAGGATGACTACGCCGACTACTGGCAGTTGCTTACCAGCCACGCCAAGAGTGACTATCTCTACTGTGTCGCCAACCCCAAGGGCTTCAAAGGCTACGGCGAGGACTGCTGGGGACTTACGGCAAGTTACTCGCCCGGCGGTTATTCGGCTCATGCGCCCAACAACGACCTCGGTGTGATCACTCCGACGGCCGCCCTTTCGAGCTTTCCCTACACCCCCGAAGAGTCGATGCGCGCCGCGCGCCATTTCTACGACAAAGGCGAGCGTTACCGTGGCAAATACGGATTCTATGACGCTTTCTCTGATCAGCAGAACTGGGTGCTTCCGCGTTATCTCGCCATCGATCAGCTGACGATCGCGCCCATGATCGAGAATCATCGCTCAGGACTGTTGTGGAGTCTCTTCATGGGCGCTCCCGAAATACAGGAAGGCTTGAAAAAGCTCGGTTTTACAACATCTAACACCCCCCAATAACAGCAATGAATATATTAAAAAACTTTAGTGTTGCTGCCGCATCGTTTGCACTTGCGCTTGCGACGGCCTCGTGTGGCGGAAGCCGATCCGGTTCCGACGCGGGGATGGACGCTTTTGTCGACGATCTGCTCGGCAAGATGACTCTCGAGGAAAAGCTCGGCCAGCTCAACCTGCCCGCGTCAGACGATATCGTCACGGGTCAGGCCAAAAGCAGCAATATTGGCCAGATGGTCGCCGACGGCAAGGTAGGCGGCGTCTTCAACATCAAAGGTGTCGAGAAGATCCGCGATCTCCAGCGCGTGGCTGTCGAGGAAAGCCGCCTCGGCATTCCGTTGATTTTCGGCATGGACGTTGTCCACGGCTACGAGACGGTGTTCCCCATTCCTTTGGGGCTGTCTTGCTCGTGGGACATGCAGTCGGTCGAGAAATCGGCCCGTATCGCCGCGCGCGAGGCTTCGTCGGCAGGCATCTGCTGGACCTTCAGCCCGATGGTCGACATCTGCCGTGACCCACGCTGGGGACGCGCCTCCGAAGGCTCGGGCGAAGATCCATTCCTCGGTGCGGCCATCGCCCGTGCCATGGTCAAGGGCTACCAGGGCGACAATCTCCGCAACAATGACGAGATCATGGCCTGCGTCAAGCATTTCGCCCTCTACGGCGCGCCTGAAGGCGGACGCGACTACAACACCGTCGACATGAGCCGCCAGCGCATGTTCAACGAATATTTCGCCCCCTACAAGGCAGGCGCCGAGGCAGGTGCGGGCAGTTTCATGACCTCGTTCAACACCGTCGACGGCATCCCCGCCACAGCCAACCGCTGGCTGCTCACTGACGTGCTCCGCGGCATGTGGGGATGGGACGGCTTTGTCGTCACCGACTACACGGCCATATCCGAGATGATCGCCCACGGCCTCGGTGATCTTCAGCAGGTTTCGGCCCTCGCCCTCAAGGCGGGCACCGACATGGACATGGTCGCCGACGGCTTCAACGGCACACTCGCGCAGTCGCTCGAGGAAGGCAAGGTCGACCTCGGTCAGATAGACGCCGCAGTGCGACGCATCCTCGAGGCCAAATACAAGCTCGGACTCTTCGACGACCCCTACAAGTATATCGACTCCGGGCGCGGCGAGAAAGAGATCTACTCTGCCGCAAACCGTGAGGAAGCCCGCCGCATCGCCGCCGAGACATTTGTGCTCCTCAAGAACGACAACGACATCCTTCCGCTCCGGAAGAAAGGCCGTATCGCCCTCATAGGACCGCTCGCCAACTCGGCTGCCAACATGCCCGGCACATGGAGCGTCGCCGCCAATTTCGAGCGTTACAAATCGCTCTATGACGCCTTCAGGGACGCCGTGGGCTCCGAGGCCGAGGTTGTCTACGCCAAGGGTTCCAACCTCGAGGCCGATCCGCAGCTCGAGGCCGACGCCACAATGTTCGGCCGCGACATGCGCGATCCCCGCTCCGAGAAGGAACTCCTCGCCGAGGCTCTCCGCGTGGCCGCCGGCGCCGATGTCATCGTTGCCGCTCTCGGCGAGTCGTCGGAGTACAGCGGCGAGTCGTCGAGCCGCACCATCCTCACTCTCCCCGAGATCCAGCGCCGGCTCCTCGAGGCTCTTCTCGCCACCGGCAAGCCCGTCGTGATGCTCAACTTCTCCGGCCGTCCCACAGTGATGACATGGGAGTCCGAGCATGTGCCCGCGATCCTCAACGTCTGGTTCGGCGGATCCGAGGCCGGCGACGCCATCGCCGACGTGGTCTTCGGCAAGGTCAGCCCTTCGGGTAAACTCACCATGACCATGCCCCGCAGCGTCGGTCAGATACCCGTCTACTACAACCACTTCAACACAGGTCGTCCCAAAGCCGACGACTCACGCTTCGAGAAGTTCCGTACGGGCTATCTCGACTCGCCCAACGCTCCCCTCTATCCCTTCGGCTACGGCCTGAGCTACACCACTTTCGAGTACTCCGGCTTCGCCTTGTCGGCCGATGAGATGACTGCCGACGGCGCGATCACGGCTTCCGTGACCGTCACCAACACCGGCCGATATGACGGCGACGAGATCGTCCAGCTCTATATCCGCGACATGGTCGGCTCGTCGGCCCGTCCCGTCAAGGAACTCAAAGGCTTCGAGCGCATCAGCCTGCGCGCCGGCGAGAGCCGCAAGGTCGAATTTGAGATCACTCCCGAACTTCTCAAATTCTACAACTACGAACTCGAGTTCGTAGCCGAGCCCGGCGAATTCCTCGCCATGGTCGGTCCCGACAGCGACCGCCTTTCAGTATTGCCCTTTACACTTAAATAAAGTTTTATTGCATAGATTTTACAGCAGGGGTGCGACCGTGAGGCCGTGCCCCTTGCGCTTTTATAATGCACAATGCATAATGCACAATTTAAATCAATGCACAATTTATAATGCACAATTCATAATTCATAATTCGCAATGCGTAATGATTTTAACTCTTCGCGCGAAAATTGTGAATTATGCATTGTACATTGTGCATTATTATTAACTTTGTGCTTGATATGAAAAAACTTCTCTCTGTCATATTATTTGTCATTGCGCTCGCGGCATTCGTCTCATGCGGCAATGATCGCCGGGTCGAAGCCGTCCTCAACGATGCCGATACCCTGATGTTCAGCCGTCCCGACTCGGCCGTTGCCATGCTCGACAGCCTCGATCTCGGCATGGCGTCCCGCTTTCAGCGCGCCCGCCATGCCCTGCTGCTCACAAAAGCTCGTGAGAAAGCCTACCGGCCCACCGATCGGTTAGACTCTCTTATTTCGCTTGCAGTCACTGAGTTTCGCGGCCGTGGTGACAGTCTCGAGACACAGGCTCTTTTCTATCGCGGAGTCTTGCTCAACAACCGGCGGGATTACTCCGCCGCCCTTATCTCGCTGATGGATGCCGTAGACCGCGCCGCCGAGACGGGCGATGACTTCTACCGCGCGATGGCCTATCGCGAGCAGGCCGATGTCTATTCCCGGCTTTACTCAGAGCGTCCCCGATATAATGCGCCGACAGCGCGGTTCAATATTTTCAGCGCGCCGGCAAGCCCTTGCATGCACTTTACGAAAAAATTAATGTCGCCGACGCTCTCATTTGGTTGAAGCGGCCTGCCGAGGCCCGAGATTCACTTTTGGCTGTAAAAGACGAAGCTGTCGCGTTTGGGAAAGATTATGCCGCGTTTGTCCACCGCAAATTATCGGATGCCTATGCCCGTCTCGATGAGCCCCGGGCGGCTATCGCCCATCTTGATACAGTGCAAATGTACTTCGGCCGGCTTCCGTCGTTCGCGTGGAGCCTCAAGGCAAGAATGGCCGTGTATATAGATGATCCCGAGTCAGCCGAAGCATATCTGCTTAAAGCGATAGAGTGTGCTGTTACGAACAATGACAGCGTCAATATCGACTTTGTCCGGCCTAAACTGTATTATCTCCGGGGGCGATACAAAGATGCCTACAATCTGCTCAATGACTTCATGAATATGGAAGTAGATCTTTACAACAATCTTTTGAGCCATCCCTACACTACTCTTGTCGGCCGCTACTATAAAAGTGAGTCCGCCAATCTCTCCGCCAAGTATGCCGAGGTCAATCGTCAGGTAGTCATGTGGTTGATTGTGGCATGTCTGCTTTTTGTTGCCATTGTCTGCGTGGTCATGGTGTTCCGCCACCGCATGCGTCTCCGCGAAGAGAGGGAAGATATTCTGAAGTCTGACATGAAAGAGCTTCAGCGACAGCTTGCCGAGCGGGTTGCCACGCCGCCGGGCGTTGCCGGTCATCCGTCATCTCCCGGCAAGATATCCGCTCCTCATCACGAGGTCTTCAATCGGCTCTGCGAATTGGCCTCCCGTTATACCCTGTCTGACGAAGGTCATAAAATCATAGGTTTAAACGTGTCGCTTCTGATAAAGTCGTTTCAGACCGATGCCGTCAAGCACGAACTCGAGAATTTTGTCAACGCGACTGCCGGCGATCTGATGCAGCGATTCCGTGAGCAGTTCCCCGCCATGTCCGACAAGAAACTTGATTTTGTGACGTTGATCTTTGCCGGTTTTAAAAATCAGTCTGTTTATATAATGTTGGAATTCCCGAGCATGGGAGCCGTCCGCACGATGCGACATCGTGTTAAGACAGAAATCGAGACCTCTGATTGCCGCGACAAAGACGAATTTTTATCTTATTTTGATTGATAAATAATACTCGTCGGCCATATTCACGTCAAAAATATACGGCTCGTGCAATGCGGTTCAAATAAGGGGGAAATATTTCAAAAACGGCGTCCCTACAATCCCGCTAATTTTCGCCTTATTTGAACCACATTGTACGAGCCGTGCGTCCCTATGCTCAGACTATTGTTTTTCTCTGTGTTTGATCTAACTGTTTAATAGATTAAGAGCTTGTTTAAAAACGATTGTTAACAGAAGTGAGTTTTCGGAGAGTAA
>CAJUMI010000043.1 GCA_910587545.1 uncultured Muribaculaceae bacterium | reverse complement strand
TTTCTTTTCCCACCAAACTTTTTCCAATGTTTTTATGTTATAAAACATATTTTTTTGACATGTTTTTCTCATCTACGCTATTATTCAACAAGTTATACCGCGACAAAATTCTGATTATTTTGACGCAACTCCACTCAGATCTCATATTCGCAAAATAACGCCTGTGATATGTTGATAATCTGTTGAAACATTTTGGACACTTCAATAAGTTGTCAACTGCTTTTTTTGTAATTTTGAACCGTAAACATATCCACACTCTCCTATAATAATATAAGAACGAAATGAGCCAATTTGTACATCTACACGTCCATACACAATACTCATTGCTTGACGGCCAGGCTTCTATAGCGGGGCTTGTTGATAAAGCGATAGCTGACGGCATGCCGGCACTCGCCATAACAGATCACGGCAATATGTTCGGCATCAAGGAGTTTACAAATTATGTAAAAAAAGTCAACGGCAAGACAAAAGGCAAAATATCAGACGCCGAGAAAGAGCTCGCCGAAGCAATTGCCGCAAACGACACCGAGAAACAGGTCGAAAAAGAAGCCGAGATCGCCAAACTCAAGAAAAAAATTCTCAAACCCATCATCGGTTGCGAGATGTATGTCGCTCAGGAAAACCTGCTCGAACATGTTGATAAAAGGGACACAGGACGACACCTGATCGTTCTCGCAAAAAACGAGACCGGATACCACAATCTCATAAAACTTGTATCAAAAGCCTGGACAGAAGGTTTCTACTCTCATCCGCGAACCGACAAACACGAACTTGCCAAACACCGCGAAGGTCTGATCATCTGCTCGGCCTGTCTGGGCGGCGAGATACCGCGTCTGCTGTCAGCCGGGCGTGACGCCGAAGCTGACGCATCGGTGAAATGGTGGAAAGAGACTTTTGGTGACGATTATTATATAGAACTGCAACGCCACAAAGCCACAGTGACACGCGCCAACCACGATGTCTATGAGGCTCAGATGGCGATAGAGCCAAAGCTGCGCGCGCTCGCCGAGAAATATAATATAAAGATCATAGCATCAAACGACGTGCACTTCACCAACGAAGATGACGCCGAGGCTCACGACCGCCTGATCTGCCTGTCGACCAACCGTCTGCTCAACGACGAAAGCCGTATGCTCTACACCAAGCAGGAATGGCTCAAGACAACAGACGAGATGACAAGGCTCTTCGCCGATATCCCCGAAGCGATCAGCAACACGCTCGATATCTGCGACAAAGTGGAAGTATACTCCATCGACCACTCACCTATCATGCCCAACTATGAGATACCGGCAGACTTCGGCACGGAAGAGGAGTATCGTCATAGACTCACAGAAAAAGATCTCTTCGACGAATTCACACGCGACGAACACGGCAACGTCGTGCTAAACGAAGAAGACGCCAAAGCCAAGATCAAAAAACTCGGAGGCTACGAAAAGCTATATCGCATAAAATTCGAAGCTGACTATCTGAAAAAACTCGCCTACGAAGGAGCCGAAAAACGCTATAAACTCCCTTTAAGCGACGAAGTCAACGAGCGAATAACATTCGAACTTCACATTATGAAGACCATGGGCTTTCCGGGCTACTTCCTGATTGTGCAGGACTTCATCCGGGCGGGTCGCGAAAAACTCGGAGTGAGCATCGGTCCTGGCCGTGGCTCGGCAGCAGGCTCGGTAGTGGCATATTGCCTGGGGATCACCCAGATCGACCCCCTGAAGTATGACCTGCTGTTCGAACGCTTCCTCAATCCCGACAGAATATCGCTGCCAGATATCGACGTCGACTTCGACGACGACGGCCGCGGCATAGTGCTCGACTACGTCACTCAGAAATACGGCGCAGAAAAGGTTGCTCATATTATCACCTATGGCACCATGGCCGCAAAATCGGCGATCAAGGATGTCGCGCGAGTGATCAATCTGCCGCTCAACGAGAGCAACCGGCTGGCCAAGCTGGTTCCGGGACGCATGCCGGTGGTCAACGGAAAGGAATTGAAACCGACACTTAAAAACTGCTACCAATACGTCTCCGAATTCGAGCCGGAACTGAAAAGCCCCAATCCTCTTGTCGCAGACACGCTGAAATATGCCGGACAGCTCGAAGGTAATGTCCGCAATACTGGTGTCCATGCCTGCGGCGTTATCATATGCCGCGACGACATCACCGACTGGGTGCCGGTAAGCACAGCGACAGATAAAAAGGAAGGCAAACTGCTGGTGACACAGTATGAGGGCAGCGTCATCGAAGAAACCGGCCTGATCAAGATGGACTTTCTCGGCCTTAAAACGCTATCGATCATCAAGGAAGCCGTAGCCAATATAAAACAGACACACAACATCGATCTCGATATTGACAATGTGCCTATAGACGACAAAAAAACTTATGATCTGTACAGCGCAGGTCGCACTGTCGGCACATTCCAGTTCGAGTCACCGGGCATGCAGAAATATCTGCGCGAACTACAGCCCTCGACATTCGAGGATCTCATTGCGATGAATGCCCTCTACCGCCCGGGGCCTATGGAATATATCCCGACATTCATCAACCGTAAGCACGGCAAGGAACCGATAGAGTATGACATCCCCGAGATGGAGAAATATCTCAAGGACACCTATGGTGTCACCGTCTATCAGGAGCAAGTCATGTTGCTGTCGCGCTCGCTGGCCAACTTCACCCGCGGTCAGAGCGACACACTCCGCAAGGCTATGGGCAAGAAGCTGATCGACAAGATGATGGCGCTCAAGACTCTTTTTCTCGAGGGCGGCCAGAAAAACGGCCACGACCCCAAGGTACTCGAGAAAGTCTGGGCCGACTGGGAGAAATTCGCATCCTACGCCTTCAACAAGAGCCACGCGACCTGCTACAGCTGGGTTGCATTCCAGACAGCATATCTCAAAGCCAACTACGCGCCCGAGTATATGGCCGCAGTCCTCAGTCGAAACCTCACCGACATCACCAAACTCACCACCTACATGGATGAATGCAAGGCGATGGGCATCGTGGTCAAAGGGCCCGATGTCAACGAGTCGTTCTCGTCATTCGGTGTCACACCGAACGGCGACATACGCTTCGGGCTTTCGGCCATCAAGGGCATAGGCAACAATGTGGTGGCCGACATACTTGAGGCACGCAATAAAGGCGGTCAGTTCAAAGACATCTTCGACTTTGTCGAGCGTGTGCCGGCAGGAGCTGTCAACCGACGGGCATTCGAAAGCCTCGCGCTCGCCGGAGCATTCGACTGCTTCGACGAAGTCAAACGCGAGGATTTCTTTCTCGAGAACAGCAAGGGCGAGAGTTTCGCCGAACAGGTTCTACGCTACGGCAACTTATACCAGAACGCCAACCAGAACCGCGGAGCCTCGCTTTTCGGCGACTTCGACGACGAACTCGACCTCGCATCTCGTCCGATGATAATCCCGGCTATGCCCTGGGCGCCGATCACACGCCTCGACAAAGAGCGCGATCTCGTCGGCATGTATCTGTCGGCCCACCCGCTTGATCCATATTATATGGAACTCAACTATGGTATGAGCTGCTCCATCAAAGAACGCGATGAACTGACCCCGACCGAAGGCATGGAGATCACTTTCGGCGGCATAATAATGAAATACGAATCATCGTTCCTGCCGAGCGGCACACAGATGGGTCGCTTCAAGATCGAAGACTACTCCGGATCGACCGAACTTGTCGCCTTCGGCAAACATCTGATGGAACTCAACAGCTTCTGCCAGGAAGGTCTCGCGGTAAGTGTCAGGGGGGTCTACAAGAAAAATTTCAAAGGCGAAATCAAATTCAACATCACCCAGATGCAACTGCTCGATGACGTCAAAGGACGCCTTATCAGGGGCATTACCCTCAAGACCACTCTCGACAACATCAAACCCGAGCTATGCGACCTGCTGAAGAAAAACGCAATAAAGAAGGGCGACAGCCGTCCCGGCGGCACACTGGCATTCAGGGTCTATGACCCATCGATCAACCGCGAGGTGATGATGGCATCAAGCATCAGAATACCGGTCGAACGACATTTCATCGACGAGTTGCGACGCATCGAAAACATCGAATTCACAGTCGAACACGTTTAGAACACAACAGTTAATAAATCAAACATAATTAATCAAAATCATGGCATTTACATTTACAGACGAAAACGTCAAAGAAATTATCGCATCCGGCAAGCCGGTAGTTATAGATTGTTGGGCGACATGGTGCGGGCCGTGCGTTGCAATGGGTCCAATTGTCGACGAACTCGCAAAGGAATATGAAGGCCGCGCCGTCATAGGTAAATACAATGTTGAGGAAGAAGGTGACCTCAGCGCCGAATATCGCATTATGTCGCTGCCGACCGTCCTTTTCTTCAAAGACGGCAAGAAAGCCGACATCCGTCTCACCGGCTCGCAGTCACGTCAGACTCTCGCCGAAAAGATCGAGGAACTTATCGGCTAACCAACAGGACATCGTCTTAACAAGCGACAGGCTGTCCTGATCATCGTGATATGATCAAGACAGCCTGTCGCATATACTACAAACTGCAACGTCAGTCGACCTTGCGGAGATCGTGGCCCATGCGCTCCTTCTTGGTGTGCATGTAGAATTTGTTATAGCTGTTGGGTTCTACCTCGATAGGCACGTTCTCGACAACCTCGAGGCCATAGCCTTCGAGCCCGACTCGCTTGATCGGATTGTTGGTCATCAGACGCATCTTGCGGATGCCAAGCAAATTGAGTATCTGCGCCCCTACGCCGTAGTCGCGTTCGTCGGCGCTGTGGCCGAGATGCAGATTGGCCTCGACGGTGTCGAGACCTTCTTCCTGAAGTTTGTAAGCCCTTATCTTGTCCATAAGTCCGATTCCCCTGCCCTCTTGGCTGAGATAGACCACAGCTCCGCGGCCTTCCCTCTCGATCATGCGCAGAGCCTGATGGAGCTGTTCGCCGCAGTCACAGCGTTGCGAGCCGAAGATATCGCCCGTCGCGCATGACGAATGCACTCTGACAAGCGCGGGCTCGGGTGTCGACAAGTCGCCTTTGAGGATGGCTATATGCTCGAGGCCGTTGCTTTTCTGGCGGAACGGTATCAGACGGAAGTGACCGTAGACCGTAGGCATGTCAACTTCAACACCTTTTTCGACAAGGCTCTCGGTAGCGAGTCGATAGGCGATCAGATCACGGATCGACACAAGTTTCATACCCCACTCGTCGGCGCGTCGGCGCAGTTCCGGCAGACGTGCCATCGATCCGTCGTCGCTCATTATCTCCATCAGCGCGGCGGCAGGCTGCAGTCCGGCCAGGCGGGCCAGGTCAACAGCGGCTTCAGTATGGCCACAGCGGCGCAGCACTCCGAGATCCTGGGCATAGAGCGGATTGATATGCCCGGGGCGCCCGAACGTCTCCGGCGTTGATTTTGGATCGGCAAGCGCACGTATTGTCGCACAGCGGTCTTCAGCGCTCACCCCTGTCGTGCAGCCCTCGAGTTTGTCGACTGTGACAGTGAACGGAGTGCCGAGCATCGACGTATTGTCTTCCACCTGATGCGGCAGACCGAGCTGGCGGCAACGGGTGATCGTAACCGGCGCACAGAGCACACCGCGGGCGTTCTTAAGCATGAAATTGACCTGATCGGGCGTGATTTTTTCAGCGGCGACGATGATGTCGCCCTCGTTCTCGCGATCCTCGTCATCAACGACGATCACCATTTTACCATCACGGAAATCCGCTATCGCTTCTTCTATCTGATCAAGTTTTATTTTCTGTTCCATATAATATATGTATATCTGTCAATTTTTATCGTCGCCTGCCGCTTCGCGATCCTTCGATATCAGATCGGTCAGATTGCGGTTGTTATCAATGACCGCGCCGAGGTTGCGCGACGTTATGTTAAACGGATAATTGTTAAGCAGGTTCACTACCGCCATGTCGCGTGAATTCGACAGATAGTCGACGATATCGTTAAGCCTGTCTTTGAGATGGTGCAGCCCCTTGATAGACATGCGGCGCATCAGAGCGTTCTTGCGCGAGATCTTTTCGGCCTCGCGACGGCAGTCGGCGTCAAAGCGGGCGATCATCGCTACGGCATCTTCGGGCACGATGTCGCGCATCACCACCTCTTTGAGTTCGAGATTACGCTTGGGTTCGCGGCCGATCAGACGGTTGAAGAAATTGCGGTAAGCATCGACATTGAACACCGCCGAGTCGCCCACTGCCTTATAGGTGAAAAATATACCGAGCGGCAGCAACACGGCCGAACTCATCCACATGCCCTGATACACATCGATCTTTCCGTCGCGGGCCATCTTGAAACCCGAATTGTCGATGATGAAATAGACGATGAACAGCAGAACCGAGATCACCAGCGGAGTTCCGAGGCCTCCTTTCTTGATGATAGCGCCGAGGGGAGCACCGATAAAGAAGAAGATAATGCAGGCAAACGACAGCGTGAACTTCTTCTGCATCTCTATATCATGCTTACGCATGATCTTGGCTTCTTCGGCGAGCGACAAACTGCGGTATTCATAGTCCATCTTCTGCCGGCGCGCCTTGTTGAGAGCCTGGTTGAGATAGGTTTTGGCATAGCTTGCCGACGGCGCGTTGAACACCGAGTCGAGGTCGAGCGGCTTCTCCATCGCCACCTCCGGACGGCGGTAGTTCACAATAGAGTCACCCTCGCGACGCGACAGCGTCTGCGACAGTCCCATCATCGGAGCCGACAATATCTCGGCTGCATAGACCGAGCCTATAGAGTCGACCCTCGCTCCTATAGAGTCGATCGAATGACGTAGTTCGGAGATGTTCTGCCCTACATACTGGCTGCGTATGCCGCCCTCGTCTATGCGGTTGAAATTGGCGTCGAAGGCCATATAGATCTGTTTGTCGTCAAACTGTTCGCGGCGGAACGGCATGTAACCCGACGCCGTGACACCCATGGCGTTGTCGCGCAGATTCTCGAACATCTCGCCGTCATAGAGATGCATAAACAGATGTTTCTTGTCTTCGGTGAAACTCAGGCTGCCCGAGTCGGCGAGTATCACACGAGAATTGTCCATGCCTCGCGTCATGTCATAGAGTATCATGCCGTAGAGCATGCCCGTCTCGGGATTCTTACGGTCGATATAAAGATTGATATTGGGTATCTCATCGTAGAACGAGCGCTCGGGGATCTCGACCTCAGGGGTTTTCTGGCGCATGGAAAGCATCAGAGTCCACATCTTGGTCTGAGCCACGGGCAACACGTTGTTCTGAAAGAAAAACGCGCCGACAGCGATCACAGACATCACTATGATAAGGGGACTCATGATCCTGAACAGTGATATGCCCGATGCCTTCATGGCTGTAAGTTCGAACTTTTCGCCGAGGTTGCCGAAGGTCATCAGCGATGCAAGCAGCACGGCCAACGGAAGAGCCATCGGCACCATCGTCAGGGTAGCATAGAAGAACAGCTCGGCTATTACGTCGAACGACAATCCTTTGCCCACTATATCACTGATAAAACGCCACAGAAACTGCATCATCACCACGAAGAGACTGATGAAAAAAGTCATGACAAGCAGAGGCATAAAGCTCTGCAGCATGAATGTATATAAGCGCTTTATTCTGAACATCGCGCAAAGATACTACTTTTTTTGCAAATTCCGGCTCTTCAGACGGCTCAGACTTATCAGACGGCTGTCTGACCTGTCAAAAGCAAAGCGGCGGTGAGTCGCACATTTGACTCACCGCCGATTTTAAGTCTGAATTATCAGATATGATCAATAGACAAGTTCAAGATCGTCGACCCACATTGTCGAGCCATCGCCACCTGTGAAATAATCGCCGTAACGCGACGCTGACATCGTAACCACTATATTAGCGGCCTTTATATTCGATTTGAAATATTCGATCGGGATCTCGAATTCGATCATACCATCACCGGCTGTCGCCTCAGTGAACACCTTTTCTCCATAGGCTATGACATTTGCATCCCCTTTGCTGAATAGCAGTCTCTTTTCTTTTTTTGTTTTGACGATCACCGGCCATGATTTCTGCTGCAAACCTGACACATAGTCTTTATCTGCGGCATCAGCATCTTGGGTAGTTCCGTCAACTAAAGCTATATAGATAATCCCATTATCCATATCTCCTTTTTTAAGATCACCGCCGTTGGCATCTGTTACTACTTTAGGAGTGTATTTTACATAACCTCTCAGAGCCTTGGGGCGAGAAGTGAACGGGCGCCCCCAGCCTAACTGCCCGTCAGTTCCTTCCGTTGCAAGATATTGACCTACAAAAGCGTTACCTGCTGCAAATTTTATAACAATCTTTTCCGAGGCCATTTTAACGGAATAGTTTCCGGAGTGCTTGACTGTATTGTCAGGAACAGTGATATTCTTATTCAGTGTCGCTGACCCGTGATTTCCGCTATCCCAGAACATTTGGCCACTATCGGCATACAAAAGATATGCTTTTGTTGACGTATTCCACTCCTCAAAACCGCTGTTGGGCAGCTGGGCTGCGGCTTCGGTGGTGAATGCCAGGGGATCGGTCGCAAACGCGCCGTCGACAACGGCCGTTGCTCGATACTCATACGTCGTACCTGGGGTAAGACCCGAAGCCTGAGCCGTGATCACATCTCCGCTGCGCACAATTGTAGCGTCAGTCCAGTCGGCATCGCCGCGTTTGCGGTACTGCAGGCCGGGACTGGTGACATCGTCGCGGAGCACATTGGCGGTCAGTGTCGCCGATGTAGCCCACACATCATAATCGCAGACCTCAACAATCTGCACCGGATCATTGGAAACATTGATCGTAAACACTGCCGAACTTTCCTGATCTTTGGAATCAATGGCGCGGATATTGATTCGGTAGACGCCGTCGGTGAGTTTGTTGGTGAACGCATCGCCGAAATTAATTCTCATCATAGCAACATTGCCGTCATCGTCGCGGCTATACACACCCTGCACACCCGCATTGAGAAGATTTTCGACGAACGTCGGATCTAGTTCGGTCATAAAGTTGATTGTCGTGAACTCATTGCCGGCAGAACTCTTTATGCCGAGTATCTGACTGAAATTCTCCATACCCACCTCGACCTTGGTCAGAGCGCTTGAAGCCGCAACCAACACAGATCTGCGGCCTACCTCGCCGGGCTTGGCAAGGAGTTCGCCGGAGATATCGAAGCCCTCGCCCTTGATGATGGGAGCGAGTTCGAGAACGAAGTCGTCATAGACAACGTTTTCTGTCACATCCACAACTATATCGAAATACGATCCGCCGACTGTCGAGCCGGTCGGATCAAAGCGCACATTGATCACATATTCGGTCGCCGGCTGTGCGTTCTCGATCACGCCGCTGCGCTCCACTGTCACACCCGCATTTGTTACAGCCTTTAGAGTCCATGAGAGGTTCTTGTCGGTAGACGGCATCATGAAATAACCGGTCGACAAGGCGGTCTCGCCCTCGAACGTCAGACTGCCGCGCTTATGGCCTACAGTTACACTGTATTGGCTGAAATAGTCTGTCAGACCGTCGGCATAAGAAATACTTGCCAGAACATTGGCAATCTTACAGGGGACATTGACCGACGTCACTTCGCCCGCACGGATATCGAACTCCTGACGGCCCTTGAACCACCGGTCGGTAAACGACGCCGAAACCGAGTCTCCTGCCCAGGCCTCGGCGACATAGTGGTCTGAAAGCAGCCACTCGCTGTCGGGTAGCGAAGACAGGCCTTTGTATTTTCTCACCGGGCCTTTGGAGTTGGAAATCCATAGTATCATACTCTCGTTTAGATCTTCTGTCGAGGCCGAAGCACGGCTCTCGACATTGATATCAGCCTTAATCTCGGTTGTCAGCACCATACGGCCTTCACCATTGCCGAAAAAACGCTCATCGTCATTAGCACAACTCATCGCAAGAACTGCCAGAGCGACCGTTGAAAATAATATTGTCTTTTTCATGGTCATTCAGCTTTGAAGATTAGACTCTTTGATAATTCTGCCCCATTATTGCTGACAACGGTCAAACTGAATGTCGTTGTTCCCCGGAAACCACTTAACAGAGGTATAAACATCGATATATCAAAAGGAACATCCGTCTGATTCAAAATTGCATCGCCATAACTGAGTCCGAGAGGCTCCAATTGAGCCTTGGATTCTTCCGACATATTCGGATCGGCAAAATCAAATTTGCCTTCTCCGAACATCTGTAATGCAATATCTCTAAAATCATCGTTGTCAGTATCAACCTTAATATAAAGATGCGCTATTCCGGAATCAGCATGTATGTTTACTATACCATTCTTCGGCGAGCAATCCATCTGCTCGTCAAAGACAAGCTCGGGAGCTGTCATAGAAACATCACTATCAGGTTTGTCAGGGATATTCGGATTGTCGGGATTTTCGGGTCCTTCGGGTCCTTCCTGACCGGGACGGTCGTCACCGCCAAGATTATCTTCCTCGAAAGTCACATTGCCGTTCCGGTCGACATTCTCCACACTCGAGTCAATCGTCACACCCGTCGACGGATCTATCGTGCCGCCAGCATCGGGGAAATCGTCAGGCAGTTTGATTTTGAAAGTGATTATGCGGTGGTCACCGGCCTTGATATCGGTCAGTTCCTTGCGAAGTTCGGTTAACTGACCGTTGACAGTGCCTCTGAAAATTGCGACAAGAGTCGTCGATCCCTCAACAGCCTCGAAGTAACCCGAACGGCTGTCTGTCGGGGTGAACACAAGTTCTCCTGTGCCTCTTGTATTGACCGTCACTGTAACGTCGTCGCCGAGCAACGGACGCAGATTGTCGGCATAGCGGATCGATACTCTGATCGACGAGAAGCGGCATGTCACCTTGCCGGCGTCAGAGATGCTGTTGGCACTCACTTTCACCGCAGTCTCTCCTGCATAATAGGGCCGATCAAACTCGGCGGGCTGCACCTCGTGTGACTCCACCTTTATCTTATAGTCGCTGACAGGCAACGATATAACGCCGGGCAGTTGACCGTAGGCCGACTGCATCACAACACGGCCGGTGGCCGTATTGACGATCTTCACCAGATAACCTGACACATCAATGCCCGTGCGTGACTCGACAACGGTCTGACCCTCCTGCACATCGACACCGAAACTTGCAAACGATATCGAGCCTTCAGCCACATCTTCGCCGCCATAATTATGGTCGTCGCAAGCCGAAAGTCCCAGTACAAGCGCTATCAGAGGGATTAATCTTAATATTTTATTTTTCATTTCCGATTTATTTTCCTTGTTTAATAGATCAATTCGATGTCATCGATGTATAATTGTGAACCAACATATTCGGCATCACTTAGATTCGCCCGACCTGCATCACTAAGATATTGACTGGCATATTTCACACAATCCTTATTTCCGGAAGATTTGAAATTGACCTCTAATTTTGCAGCCTTAACAGACGGATAATTATATGTGAGCGGCATATTGATCAAGACATAGCCATTGGTTTCCTGAATATTTTCCAACCTTTGCGCCAAAATATTGCCCGATGCATCACGAACTATTATTTCCGCGGTTCCGAAATCACCGTTTCCGGATTTAAACGGAATATATTTGGCATAAAACTTCATGCCCATGGGACGCTGAGCGAACTCAATACCTCTGATTGCCTCAAACTGATCATTGTTTTTTCCAAGGAAAAGTTCTCCTTCTGTTACATTATCACATCTTCCACTGTAACCGAATGAAGTGTTATTTTTACCCCACCCTACAGTTCTGATCACTGCCGCGTTATTGCCAGTATGTTGATTCCCGGAGTTTGCCGTTGCAGATGGGTTCCTACTTACATTAGCATTTGCTGGACGAGTCCCTGAAGTTGAGCAATATGCAGAGCGAGGTGCAGTATCAAACACACCAATATCACCATGTTGCTGAGTTGTCTTTGCGTTCATAGTCGCCCAATAATCCGTTGGATCCACATACCATAATGTCTGCCAACGTCCAACCTGATCAAAAGTCCAAGTTTCAAATCCGGCATTCTCCAGCTGTCTTGCCGCTTCTGTTGTGAATGTGATAGACTCGGCGGCGTCAGCTCTGTTGACCAGAGACCCCCAGACGGTATTCTCAATACCGCTGGCAAGGCCTTCGACAAGGAAAGTCGCGCTCTCGCCGACGCGCGTGGCTTTAAGCTTGTTGGACGCGCCTTTCCAGAACGTCACAACCGGTGCGAGCTTTACAGCGTCGACTTCGCTGCTCTCCACTGTAATGTAGGCCCTCTTGGCATAGATGTCTTCGGGCTTTACCGACAGCGAGAACGCCGGGGCGATGCGCTCGATGCGGAGCGAAGCAGACTTCGTGCCGGCTTTCACCTTGACGGTTACCGGATTCTGATCTGCCGGAAGCCCCGTCAATGCGGCTGAATAGGCGTTGCCGCCTTTTGCTGTCACTTCGCCGTTGACAGTCAGAGGTTTGTCGACACCGAGATCGTTGACATAATAGAACCCGAGTTTGTCAGGCTTGCCGTTATAAGTGAAGTCGATCGTCACATCGGTCTCGAAGAATTTCACTTCCGAAGCCGCCGTAACCGCCATCTCGATCGGGTTAAGTTTCATCGAAAATCCGACGGGAGCCTCGGCCGTCTTGCCGTTGCGGTCAGTGACCTCGAGCTTGAAAGTCGACACATGGCCGTAAGCATTGTCGCTCTCGAGATAATCAAACGTATCGAACATATCGGTGAAGTCGATCATGGCCATCTCGTCGACAGAGCCGTCGAGACCGCGAACCTTGATGCCGCTGTTTCCGATGCCGTGATTACCGTCGTTGCCGACAAGCTCCAGCACCGGATCGAGACCCTTCTTGTCGCGGAGAAAAGCCGACTGCGTGGTCAGCACCACCGAGCGGATGCCGCCCTGGGCGATGATGCCCACCTTCACGGGTCCGCCGGCATAAGCGTGTTCGACAAAGTCGATATGATCGCCGTCTTCAAAGCCTTCGAGCACAAATTTGGGCGCCGAGGCAAAAATCATCTCGTCGGAGAGATCGACGTCGACAGTCTCGGCTGCGACCTCATCGTCAAAATCGACCGTAAGCGTCGGCCTGCCGACACCGCCGTCGTTGACATCGATGGTCACATTGTAGCGGTGGCGCGCCTCGGCTGTGAATTCGGCCACTTTGATATCATTGACCTGCGCTCCGTTCTGCCTGGTCACCGACACAAACAGCGCGGTCTTTCCCGGCACGATTAGCGACGGACGATCTTCGGTAAAGGTCGGCGAAGTCACAAAATAGCTTTTGTAGCCCGACTGCGACTCAACGCGCACTGTGGCGTGGTCGATATAATTGTCGAAGGCCTCGGTGTAGCTCACCTTCACCGAGGCATGGGTTCTTCGGGCATTCAGCTCGACGGGAACCGTCGCTGCCTCGATGACCTTGACTGATTGTGAGGCATGGAATGCCGGCACAGCGTCAAAACCCTCGGAGAGAGAGTCGCCATAGTTGACCTCTACAGTATAGTAGCCCACCGGGAAAACCTCGTCGGCACTGAAGTCTGACAGACGATCCCACGTGCGGTCAAACGAACCGTCGGCCGATCTTACCGTCAGCGACAGATCATCGGTCTCGGGTGCCGGATCATCGGCCGCCCTCGACTCCACATCGGCGCCGAGAATGATAGCGTCGACATCGACTACCGGGGCTATCGAGCCGGTGGCGCTGCCGCCGCCCGCAACTTCGTCGCCGCACGAGCCCAACGACAGAGCGCCCGCAAGATAAAGCATGCCCGGAAAAAATTTAATCTTTTTCATTAGCAAATATGAATGAATGGTTTATATTTCGATCCGATATATTCTGCAAAGATATGATTTATTTTATTAAATAAGTATAATCAAAGAAAAAAAGAACAAAAAAACATCCTAAATCGCAAAAAATAGATGTCTATCATATCGGCCATTCGTTAAAAGACCTCGGCAAGAAGTTGTTCGCATTCTCCAGGATGGATGTAATGGCATGGACAGAACTTATATCCCGTTTATGACATAAACCTCATCCGCCACATTGTTTTAGAACTTGTTTGAAAACGCTCTTATTGCGGTTTCAACATTATTTTGTAATTTTGTCATCCGACGAAATTATGGCATCAAGCGACATCATAAAATTACTTCCCGACTCGGTGGCCAACCAGATTGCGGCCGGCGAGGTGATCCAACGTCCGGCTTCAGTGGTCAAGGAGTTGGTAGAGAACGCTATCGATGCCGGAGCCACAGATATCTGCATAATTATAAAAGATGCCGGGCGCACTCTGATCCAGGTCGTCGACAACGGCGCGGGCATGTCGCCGACCGACGCGCGCATGGCCTTCGAACGCCACGCCACAAGCAAAATAGCCTCAGCCGATGATCTTTATTCGCTCCACACAATGGGTTTCCGCGGCGAGGCACTCGCGTCGATCGCAGCAGTGGCTCAGATCGAACTGCGCACGATGCGCCGGGGCGACAGCGTCGGCAGCCGCCTGACAATCGCGGCCTCGAAGGTCGAGAGCCAGGAAGCCTGCGCATGCGTGCCGGGCACAAACCTGATGGTCAAAAATCTGTTTGCCTATCTGCCCGCGCGCCGCAAATTCCTGAAAAAAGACGCTGTCGAGATGGGACACATCGTCCACGAGTTCGAGAGGCTCGCCCTTGTCAACACCAATGTCGATTTCACGCTGATCCACAACGATGTGACTGTCCACCGTCTGCTCCATGGCTCACTGCGCCGGCGTATCGGCGAGCTGTTCGGCAGATCGATAGAGCGCCAGATCATACCGCTCTCGACCGAGACATCGCTTGTCAGACTGTCGGGCTTTATCGGACTGCCGCAATTCGCACGCCGCCGCGGAGCTCACCAGTATCTCTTTGTCAATGGCCGCAACATGCGTCACCCCTACTTCCACCGCGCGGTGATGAGCTGTTTCGAACAGCTGACCGCAGCCGACATGCAGCCGTCTTACTTCATAAATTTCGAGGTCGATCCGTGCAGAATCGACGTCAACATACATCCACAGAAACACGAGGTCAAGTTCGAGGACGAGCAAGGCATTTGGCAGATACTTGTCGCCGCCATCAAAGAAGCTCTAGGCAAGACCAACGCCACGGGCGCGATCGACTTTAACGTTGACGATGCCCCCGAAATACCGGCGTTCAGCCCCGACACCAACGCACGCGCGACTATCGACGTCGACGAATCATATAATCCGTTTGAGCGCGGCATCGCCACCGACGACCGCACCCCACGGCAGTCAGACCGCACCGGTGTAGACTGGGACAGTCTCTCGGGACGCTTCAACCGCGAGCGCAACGCCTCGCTCGAAGAGGTGCGCAGCGCCCTCAACATCATAGAGCAGTCGAGGGCGGCAACAGCCGGACGTCAGCTCGGCCTCGACGAGCTGCCCGACCAGGACATGCCCGCAGCCAAGACCGACGATATCGCCTCGACGCGTCAGCCGGGATCTTACATCACCGTGGCCAACCGCTACATAGCGACACCCGTGCGCGACGGGCTGATGCTGATCGACCGCCATCGCGCCCATGTACGTGTGCTCTACGAACGCATCATGGCTTGCATAGCCGACGGAGCCATCGCCACACAGCGCATGATATTCCCCGAGACGCTGACCCTCGGCGCGGCCGACGACATAGTGCTCGCATCGATCTGCGATTCGCTCGCACGGCTGGGCTTCGACGTGTCACCGCTCGGCGACTGCACCTGGGCCATCAACGGCATGCCCTCGGCTCTTAGTGCCGCTTCTCCGTCGGAAACACTGACTGAGATCATAGGACGGGTGTCGCAGACGGGCGAACTGCCCGACACCGAGCTTTTCGCCACCATCGCCGCCACAATGGCACGCACGGCGGCCATCAACGCCAGCTGCAACATGAGCGAGGCCGAGACCGACATGCTCGTCGCCGACCTGTTCAAAACCTCGTCACCCAATTTCACACCCGGCGGCCTGCCCATCGTAATGACAATCGGCATTGATGAGATCAGCCGCTTATTCAACTGACCGCAGTGAGAGACGCGGTGTCAATAATAATCATCACGTTGATGTCGGCCGTCATGTCACAGACTGCCGGAGTCTCCGCAAGCGATGACGCCATCGACAGACTTGACCGTGCGCTCGGAAAACGCGAGCGCTATATCGAACAACGGCAGCATCTCATCGACTCGCTTAAAGATGCCTACGCCCGCAACTGCCGCTACGGCGACCTGATAGCCATCGGCGACGCCTACTCCTCGTTTATCAACGACTCGGCTATAATATACTACGAACGTGCGCGCTCGGCGGCCGTCAACAACGCCGGGCGAACCGAAGCCGACCTCAAGCGCTCGGCCCTTCTGCCGCTGACCGGCTACTATGAGACGGCAGTCAAATCATTCGGCGCCATAGACAGCGTAGCGCTGCCGGCCGCTCTACGGCCACTTTACTATGAATCCGGACGCAGGCTTTACAGATATCTGTCGTCTGCCTACGAGGATTACGAACCTTACCGACGCAGCTACGCCGACAAGGCCCTATCCTATCAGGAAATCTTGCTCGACCTGCTCGACCGCAGCAGCGACGACTATCTTTTCAATCTCGGCGAATACTATTTCCAGCTCGGCGACGAAACGCGCGCCGAGGCTCTGCTCGTCCGACTCACCGAGACATCGGACGACAAAGGACTGCTAGCGAGGGCCAATCACCATCTTTCGACCATCGCCAGCCGGCGCGGCGATGAAAACGCATACCGCGCATATCTGGCCAACTCGGCGGTGGCCGACATAGAGTCGGCCACCCTCGAAGTGAGATCGCTGCAGGAACTCGGCTCAATGCTATATGCCGACGGCGATATCGAGCGCTCCTACCGCTATCTCTCCACCGCCCTCGACAACGCTGTCAGATGCGGAGCCACACTGCGCATGATCGAGTCGTCGCGCGCGCTGCCTATCATAGCCGAAGCCCACAGCAGCCAGTCCGAGTCGCGCCGCCGCCGGAGCTATGTCATCATAGCTGTGATGACCGCCCTGCTCATCGGCCTCGGCATCAGCCTGAGACTGCGTTACCGCGAGACCGTACGCCTGGCATGCGCCCAGCAACGCCTGCGCATTGCCAATCACAGCAAAGACATATATATCAGCCGCTTCCTGCAACTATGCTCCATCTACATGGACAAGCTCAACAACTTCTGCAAAATAGCCGAACGCAAGATATCAGCCGGAAAGACCGACGAACTTTACCGCATGGTCAAGTCCGGCCGCTTCATCGAGGAGCAGAGCGCCGACTTCTATAATGTGTTCGACGACGCATTCCTGCACCTTTACCCCGACTTTGTCGACCGCGTCAACGACCTGCTCAAACCCGAATACCGCATCACTCTCGCCAACGGCGAACGCCTCAACACCGATCTGCGCATCCTCGCCATAAAACGCATGGGCATCGACGACGCCGCCAGCATAGCCCAGATACTCAACTATTCACTCAACACGATCTACGCCTATCGCAACAGGCTAAAATCTCATGCTGTCGACCGCGAAAATTTTGAGAAAAACATCATGAAAATCAGTTCGCAGTCATAAACTGCAGTTATATATCGCGCATTCCAATAATTCCATATACATCTGATTATAAACAGATAACATGGTGGTTATAAAACAACCGGTTTAGATTTGTCTTATATGCTATTGCTTGGCCGCATTTTCGGTTGTAATTTTGTATCGCAAAAAATTGATTCACTAATTAAACCAGTTGTTATCTACAAATCATTCACTTATTAATGTTCAAGACCCCATAATGTAACAATCAGCAGAAATCTGATTATTATCAACGTCGGCTCATCGTCGCCCTTGTCGGCTTCATACAGCTAAATCCGGACAAAAAGCACGAACCCTCCACTATATAAAAAGATAATGTGTTTTATGTTAGTTATGTAATTGTTTTAAGTCTTTTAAAACGACGCAGGGTGCCCTCGTGAGAAGGTGCCCTGTTTTTTTGCGTATACCTGAATTAGTCAGACATACTATAAAAACAAAACCCAGACAAGTTTGGTTTTGTCTCCGACTTATCCGTATATTTGCCGTCGATTATGCCACGACTTCATCTGTTCAATCCTGAAAACGACATCGCGCTCGCCACGGGCAGCGATAATTTCACCGCCCCCAAGGCGGCACTGGCGTTGCGCGCGTCAGGTGCCGCGCTTCCGCTGTGGTACGGCGATCCAGGCGACACCTTTCTTGCCTACGGCATAAACACCCGCTGGCTCGACTCGGTCAGAGAGCGCTTCGGCATCGGTGTCGGTGTGTTTGACCACAGATCGGCCAACGTCTTCGAGCCTGCGCCCTGGGGATGGTCGGCTGCCGTACGCCGTGATTTTCTGCGCGAAGGTTTCACAGCCGACAGTCTGCCTGACAACAGTATCCTCAACCGTTGGCGGCAACTCTCCCACCGCCGAACTGCCGCCGAACTGTGCCGCATGATCGCGCCGCGGCTCGACTTCGCCATTGCTCCGCCGGCCGTCGAGATCGACAGCGTCGACAGACTCTCCCGCTACCTGGCCGACAACCGGTCGGTGATCATCAAATCACCGTGGTCAAGTTCCGGACGCGGTCTGATAGATACCCGCCACATATCCGCCGCCGAGGCTCTGCGCCGCAGCGAAGGCATCATACGCCGTCAAGGCAGCGTGATGGTCGAGACAGCTTACGAGCGCACGGCCGACTTCGCCATGCTCTTTGAGTGTGCCGACAGCCGCTGCCGGCGTGTCGGACTGTCCCTATTCACCGCTGACGCATCAGGCAGTTACACCGGCAATGCGCTCGCTTCCGACAGTCGTCTGCTCGAGAGGCTCAGCCGCCATTATCCCGCCTCACGTCTCAACGCCGCCGGCGAAGCCTTGCGCGAGGCTGTCGAATGCCTCATCGCCCCGTGTTACTCAGGCCCGCTGGGCATAGACATGCTTGTCGCACGGCTTAATGACGGATCGGCTCTACTCGACGCGACGGTCGAGATCAACCTGCGCATGACAATGGGATTTGTGGCCCATAGCCTGTCGGAACGTTTTCTCTCACCGGGCAGCGAAGGGAGCTTCAGCGTCACCCCGGCATACAACTCTCCGGCTCCCGACGACGCAATCATCGAAAACCGGAGAATCATAAGCGGCCGGATTGATCTCACGCCGCCGGGAGGTCTGTTCAGGTTCGCGGCCGAGGCCTGCCCCCTGTGACGCCTCGCGTTACTGTTTCTTCATGCCTGAGGCCACGTCATGGGCCTTGTCGGCCAGTGTGTCCATCAGGTCGCCGCCCTTATCGATGACATTGGAGGCTATATTCTTCACCTTTTCAGTCACGCCCTGCGCCTTGTCCGACACAGTATCTTTCACCTGTTCATACTTGTCGCTGACCGTGTCTTTGATATTCTGTGCTGTGTCCGACACCTGATCCTTGGCATTGGCATATGCGTCAGCCACTTTCGATTTTATATCCTTGCTTTCGTCAGTCACGGATGCTTTGGCAGCTTGTGCTGATACTTTAGCCGCGGCTTTTGCGACCGCGGCTTCGGCTTGTGCTTTCTGTCTGTTAATGTCCATAATCGTTTCGTTGAAAGGGTTGATAATATGTTTTAATGGCAAAACACATTACCGCCCACAAAAGTTTACAAAACCAATTAAGAGTGTGCCGGAAAAGCCGAGTCTGATTATCCCTTGTAACAACCGTAATTACCTCCCGCGACAAAGTCAGACTACTGAATGTTCAATGTATTGAGGCAATTTGAGACAAGAGGCAAAAGCAAATCCTCCGAAAGCTACTTATTTTCAAAGATATTATCTGAAGTAGTCAAGACTTAATCTGACAATCACGGATAAAAACATTACCTTT